>NZ_JBLXXZ010000002.1:0-174450 GCF_048513015.1 Rothia sp. P7181 | reverse complement strand
TTCCCGGTCGGGGCTCAGCAAAAAGCTCATTCAGATAACATCTGAATGAGCTTTTTTAGTAGCTCCTACGGTGTAGCACACAATGCTCTAGCCGTAGGAGCTTTTTGCTATCGTTCCATACAACATTTCATCATGATGGGTTATAACCGTGCATACCTCTCACCCCGTACGAAACTTATCAACAATCTTTATCGCTGCACTGATGCTCTTTTCTATGTTCTTCGGTGCAGGAAACCTCATCTTCCCGCCAGCCCTTGGCGCCGAAGCCGGAGAAAACTTTATTCCCGCACTCATTGGTTTTCTTCTGACAGGAGTCGCTCTACCCGTACTAGGTATCCTCGCTATCGCTATCTCCGGACGCGATATACATGACCTCGCCAACCGCGGCGGCGTAATTTTCGGTGTTCTTTTCCCCGTACTGGTATATCTTTCTATCGGCGCATTCTACGCATTACCACGTACTGCAGTCGTCAGCTTTTCCACTGCCGTCGTACCCATCTTCGGTATTGATTCTTTACCTGCTGCAGCACTTTTTAGCGCACTCTTCTTTGGCGTCAGCTTTGCCCTATGCTTACACACTGGAACTATCGTTGATGCTCTTGGTAAAGTGCTAACCCCGCTACTTCTACTATTGCTTGCTGTACTCGTCATCTTAGGTATTTCAACCTTTAGTGGCGACGCACCAGCTCCTACCGAAAAATACGGTGAACACCCCTTGAGCATTGGCTTTATTTCTGGGTATCTCACCATGGACTCTCTGGCTGCCTTAGCATTTGGCATCATCGTGGTATCGTCCTTGCAACATAAAGGCATCCCTCAAGGGCGAGCGCTCACCCGTGGTGTGAGTATCGCTGGCATCATTGCTGGTGTTCTTCTCGCAATCGTTTATGCTGGTCTAGCGATTATTGGTGCGCATATTCCTCAAGGGCGTTCTTTTGAAGACGGCGCACAACTTCTCTCATATGCTGCAGAGCAGACCATGGGAAGCTGGGGTGCTAGCATATTTGGGCTCATCGTCCTTTTGGCATGTTTGACTACTGCTGTTGGTCTTTTAGGCGCAACAAGCGAATTCTTCGCTAAATTAGTACCCGCTATTTCTTACCGTGTATGGCTAGTAATTTTCTCTCTGATTGCTTTTGCCCTATCAACCTTGGGACTGAGCGCAGTACTGATGGTTGCTGCTCCGATTATTGGGGTTCTGTATCCCGCCGCTATCACTTTGATTTTCTTGACTCTTATCGAACCCTTCACCGGTAAGAATCTTTATTGGACGTTCCGTGGTGCATTGGGCGTAGCAGTAGCTTTTGCCAGCTTATCGGCATTGAACACCTTAGGGTGGGGCTCTGCAATAATTGCGCCACTCATTAGCTGGTCTCCTGGTTTCTCTCAAGAGCTAGGTTGGGCTGTACCGACTCTCATCGCTGCAGTGATTGGATTTATCCTTGATATCCGTTCACCTCGTACCCTGAAGAAAGCTACGGCATATAGCGCGTAAAACAGTAACGGTTTCACCATTTTAGCTACGTAAAATATTAAGAGGTGCTTGTGATACAGCTAGTATCACAAGCACCTCTTAACGTGTATGGGGGATGGGAGAGAAGTTTTACCCTTCAGAGAGGGTTTGTACCAAGAGCAAGCCGTAACCCGATTTCTTTACGGCATTCAATGACAGCTACAAGAAAAGTATTCATCATGCCAATAGCACCAGTGCTAAGCGTCACTAACGACATTGCAATTAGCTGTCCATTTTTCTGTCACAAGCAGACTCTCAATAAAACTTGAGATTTCCAAAACAATATCAATAAGGGAATAACCAGCACCTTCACCCCGACAGCACATCACAAAAACAAAGCAAGAATAGGTCATCTTCACCTCAAAGCTATAGACTAAGACCATGCCCAACACCCAAAAAATTAACCCCGAAATCCTCGGAAAAACATACACCAACAACACCCCCTACACCGTTGGAAAAGAACACATCCGAGAATTTGCGCACGCAACACAAGCACAATCACCCCTACACCACGACACCAAAACCGCACAAAAAGCCGGCTATCGTGACATTATTGCACCACCAACCTACGCCATCATCTTGGCACAACAAGCAGATAGCCTACTCATTCAAGACCCAGAATCAGGCATTGACTTCAGCAGAGTCGTCCACGCCGACCAACGATTCACCCACCACCAACCCATCACCGCCGGAGATAACATCATCACCTCCGTGCACGTAGAAAACCTCCGCATGATTGGCACTAGCGCAATGCTCACCACACGTGAAGAACTACACACCACCGATGGCGAACTACTGAGCACCTGCACCACCTCACTACTCATTCGAGGAGAATAACCATGAAACCAACCTTCAACACCCTCGAAAAAGGCGAGAATATCGGCAACACAAGCTTTTCTATTAGCCGAGCCGACCTCATCAAATACGCCGGAGCATCAGGAGACTACAATCCCATCCACTGGAACGAACGGTTCGCACAATCCGTAGGACTACCAGGAGTCATCGCCCACGGAATGTACACTATGGGGCTAGCCATCAACCTCGTCAGCGAATGGGCAGCCGACCCCGGCGCCATCATCGACTACCAATGCCGTTTCAGCAAACCCGTCATCGTTCCCGACGCACCAGCACAACAAAACCCCCAAGAACCCACCGCAACCGTGCACGTTTCAGGAAAAATTGCGGAACTCTACCCCGACACACAACAAACACGAGTAGACCTCACCGTCACCACCACAGACGAAAACGGCAAAGAACAAAAAGTTCTCCTCAAAGCACAAGCCATCGTACAACTCTAAAAACAAACAACTTCACACTACTGGTCGAAAGGGCATCCGGTTGGTTTCAACCCCTCTGAGCAGAAAAGACATCAACACCTGGTACCGAGCTATTCTGGCAATATTCTTTGCCAGCGGACTAGCATTATCGGGGCTGCTAGCACGCCTACCCGATATCGCTCACGGGCTAGACCTCTCTGCCGGACCCATGGGACTACTCCTCCTCGCCCAAACACTCGGCTCATTCCTCGCCGTCACCGTCTCCGGAGTACTCGTCTCACGCTTTGGCGCAAGACGCTGCCTCAGCCTCAGCTACCTCATCTCAACCTGCGGTCTAGCAGGAGTCGGCATCGCCGTACACCACAGCAACATCCCCCTCGCCGTCATCTGCCTTAGCACCATAGGACTAGGCAGCGCCGTCTCAAACGTCTCAGCCAACGTTCAAGGCGTCGCTGTCGAAAGAGCATTAGGACGGTTCGTCACCTCCACCATGCACGGCTTCTTCTCCATCGGAACCGTCGTCGGAGCACTCCTGAGCGCCCTCGACACCCAACTTGGCATACCATTCCTCTGGCACAGCATCTACTTCGCCTGCCTCATCGCCATCATCGTCGCATACTCCATCTACCAATGCCACAGCGAACACTACGGAGCAGAAGACACCCACACCATGCAACAAGTCTCCTCCTACCGTGTACGAGACGCATGGCGCGACAAACACACCATCTTCATCGGACTATTCGTCCTCGGCATGGCGCTCGCCGAAGGCTCCGCCAACGACTGGGCAGCACTAGCCCTCACCCAAGAATATGGGGCAGGCGCCACGACCGGCTCCATCGGCTACGCCGTATTCGTTGGAGCCATGACCTTTGGACGGCTGAGCGGAACATGGTTCCTTAACCGTTACGGCAGAGTCCCCGTCATACGCGCCACCTGCACCTTAGCCCTATGCGGGCTGAGCATCTTCATCCTCGCACCCAACATTCTCATCGGATTCTTCGGGCTACTCATCTGGGGTATCGGCGTCTCACTTGGATTCCCCACCGGCATGTCAGCCGCCTCAGACGACCCTCACAAATCAGCGGTGCGCGTCTCAGTCGTATCAACCATTGGATACGCCGCCTTCCTCGGCGGACCACCACTACTTGGACTACTCGGAGAACACTTCGGTATCCGCCAAGGACTCTCCATCGTTCTCGGCTTCATCCTCCTCTCCATGTTCCTCACCAAACACCTCAGACCACCAGAAAAAACCACACAACACCGCCCCATATACACCGAATCTTTGCCCATAATAACTTCGATACAGGTTCATTCAGAACAGAATGAACAACCGCCACGCACGCTAGACTAGAGAACGTGAATGAAATGTTGTTGAAAGAAATAACCACCGCAGAAGTTGGCGGACCCGCAAAAACCTATATTCGAGCATCCTCCGAAGCAGACATCATCAACGCGCTCAAAGATGTACAGCAACGCTCAGATGCTCTTCTAATTATCGGTGGAGGCTCAAATATCCTCGTCTCAGACGAAGGATTCAACGGAACAGTACTCCATATCGTCTCCGAAGGCATAGAAATCCTTGACGCTGATAGCAACGAAACAGCCGTCACCGTCCGTGTACAAGCTGGACACTCTTGGGACGGATTCGTAGAACACGCAGTGAACGAAGGCTGGTCTGGGGTAGAAGCGCTCTCTGGTATCCCCGGAACCGTTGGCGCAACCCCCGTACAAAACGTTGGCGCCTACGGCTCTGAAGTAGCGCACACCATCACACAGGTACGCGTATGGGATAGAAACACCAACGAAATCATCACTTTCAGCAACGAAGAACTTTGCTTCTCCTACCGAGACTCACTCCTGAAACAACACATGTCTAACGGGCTCTCCCGCTATGTTGTGCTCAGCGTCGTCTTCACCCTCGAAAAACGAGCAGAATCTGCCCCCATCCGATACGCAGAACTAGCCCGACAACTCGGAGTTAATGCAGGAGACCGAGCAGAACTACAAGACGTACGAGAAAAAGTGCTGATGCTACGCGCATCAAAAGGAATGGTGCTGAACCCACAAGACCGAGACACCTATTCCACCGGCTCCTTCTTTACCAACCCCATTATCGACAACACCCAGCTTGAACATCTTCCACAAGACGCACCCCAATACCCCGTCTACGATGCACAAGGAAACCTCATCGACGGCAAAACCAAACTCAGCGCGGCATGGTTGATTGAACACGCCGGATTCTCCAAAGGTTTTGGGCTAGATGCCGAACAACACGATATCTGCGGTGCTAGAGCATCACTGTCAACAAAACACACTCTGGCCATCACTAACCGCGGAAACGCGCAATGCCAAGACATCCTAGCCATTGCTCGTACCGTACGTGAGGGCGTAACCCAAAAATTTGGTGTCCATTTAGTACCAGAACCCGTCATGGTCGGCGTAACGCTAGACTAACTCACCAGCATTTATCGGAAACTCACCAGCTTTTTAGGATATAAATAGTTTTTACACTCCTAACGATGAGCGTTTGATAAAAGTGGGAAGGCCTAAAAACAATGTCTTTAGACCAAGAAATTAATGAGAGTCAAGATAGCAAAATCCACCAAAAACTAGCGAAGCTACGAAACTTTATGAGCAAACACCCGCTACTTTTGGTCATACACCGTTTCATCGTTATCACGGTAGGGCTCCTCTGCATTCTTGCCGGAATCGTCATGCTCGTAACGCCCGGCCCAGGATGGCTCTTCATCTTCCTCGGCATGGGGTTATGGGGCACCGAATTTGCGTGGGCACACCGACTCAACCTCTGGGCTAAAGCAAAAGTTCTCGGCATCTGGCGCCGTTTTAAAGCGCGAGCTGAAGAACGTCGCCAACGAAAAAACCAAATATAAAACCTACACACCATAAAAATACGCGGTATGTGACGAACTCTCTCAGAACAGTCAAATACCGCGTATTTTTATCAAGAAGCAACACCCGCCACAACAACATGAGCAAGGCGAACAAAAAACCCTCTTATAGCTTTCCCGTCACAATATTGAGCATACGACGTACCGGCTCAGCAGCACCCCACAATAATTGGTCACCTACCGTAAAAGCACTCAAATACTCTGGCCCCATCGACATCTTCCGCAAACGTCCAACCGGAATCTCCAAAGAACCAGAAGCAGCAACCGGAGTCAACTCACGCATAGAATCCTCACGAGTATTCGGAACAACCTTAGACCACGGATTATCCTCATCAATCAAACGCTCAATCTCAGCCAACGGGATATCCTCCGTAAGTTTGAGCGTCAAAGCCTGAGAATGAGAACGCATCGTCGCAATACGCACACACAAACCATCCATCAAAACACGCTCATCATCGGAAAGCCCCAGAATCTTCTGCGTCTCAACTTCAGCTTTCCACTCTTCACGAGACTGCCCCTGACCCAAATCGCTATCAATCCACGGAATCAACGAACCTGCCAACGGCACACCAAATTGTTCAGTATCTAGCTGACCAGAACGCTGCTTTGCAAGAACCTGACGGTCAATATCCAAAATGGCTGCGGCAGGGTCGTCAAGATCCGCACTGACCTCAGCAGACACATCACGGAATTGCTTGAGAACCTCACGCATATGGCGGGCACCGCCACCAGAAGCTGCCTGATAAGTCATCGAACTAGCCCACTGAACAAGACCGTTCTTGAACAAACCGCCAAGACCCATCAACAAACAGGAAACAGTACAGTTACCGCCCACAAAATCTTTAACACCCGATTCAAGGGCACGGTCAATCACATGACGGTTCACCGGATCAAGAACAATCACTGAATCATCGTTCATACGTAAAGTGGACGCTGCATCAATCCAGATACCGTCCCACCCGCGTTCGCGCAACTGGGGATGTACTCGTGACGTATAGTCGCCACCTTGAGTGGTGAGAATGACACGATGACGCGCTAAATCCTCAATATCATACGCATCATGAAGAACATCGTTGGATTCTGCCCCTTTAAACGAAGGAGCTGGTTGACCTGCCTGAGAGGTGGAATAGAAGACGGGAGTAATACCTGAAAAATCGTCTTCTTCTTCCATACGTTTCATCAGCACAGACCCAACCATGCCACGATATCCAACAAAAGCTACTGAGTCACCGGTCGTAAAATTCATAGGGACAGTCTACCGCGCCTGAAGGAACAGAACCGAACCTACGGTTCATATATTGGTCAGAACACCCCGCATTATGAACGAATAAGACGCTCAATGACACAACGAACAGGGCTGTTCTTCTCACCGGCGCGCGGGCTAATCCACCCCTGCTCACTGACGAAAGAAGTGACCCTCTCAACCGAAGCAAAAGATTGTTCATCAATGATGGGAGCGAACACATCAGCGTCTTCTACCGCAACATCAAAGGTGGTGCGAAGAATCTGCTCAACAGCACCAGAACGTACTACCGGTAAATCGGTACGGTGAAGCGCCTGCTCAAATAATTGTGCACCGCCGATAAGCCAAATATTCTGCGCTGTATCATCGTCTTCTGAAATAGCCTGACAGGGGACACCGACGTCAAACTTTTCTGGAGTAGCAGCACCTTCAAGAGCCTGCTCTAAAGAACCCACCCACAACGCACCATCACGCTCAACCGGAGCACTAATAGAACGAGAAACAACAATATTAAAACGGTTCGGCAGCGGACGGAACGCCTCGGGGAAAGACTCCCACGTCTTACGACCCATCACCACAGCTGACCCTGTTGTACATTGCCGGAAGAAACGCAAATCTTCGGACACATGCCACGGCATAGTGCCCTCACGTCCCATCGCTCGGTTTGCTGCCTGAGCCCAAATAGCGTGAAGAACAAAACTACTCATAACGGGTATTCCTTAGCCAGAATAACCTGACGCCTAAACGGCGATAGGCGCTTTAATGGTTGGATGCGGGTCATAACCTACAAGCTCAAAATCTTCGTACTCGTAGGTTTCTAACGTAGCATCACGAATCTCTAAAGTGGGGTAGGGGCGAGCCTCTCGCGAAAGTTGCTCTCTCACCTGTTCAAAGTGGTTGGAATAAATATGGCAATCTCCACCACTCCAAATAAACTCACCAGGAACCATTCCCACTTCTTTAGCAATAATATGCGTCAAAAGTGCATAGGAGGCAATATTGAACGGCACACCAAGGAACATATCAGCAGAACGCTGATACAACTGGCAGCTTAACTCATCAACACCATCTGGACGGTGAGTAACATAAAACTGAAAGAGAGCGTGACAAGGAGGCAACGCCATCTGGTCTACTTCTGCAGGGTTCCACGCCGAAACAATATGACGGCGAGAATCCGGAAAATTCTTTAACGACTCAATAACTTGCGCAATCTGATCGACACTATGCCCGTCAGGAGTTGGCCAGCTACGCCATTGCACACCATACACGGGGCCTAAATCACCGTTCTCATCTGCCCATTCATCCCAGATGGTGACACCGCGCTCTTGTAACCAACGTACGTTAGAATCTCCGCGCAAAAACCATAGAAGCTCTAAAACAATCGACTTAAAATGAACACGTTTTGTGGTGATGAGGGGAAAAGACTCCCTCAAATCAAAACGCATCTGCCGACCAAAAACTGAGCGTGTACCCGTACCGGTACGGTCTGCTTTATCTTGTCCCTGCTCCATAATCTCGGCTAATAAATCTTCATAAGGGGTAGGAACAGGCTGTGCAGATGACATATCTTCACAGGATGTAGGAATGGATGAGTTAGACGCTGGAGCAGAAGAGAACATAGGAAAATCTGGTAGACAACAATAAAACTAGATACCAGTTATCTTAGCCTACGCAAAATAAGAATAACCTCTCTCCTAGAAAAAGAGAGAGGTTAACAACACACCTAATATGGTGAGCTGATTAGTCGTCAAAAGAACGAATACGCTCCCACGATACAATACGCGTAGGACGTAACTTACTGATATGAAGCACCAACAACTCACCTAACTCTAAACGTGGGTCACGAGAAGGAAAATTTTTGGCTATAGACTGAGGAACACTCTTCGCAAAAACCTCAACAACCGTCGGCAAAACAGGACGATGAGTACACAAAGCCACCGGATATTCTTTATCAAAAAGAGATTCCACAAAACGCACAACACGTTTAGGGTGACGATGATGAGAATCCTCCGTCAAAGAAGACTTCTCTTTAATAGTGATACCCGTATTTTTAGTGTATGCAGCCACTGTTTGCATACAGCGTTTCCACGGTGAAGAATAAATTTTTTGAGGAGCCCAAGCTTGTAAAAGTCGGCATACCGATAATGCTTGACGTTTACCAGTTGCCGCTAACGGGCGTTCCCCCTCGGCAGCAGTCCACGTTGAACGTGGCTTAGCTTTTGCATGACGAATCACCACAAGAGAACGAGTTGCAAGATCTTTTTGCTCCCAAAGACGAACTAACGCTTCAAGAGGTTCTTGATCTGTTTCGTTGGTTAGCATGGTAAACGCCTGTTCTGGCGTGACCCAGCGCAATTCATCTACCTCACCCATATCGGCGTGAGGTTTTGTGGCAGCAGATACTTCCGCCGCCCAATAGTAAACATGTTTTGTTTTACGTTTAACAGGATATTCGGTGCGGGCCAGAGGCACCCCAAGCGTAACGTCTAACCCCACCTCTTCACGGACTTCACGGATAGCAGTTTCAGCAATTGTTTCGCCACTATCTTGTTTGCCTTTAGGCCACGACCAATCATCATAGCGAGGGCGGTGGATGATGAGAGTCTCTAAACGCTCATGCTTATAACGCCAGACGATACATCCTGCTGCCGTAACAGGTACTTCGTTATCGCTAACACGTGTCACCGAATAATCGTCATCACAACGATGAGCAGAATACACCGACTCTTTTGCCATAGCGGAGGGGCCTTACCTGTGTGTGAACAAAGAATGTCTTGTGGAAGAAAACCTTCCACAAGACATTCTAAAGAATCGAAGCGCACAAATGATAATCCGCTTACGACTCAAACTCTAAAAAGTTATTATTTTCTCTGTCGACGCTCTCGAGATTCCAAATAATAGGATTGAACATCTGTTAGCGGATTGCCATCCTGATCCAGATAATGACGTTTCCACGTACCTTGGCTATCAAGGTGCCAGCTTGAGGTGCTATCTGAAACATAGAGGTCAAACATATCCAATAGATATTGTTGGTGGGCCTCATTCTTGATAGGGACTAACGCTTCTACACGACGGTCAAGGTTGCGGTGCATCATATCTGCAGAACCGATAAAAATTTTCGGTTCTGAACCATTAGCAAAGGTAAACACACGAGAATGTTCTAAGAAACGTCCCAAAATGGAACGCACCTGAATGTTCTCTGATAAGCCCAGAACTCCAGGACGTAAAGAACAAATGCCACGGACAACAACATTGACCTTAACACCGGCTTGAGAGGCGCGATAGAGAGAGTCAATAATTGCTTCATCCACCATGGAATTACATTTAATCTGAATCTTTGCTTCTCGACCAGCAAGCTGATGTTCAATCTCACGGTTAATATGCTCAATCAGCCCAGAACGAATAGAATGTGGCGCCACAAGCAACGACGTATAACTCGTTTTGGGAGCATATCCTGAGAGCTGATTGAATAGACGTGAGACATCTTCTGTAATTTGTTCATCACAGGTAAGCAGACCCAAATCCTCATAGAACCGTGCAGTAGAGGGATGATAATTACCCGTACCGATATGGCAGTAACGACGGAGCTTGTCGCCTTCTTTACGAACAACCAGCGAAAGTTTACAGTGCGTCTTAAGACCCACAATGCCATACACCACATGGACACCAGCACGTTCTAGCTTACGAGCCCATTTAATATTGGCTTCTTCATCAAAACGTGCCTTAATTTCGACAAGAGCAAGTACCTGTTTACCGGCTTCAGCAGCTTCAATCAGCGCATCCACAATCGGAGAATCTCCAGAAGTGCGGTACAACGTCTGCTTAATGGCCATAACATTCGGGTCTGCAGCTGCCTGTTCCAAAAATGCTTGAACACTCGTTGCAAAAGAATCATAAGGATGGTGGAGCAGCACATCATGTGAACGTGTTGCCGCAAAAACTTTTGCAGCTTTTGAGGTTTCGTTCTCATTGAGCCATCGTGAAGTGTGAGCAACATGCTTAGGGTAATGCAAGGCTGGACGATTAGCTTTAACAATGGGGCTCATACCACGCAAATCTAAAGGCGCTGGTAGCTTATACACTTCAGATTCTTCGATGCGTAGCTCAGAGATGAGCAAAGATAGCGTATAGGGGGTGATAGTGTCTTCAACCTCTAAACGTACCGGAGGGCCGAAACGACGACGGAGCAACTCTTTTTCGAGAGCTTTGAGCAGGTTTTCTGCATCATCTTCTTCAACCTCTAAATCTTCGTTACGGGTTACACGGAACGCATGCTGTTCAACAATTTCCATACCAGGGAAGAGATAATCCAAGTTATGAGAGATAACTTCTTCAAGGGAGATAAAACGTGCTTCACGTGAAGGAGAGTTCAGCGCACGAGACCCATCTAAAGAGATCATACGATCAATTTGATCGGGAACTTTCAGGCGCGCAAAGAGGGATTTACCGCTTTGCGGACTACGTATAACCACCGCAAGATTCAACGATAGCCCCGAAATATAGGGGAAGGGGTGTGCTGGGTCTACAGCCAACGGAGTAAGAATAGGAAATACCTCAGATAAGAAGTATTGGGTGAGGCGTTTTTGCTCTTCTTTGGTGATGTCTGACCAGCGAACAAGATAAATATTCTCTTGTGCCAGCGCAGGGAGAATTTCTTGATGGAAACAACGGTGCTGACGTTCCATCAGCTGATGGGCAGAGTCTGCAATCTGTTCCATTTGCGCGTCTGCCGATAGGCCAGCAGGGGTGGGAACAGCAATACCTGTTGCAATACGTCGACGTAAGCCTGCTACGCGCACCATAAAGAATTCATCGAGGTTTGACCCAACGATGGATAAGAAGTTGAGACGCTCAAGCAAATATAAATCGGGGTCTTCTGCCAGCTCTAAAACACGAGTATTAAAATCTAGCCAGCTTGTTTCTCGATCTAAGAAACGTTCTGGGCCGAAGTTTCCTTGAACATCTGGAAGCACAAGTTTCTCTACCGCCTCAATGCGGTCTCCTTGAGTTTTTGCACGTTCGATTTTGCTAATATCTGTGACGATATGCTGAGAATTCTCCTCAACATCTATCGGGCGCTGACGCTGAACTTTTTCGGCCATGATGTTCCTTTCAACGGTAGAACAACGGGTATATGTAAGTTTTATAAAAATGAGCTCAGGTGTTTAGTGTGCTGTTATGGCATACATAATGTCGGTAGAAAGAGACTCAAAACCTATCTGACGGTAAAGATTCCACGCGGCATGGTTTTCTTCATCGACATATAAAATAATTCGGTTCAAAGACGAGCCGTCTTTGAGTCGTACTTGTGCCAGATAGTTCATCCCCTCAAATAAGAGTGCCTTACCAAGATTTTTTCCTTGATGTTCAGGGGATATCGCAAGAACATAGACTTCGCCTTCTCGAAGCTTTTGATGTTCTTGTCCTGCCGGTATTTTGGTCCAATGAAAACCTGCAAGCTGTGGTGTCTGTTTTTGGCCATCTTCTAGGGGCTGTATGGTTTCAAGAAGTAAGAAACCCTCAGCGTTAAACCAATCAGCGTGGAGCCTTTGAGCTAAGTCTTCTGCGGTAAGTGATCCTTGCTCTGGGTGTTGTGCGAAGGCCTGAGCGTTAAGCTCTAGCCACTGCTGGTTATCAGTACCTGGAATAAACGGACGCACCGTGTATTCTGCTGAAATAGGGTTGTGTTGAACTAATTCTGATAGTTGCTGACGAGAGCTTGGTGTGAGCTCAAATTCAAGCTGGTGTAGACGTCGTACCGGCTCGAGGCCATGACGTTGCGCTAAATGCGTAGAACGTTCAATGAGCTGTTGGCCCTGTTCTGCACGAACCTGATGCGCCCACGCTACGCGAGTATAGTGCGGGTAATCTGTGTCGATACGCTCAAAGAGCTTTTGTGTGAGCGCCGAACCAAGACCTTGCCCTCGATATTGTGGGTGCACACCCCCCTCTATAAGAAGTTGTGTCCCTTCAATGTTTAATGCAAGAAACACCCCTATGAGGGTCGTGCCCTCATACATGCTGACCCCCACCATGGGTGATGGTTCTTGCCCTGAGCTATGGCAGATTCTATCGACCAGAAGAAGAGACTGCTCTGAGAACGGGCACGTCCCTTCTACGCTGAGTAAAGATTGGGCAAAATCGTGTATTGACCGTGAGAGAGCAACAGTGCAGGTGTTAAACTCTTGCACTTCGCGATAAGACATGACAACGTCACCGGATTCTTTACGTATAGATATAGAGGACAAATAACTATCCTCTTAACTCTACCGCGAGTGATGGTTTATGAAGCGAACAAGACGCCATAATGAGATGAGAAGATCCCCTAAAATCTCGTTAAACAACCAGTGAACAGGGCATAACCTACGATTCTCAACGGTTTAGGAACGTGGAGCGTTAAAACTATATCCAACATTGCGCACCGTCGAAATAAGGTGCTCATGCTCAATCCCTAATTTTGAGCGTAAACGACGGATATGCACATCTACTGTACGAGTGCCACCAAAATAATCGTATCCCCACACTTCTGATAGCAACTGACTACGAGTAAAAACTCTTCCCGTATGTTGTGCCAAGAACTTGAGCAGCTCAAACTCTTTATAGGTAAGGTTCAAAGGAGTCCCGTGCAAACGGGCAGTATACGATGCCTCATCGATAGTGACAGAACCGCTTCGTATCACGGTTGAGTCTTCAACTTCTTGCTCTATATGAGCGGTGACAAGACGCAAACGTGCTTCTAACTCTGCAGGCCCTGCAGAATCAAGAATAATATCATCGACCATCCACGTGTTAGACACTGCCGCCATACCGCCTTCGGTTAGCACCATGACAACAGGAACACTTAAACCGGCAGCCTTGAGAAGCTGAGCCGTATTGCGAGCTGTTACAAGCGCCTCTCTGGCATCAATAAACACCACATCAGTATTTTCGGTATCAATCTGCGCTACAGAAAGATTTAACGGTGCCTGTTCACATCGGTGACTCAACAAATCTAAAGCTGGTAACACCTGAACAGGAGAAGGAGAGAGATCCGAAAGTAAAAGAATATGAAGCATCTTTCGTTATCTCTCCTTGATACATCGGACGGTGTTGAGTTCGTACTCTACAAAAACAATATGTAGACCATCATATAAAACTTATATTGAACTGAACACGACGTGAACCGAATATGGATACACCTCTTAAGAAAAACACTAGGTAGAGTAGTTCCTAAGAAGACATTGCAGAAAGCACTTGAGAAGATATCGACGGTCAGCGAGAAAATAGGCATATATGGCTAAAACACCCCACCGTACAAACGGTTACATCTACCGAAACTTCATCCCACAACTTAGAAAACACCGTGATCAGGTGATGTATTCAGGGCGCATCGGCGCTATCGGAAGAACAACATCTTCACGGTATCGGCTTGTAGCTCTCTGCGCATTTTTCTCTCTTCTATGCTTTATTGTCACTTCTTTTTTTAGCCCCACCTTGACTGCTGGATTCGGTTTTTTGGTAGTGGCTCTTATTGCGGGAGGATGGCCTGCGGCAACCGGCGTGGCTGAACTACGTCGAGTCAGAAGAATCTACTCTCATTCCGTAATTATTCTGCTCAGCGGGTTATGCGCGGTCACTATGACTCTCACCATCCACACGCAACAACAGCGACTCTACCTCCTACCTGCCATTGCAGCGTTAGGCGTCGTTGCAAGCTTCCTAATTGAGCTTTCTCGAGGCGAAGGCGCTCGCGGCAGATTAGAGTCGGTGATAGCGTGCTCTACCGGCGTTCTCGCTTCTGTTTCCGTTGCCGGATGGGTAGGGCTGGCTAATGTGTATCAGAGCACTCATTCTCCGTTGCCGATGATGGTGGCGGGGACTATCGTCTGCGTATTAACAGCGTTAGTTGGTGCGCGTCTTGTCTCTGCTGGGCCTCAAGAAGGGCCTCGACGAGGGGCCGTAACATTGGGTGTTACACCGGTAGCCTTTGTGGGAGTCATCAGCTATGTTATCGCGATTATGCTCACATCTATGATAGGGTGAAGCCCATGAACGTTGCACTAGAAATTTTCTTTCTTTGCCTATTAGCTTTATCGGGGGCATGCATCTTCGGAAGCATGTTTGCTGTTGTTCGAGGGCTTTTTAAAGGGCAAAAATAATATTTTCCAATCGTCGACTCTATGAGAGGTGTTGACGCTCACTGTAGAGCGTTGACACCTCTTTTTTATTGCGTTCTTCTGAACACCAGAAAATATAAGTTTTTTGTTGATGTAGCTGTAGTATCGCGCAAAATTATGATGGCTTATAGACTAGAACCATGCCTATTGAAATTCCCAGTAATTTAACCCCCGAACTTGTTCCACTCTCATGGCTTCTTGGCACGTGGGAAGGTACCGGAACCTTATGGTACGACGAAGAAAACGGAACACCATTTGGACAAATCATGACATTTACACAAGATGGTTTACCCTTCGTTGAATACCGTGCAGAGTCCTTCCTCCTTGACGATGACGGAAATAAACTGCGCCCGCTCACAGTAGAGACTGGTTTCTGGCAGATTGACAGAACCCAATGCGATGCAGATGTTGGCCCAGGACTCAAACCTGCTGACATCGTACCTGCGTACCCTGACGCCGAATCAGTTGAAAAACTACGTAACGGTGATGACGGGTTTAACATTCTTGCTGCTATCACTCACCCCGGCGGTATTAGCGAAAACTATGTAGGGCTCATTAAAGGCCCTGTTATTCGTATGCAAACCGGAAACCTCATGCGCGATGAAATCTCTAAAGAATACGCTGGGTCAGTGCGTCTTTGGGGTCTGGTCAATGGAAACCTCATGTGGGATTGGGAAATTGCTGATCAAGAGGGAAAACTCCATAAACATGCTTCAGCAGAACTACGCAAAACAGGTTCCATGAGCGGTCTGGACCTTGGCGGACATGTCTTTAACACCGAAGCTGAAACTTCCGAAGACTCTTCGAAAGATACCGAGAACTAGAAGATGTCAGAGTACCTTAGCCCTCTTCATCAGGCATACGGCGTATTTGCTGGTTCTGGCGTAGACGCACCCGTAGCGGCACATTATGGTGACCCCATTAGAGAGCAACGACGTATCAGCTTAGGCGCTGAACACCATGTCATTGCTGATTATTCTCATCTTGGGGTAGTTACCGTTGGTGGGTCTGACCGGCATCGTTGGCTTAGTTCTCTCTCTTCACAAGAACTTTCGGGGCTATCTGCTCACCATAGTACCGAGTTGCTATTACTTAGCCCACAAGGGCGTATTGAGTATGCCCCGTATGTTCTTGAAGATGGGGAGAAACTCTGGCTAATATGCGAACCACAACAGAATCAGCCATTGAGCGAGTACCTCAACTCTATGAAATTTATGCTTGATGTGACGGTTTCTGATGTCAGCGAAGACTATGCGGTGCTGTGTTCTTGGGATGACCCTCGTACGAATACTCAGGTGCCGGAGGCTCTCTCGAAAGCTCCGTGTTGGGAAGACCCTTGGCATAGTGTTTGTGCTGGGGGAGTCAGTTACACCGAAATAGACGCACAAGAACATCCTGCCTGCGACTACCAACGTTTCATGTCTATTATCCCTCGTGAAGAACTCCTAGATATTGCTAGTGCTTGCGAGCTTGTAGGCATGTGGGCTGCTGAAGCGTTACGTATTGAAGCGTGGAGACCTCGATACGCAACAGAAGTCGATTATAAGAGCATTCCTCATGAGCTAGATTATCTGCGAAGTGCAGTGCATCTTTCTAAAGGCTGTTACAAAGGTCAAGAAACGGTTGCTCGTGTACATAACCTCGGGCACCCTCCTCGACGTTTGGTTTTTCTTGACTTAGATGGTTCTGAACATACTCTGCCAACTGTTGGCGCTGGCGTGTATTTCAACACTCGGAAAGTAGGGGTTATCACTTCTGTCGCTCAGCATTGGGAAGCGGGGCCTATTGCGCTAGCCGTTATTAAACGCTCTGTGGATCCTCAAGCTCCGTTGCGTATTGTTGATGAGCTGGAGGGTGCTGGCGAAGTTCATTATGCAGCGGCTCAGACTGTCATCGTCTCTGCTGATGCAGGGCAAGCTGTTGGGCGCCAAGAACGTCGCCAATTCTTACGTCGTGAAGAATAAACTTTGGTGATACGACTGAGGGCTTTGGGTGTATTACTTGTGGTAATACACCCAAAGCCCTCAGCTTTTATGAGGTGGCTTTATTCTTTAGCGTCCAAAGAGAACTTTAGCTTCATCCCAGCGTTCTTGCGGAACAGTTTTTAGTCCGTCAAGTGCTACTGAGAGGTCTACGCGATTAATGTCGGTGCCTTGGAGAGCTACCATTTTGCCCCAGTCTTTGTCATGAACCATATCAATAACTGCCATACCAAGACGAGTTGCCAGAACGCGGTCAAAACCGGTAGGTGCTCCACCTCGCTGGATGTGACCAAGAATGGTGTTGCGCGTTTCAATTCCGGTGATACGTTCGAGTTCTTGGGTGACGTATTCTCCGATACCGCCAAGACGTGGGCGACCGTCTTTTTCAAGGCCTTTATTGTGCAGTACTTCATCGAACCCTTCAGGGATGAAGCCCTCTGCGACAACAACCAAGGGGGAGCGTCCGCGTTCGTGAACTTCGCTGACCCACTTTGCAACTTGTTCCATCGAAACTTTTTGTTCTGGGATCAGGACGGCGTGAGCGCCTGCAGACATACCAGAATGTAGCGCAATCCATCCAACGTGACGCCCCATCACCTCTGCAACCATGCAACGGTGGTGAGATTCGCCGGTGGTGCGTAGACGGTCCATTGCATCGGTTGCGATAGATACTGCGGTGTCGAATCCGAAGGTGTAGTCCGTTGCTTGGAGGTCATTATCAATTGTTTTGGGAACACCAACAACAGGTAGTCCTGCATCTGCTAGGCGTTTAGCGCCGGCGAGGGTTCCTTCACCGCCGATGGCGACGATAGCGTCGATGTGGTTGCGTTCCATCATGATTTCGATGTTTTCGGGTCCGCCGTGTGGTCCGTCAAACGGGTTGGTGCGGGAGGTTCCGAGAATTGTTCCGCCTTGGCGTGCTAGACCGCGTACCTTGGTACGGGGGAGATCCATATAATCTCCTTCGACAACGCCACGCCAGCCGTCGCGGAATCCAACGAACTCGTGTCCGTATGTTTTGATTCCGTTAAGTACAGCGCCGCGAATGACGGCGTTGAGTCCTGGGCAGTCGCCACCGGAGGTGAGTAGACCAATTTTCATAACGTGCGTCTCCTAAAGTCCCACAACGTAAAGTTGGGTTTTTATGTTTTTTGCTTCTGCGTCACCTTGAATTTGTGTGTGTTTTACCTAAAGTAAAACCTGAAAAATCAAGAGTTTCTACGGAAACCTATCCTTCAATCTATTGTAATGAATTTGGTGTTATGTGGGTAGTTGTGGGAGTTGTTGGTGTGTCTGAATCAGGTGATATACCCCATCAACCACAAATACCTACACCGCAGTAGCTAAAAGCTTTTGAATACGGCCCAAACCTTCGGCTAAATCATCATCTCCTAGCGCGTACGATAAGCGTAGATAACCGGAAGGACCAAAGGCTTCACCCGGTACAACAGCTACTTCTGCCTGATCTAAAATTACTTCTGCAAGAGTTGCTGAGCTGTCAATACTGACCCCTCCGATACTCTTGCCGAAGAGCCCGCGAACATCTGCATAAGCGTAAAAGGCACCTTGAGGAGTTGGGCAGAAAACACCATCAATAGCATTAAGACCTGCAACCATGACCTTTCGTCTACGGTCAAAGGCTTCGTGCATAGAATGCACTGCATCAAGAGGGCCCGAAACAGCGCAAAGTGCAGCCTGTTGTGCAATGTTATTGACGTTAGAGCTCAAGTGAGATTGTAGGTTCGTTGCCGCTTTAACAACGTCGGCAGGGCCGTAAAGCCAACCAACACGCCAACCCGTCATCGCATAGGTTTTTGCAACACCATTGAGAATAATGGCGTAGTCGGCCAGCTCTGGAACAGCTTTGAGGATAGAAGTTGCTTGAACGCCGTCATAGGTGAGGTGCTCATAAATTTCGTCAGAGATAACAAAAATCTTTTTTGACAGTGCCCATTCTCCAATGGCTTTTGTCTCTTCAGGGGTGTATACCGAGCCGGTAGGGTTTGACGGAGAAACAAAGATAAGGGCTTTCGTGGCAGGAGTATAAGCTGCTTCGAGCATCTCTACATTGACTTTGTAGTCTTGATGCGAGTCAGCAAAAACTTCGATGGGATTTCCTCCAGCAAGACGAATAGCTTCTGGATACGTTGTCCAATAGGGGGCTGGTAAGAGGATGTCATCCCCGTCTCCGATAACGGTTGCAAAAGCCTCGTAGACTGCTTGTTTTCCGCCGTTGGTGACAACAACTTGAGAAGCCTCAATATCAACGCCTGAATCACGTCGTGTTTTTTTGACGATTGCTTCTTTGAGTGCTGGCAGGCCGGGCGTTGGGCTATACCGAAAATTCTGTGGATTTTTGAGTGCTTGCGCTGCTGCCTCAACGATGTAATCGGGGGTGGGAAAGTCTGGTTCTCCTGCAGCAAATCCAATGACTGGTCTACCCTGTGCGATAAGAGCTTTTGCTTTGGAATCAACAGCCAAAGTTGCAGAAGGGGCAATAGCTCCAATACGGGGGGAAATACGTTGGGTAGTCATGGTCGAGACCCGCTTTCTGTACCGCAATTCTTAACGGCACTTTGCTTGAAAAATATGCTCGTATCACCATGCTAAACAATCTTCGGGTGCCGTGACGAGAGCCTATCGAGATAAACTCTAAGAAAAACAGATGTTTTACAGTGCAATAATGGTTTTCTGGACGCTAAAAGCACTTATTTGAACGTGAAATATGCAATAAAAAGTGTTGCTGGAATTGCCAAAGACAAAATAATCCCTTACAGTAGTCTTTGTTGTTCGCAACCGAACGATACCGTGCTGTCTGAAATGTCTATGACTTTCAACGCAGTACATGAACGAAAGTTCAAAGGGTGGTGGCTCAATTGGTAGAGCAGCGGTCTCCAAAACCGCAGGTTGCAGGTTCGAGTCCTGTCCGCCCTGCAATAGCTCCGTAAAGAATTCAATAAAAAGGCGTTAATCTAGACGTTTTTTGAGATGGACCTAAGCAGAAAGGGGCGGGCCTGCCATGGCTGAAACTGCCACTAACGGAACCGCTGCCACTCAAGAGGACGGCGTAACAAAACGTCGCGGAATCTTCGCGCGTATCTTCCAATTTATTCGTGAAGTAATTAGCGAACTTAAAAAAGTTACGACTCCCACTCGTAAAGAGCTCGTCAACTACGTCATTATTGTTTTGGGCTTCGTTACTTTCATGATTCTTCTCATCTTCGGTCTTGATTATCTATTTGGTCAGGCTGCGTTCTGGATTTTCGGAAACGGAACAATTAAGTAAACTTTTAAGAATCTGCAACTAATAGAGCCAGATAAGTTCAAGAGAAAGTAGGAGAACCGTGTCCGAGCAGGAACTTGCACACGAAGCGCAGGAAGCTGTTGAGGTTTCTGAGCAGGCTACCGCTGATGACGCGCAGGTCGAGGCAGAAGACGCTCTAGACGTTAACGCCTCAGAAGAAGAAACCCTCGAAGCCTCAGAAGAAACTTCTGAGGAAGAATCTGCTGTTGACTCTGAGCCAGCGGTTGACCCTCTAGAGGCTTTTAAATCTCAATTGCGTCGTCAAGAAGGCGACTGGTTTGTCGTTCATACTTATGCTGGTTTTGAGAACAAGGTTAAAGGCAACCTCGAATCTCGTGCGCAGACTTTGAACATGGAAGATTACATCTTTGAAGTACAAGTTCCTATGGAAGAAGTCAAAGAATATAAAAACACTGTCGAAAAAATTGTTCGCCGTGTTCGTATTCCCGGTTACGTTCTTGTACGCATGGAACTAACCGATGAGTCATGGGGTCTTGTTCGCCACACCCCCGGTGTTACCGGATTTGTCGGCTCTGACGCCTACAACCCTGTTCCACTACGTTTGAACGAAGTCATCGATATGTTGGCTCCGGTATTTGTTGAAGAACAGGCGAAGGCTGGCAACATTGAACCTCCTCAGCCTCAAATTGAGGTTGATTACGAAGTCGGAGAAACCGTCAATGTTAAAGACGGCCCATTCGTGGGGTACCCAGCAACCATTTCTGAGATTAAGCCAGAATCTTCTTCATTGGTTCTTCTCATCTCTGTCTTCGAACGTGAGACTCCTGTAACGGTATCTTTCTCGCAGGTTGAGAAAGTCTAAAACCATCTTGAGTTTTTGATAAAGCTCTCACGATGGGGTGTTCTGTACGTGTGTATGGAACACCCCATCTTTTTAATAAAAGCTTTGGGTGTAAGAAATAGGCTTTATTCTTTGTGTTGAATGAGACACTATATTTTGAGCCTTTTTCTTGGTAAATATCTCATAACCCGTTAGAATTGTGGTTTGTATGCGCGCGTTTACGCTTGCGCCTACGCATATCGACGGTCGCGCCACGACTGTCACCCGCCAGCGTCACGCTCCTGTGCGTTGGTTCAACAGCTAAGAAAAGGACCTAACATTGGCTCCCAAGAAGAAGGTCGCAGGCCTCATTAAGCTGCAAATTCAGGCTGGTGCCGCTAACCCGGCTCCTCCCGTTGGCCCTGCATTGGGTCAGCACGGTGTTAACATCATGGAATTCTGCAAGGCATACAATGCTGCAACCGAATCCATGCGTGGAAACATCGTTCCTGTAGAAATCACCGTATACGAAGACCGTTCATTCACCTTCGTGACCAAAACCCCTCCAGCTTCTGGTTTGATTAAGAAAGCTGCTGGCGTTGCTAAAGGCTCCGGTGTTCCTCACACCAACAAAGTTGGTTCCATTACCGAAGCTCAGGTTCGCGAAATTGCGGAAACCAAGATGGTTGACCTCAACGCAAATGATATCGATGCAGCAGCAAAGATTATCGCGGGCACTGCACGCTCCATGGGTATTGAAGTTAAGTAACTTCACCGCCTAAATAACCCAAAATAATTTTTGGTTTTTGAAAGTATTTATCACCCGTAAGGGTATGTGGCAGAGTCGAGCGCGACTCAAAAAGACCACAACTGCATAAGGAGAAAAGCAGATGGCAAAGCGCAGCAAAGCGTATCAGGCAGCTGTAGCCAAAATTGAAGAGGGCAAGCTTTACACCGCCGCTGAGGCAATTGAGCTTGTTAAAGACATCTCTTCTGAAAAAGCACATTCAACCGTTGAGGTTGCAATGCGTCTTTCCGTAGATCCCCGTAAGGCAGACCAGATGGTACGCGGTACCGTCAACTTGCCAAACGGCACCGGTAAGACCGCTCGCGTTGTTGTTATCGCCGCTGGCGATAAAGCAGCAGCTGCAGAAGCAGCAGGAGCAGACTTCGTTGGTTCTGACGAACTCATCGCAAAAATTGCTGGCGGATGGACTGACTTCGACGCAGCAGTTGCTACCCCCGACATGATGGGCAAAGTTGGTCGCTTGGGTAAGATTCTTGGCCCTCGCAACCTCATGCCTAACCCTAAGACCGGCACCGTAACCATGGACGTTGCAAAGGCTGTTAACGACATCAAGGGCGGAAAGATTGACTTCCGCGTTGACCGTAACGCAAACTTGCACTTCATTATCGGTAAAGCTTCTTTCACTGCTGAACAGCTCACCCAGAACTTTGAAGCAGCTCTTGAAGAAATTCACCGTTTGAAGCCTTCCTCTGCAAAGGGCCGTTACATCTCCAAGGTAACCGTTGCTCCTACATGGGGCCCTGGTGTACAGATCGACCCTTCCGTGGTTGCTATCTAAGGACTTCATAAATATTTTCTATAACAAAGAAAGTATTCTTCGTTGGCTCGTACCGGTATCGGTGCGAGCCAACGTCGTTTAAGAGAAATCCACTCATTTAAGTGACTCCTATCCCATGTGAGTAGTAGAGGTTGCGCAGAGTGTGGCAGATGTGGTTTGATAGAAGAACCAAAGACCGCCGGTCTGATTTTTGACACGCTTAAGGCTCGTCAAAATGATAAGAGTTCTCTAAGAACCGCCAGCGTAGGTGAACGAATATTATCTATAGTTCTCATATGCTCATAGAATATGAGTATGTCAAAACTTTAGGTATACCTCGTCGCTTACGCGTCGAGGTTATTTTTTTGCCTCAAGGCATCTTAGACGCTTTACCGGTGACCAAGAATCGGAAGGAATACCATGGCGACACAGGAAAAGGTTTCTGCTGTTTCCGAGCTGAAGGCACGCTTCGAACGCTCAAACGCAGTCATCCTCACTGAGTACCGCGGTCTCACCGTTGCACAGCTCAAGCAGCTTCGTCGTGCACTCGGTGCTGAGACTGAATATGCTGTGGTGAAGAATACCCTTGCTGCTATTGCAGCTAAGGAAGCTGGAATCGACGCATTCGAAGGCCAGCTTGCAGGTCCTAGCGCAATTGCTTTCATCGACGGTGAAATCATTGACGCTGCAAAGGCACTGCGTGACTTCGCCAAAGAAAACCCCCAGCTTGTGGTCAAGAGCGGCTACTACGAAGGTGAAGCTCTCGACGCTGCTGGTGTTGACAAATTCGCAAGCCTTGAATCTCGCGAGGTTCTCCTTGCAAAGGTTGCAGGTGGCGCAAAGGGTGCTCTCGCAAAGATTGCACGCACTGTAGACGCACTACGCATCAAGCTAGAAGAGCAAGAAGGAGCAGAAGCATAATCTTCAACGATTATGTTTTAGCATCCGTTCAACTAGTTCGCTCATCTAGCGATGAGCAACCCCACAGATTTCATATGTAGACAAAAGCTCTACACCTGATCATAAGAAGGAGCCAAAATCATGGCTAAGCTTTCCATTGAAGAACTCATTGAAGCTTTCAAGGAACTCTCCCTCGTAGAGGTTTCCGAATTCGTTAAGGCATTCGAGGAAGAATTCGACGTTACCGCAGCAGCTCCTGTTGCAGTAGCTGGTGTAGCTGGCGGCGAAGCTGCAGCTGACGAAAAAGACGAATTCGACGTAGTTCTCGAATCCGCTGGCGACAAGAAGATCGCAGTTATTAAGGAAGTTCGTGCCCTTACCTCCCTCGGTTTGAAGGAAGCTAAGGACCTCGTTGATTCCGCTCCTAAGGCTGTTCTCGAAGGCGCTTCCAAGGAAGACGCTGAAAAGGCTAAGGAACAGCTCGAAGGCGCAGGCGCAACCGTTACCCTTAAGTAATCGGTTCTTGACAAGAGTCTTTGTAACACTGGGCAGTATCGCTTTGGCGGTACTGCCCAGTGGCGTTTTAAGATACCTGTCACAACACGAACTAAAGACGGCTATTCTACGAGCAACTCATCCCTTTTGGTATATAGAATGTCGGTAAAGATACATGAGGGGAAAACCGGATATGTCAGAAAAAAACCGCCATTTTACTGTCCGCGAAGCAACAGAAGCTGACTATGCAGGCGCTATCGAAGCACTGACAAACGCTTTTGAACATGACCCCGTCATGAGTCACGCCATGGGTGGAACTCATCAAGGAGCCAAAATACGTGAGCTCTTTGAATTCCAGATTCGTAACACCTACGCTTCTAAAGGCAAAATAGACATCGCCGTCGATGAAAATGACACAATCCTTGGGGCAGCACTCTGGCTCAGCCCTGAAGGGCAAAAAGGTAACCTGCTGGCAGACCTGCGTGCCCTACCTCAATATGCGAAACTCTTAGGGCGTTCATTCTTTAGTGCCGTCATCACCGAAATCAAACTTTTACGTGCTCGACCAGCTTTTGACCACTGGTATCTTTACACTATCGGTGTTCACGAATCTGCTCGTTCTTGCGGGGCAGGTAGTGCACTGCTTGACTATCGCTTAGCACGTACCGGTCAATACGGCTCTTATCTAGAAGCGTCGACTTACCGTAGCGCTTCTCTCTATCGACGTCACGGGTTTACAGAACTCGGTGCTTTTAAAGGTGGTAAACCGGCTGTTGGCATGTGGCACCCAGCGCCGGTGAGCCTCATCGACGAACATCTTCCCACTTCATCAACTAAATAGTCATTCTTGACAGATGAGAAGAAGCGTTCCCCTCGCCATGACATAAGGTGCCTAATACAAGAACACGGCCAGAAAAACATATATTTTTTGGATGTGATGTGGCAGACTTTTAACAAATATATATGCTGTTATGCGCAGCGGGAGAGACCACCAAAATACCCAATATGGTGGCGCCGAAGGAGCAAATCCTCCCCAGGAAACTCTCAGGCACAAAGTACCGCTGAGCCAGGCAACTCTGAAGAGGAGAAAACACGATTCTCCACCGAAGGGGCAAATCTATGCTGATGAACCCAACCGTCATCAGTGCAGACTAAAACTCTCAGGTCAGAAACAGAGCGGGGAGGTCTTAGCGCACTCTCACCTTTGAGGTGCTATCAGACCAGGAGAATATCCCATGCTATTTATTGACCGTCACCTAGGGCCACGAGCTGAAGACCTCCGCGCCATGCTGAGCACCATCGGCTACGACTCACTCTCAGCACTTATTGCAGACGTCGTACCAGCAAATATTCGGATGGAGCAAGAACTCAACCTCCCCGAACCCCTCAGCGAAGAACAAGCCCACAAAAAACTTCGAGAATACGCATCTCACAACATTCTCAAAACTCAGATGATTGGTGCCGGTTATTACGATAGCGTCACCCCTGCCGTACTACGTCGAAATATCCTCGAAAACCCCGGCTGGTACACCAGCTACACCCCCTACCAACCTGAAATCTCTCAAGGCCGTTTAGAAGCACTACTTAACTTCCAAAATACGGTCATGGAACTGACGGGACTAGACATTGCCAACGCCTCACTCTTGGACGAAGCAACTGCTACAGCAGAAGCCGTCGTGATGATGCACCGCGCAAACCGCAAAGTTAAAAACGGTTTCTTCGCCATCGACTCCCGATGCCTACCTCAAACTCTTTCCGTCGTTCGTGGACGTGTCGAAGCTCTCGATATTCCCATGGTCGTAACTGACTTCTCCGACGGGCTTCCAGAAGGCGACCTTTACGGTATCGTTCTCGCATACCCCAGCCATGATGGACACATCCGAGACATTAAAGAGCTCATCGACCAAGCCCACCAACGACAAGCGCTCGTCACCGTAACCGCAGATCTACTAGCTCTAACACTCTTACGTTCACCCGGTGAACTTGGTGCAGATATCTGCGTCGGTAACAGCCAACGCTTTGGCTTACCATTCTTCTTTGGCGGACCCCATGCAGCTTTCATGGCAACCCGTAAAGGCATGGAACGAACTTTACCGGGGCGTCTGGTCGGAGTATCACAAGATACCGCCGGAAAACCCGCCTATCGTCTTGCGCTACAAACTCGTGAACAGCACATCCGCCGTGAAAAAGCCACCAGTAACATTTGTACTGCACAGGCTCTACTCGCCATTGTCGCTGGAGCTTACGCTCTCTATCACGGGCCAGAGGGACTCCGCGAGATTGCTCGTCGTCTGCACCGCAACGCTTCACGTGTTGCCCAGAGCCTGAGCGCAACTGGACTCAAACTCGTGCATCAAGACTTCTTCGATACTGTCGCCTTTGATACATCATCACGTGCTGACGAACTCGTTGCTGCTGCACTTGAAGCCGGCATCAACATTCGTAAAATCAACAGTGACCGTATCAGCATCTCCATCGGTGAATCTCATGATGAAGACACTCTACGGAGCCTTGTGGAAGCACTCGGCGGAACTCTCGTAGAAGAGAGCGCAGAAGAACAATACCCCATGCCTGCTGAATTGCTACGCGATGACGATTACATGCAGCATCCGGTGTTCCACAGTTACCGTTCAGAAACTGCCATGATGCGTTATCTTCGTAAGCTTTCTGACAAAGATCTTGCTCTGGACCGCACCATGATTCCTCTGGGCTCTTGCACCATGAAACTTAACTCTGCTGCTGAGATGGAGCCTATCTCTTGGCCAGAATTTGCTGGTATTCACCCACTTGTACCAGCTGAACAAGCTCAAGGCTGGTTAGAGCTCATCGAGGAGCTCTCTGCATGGCTCGTCGAAATTACCGGATACGATGCTCTGTCCATGCAACCAAACTCTGGTGCATCTGGAGAATACGCAGGGCTACGCGCCATTCGTTCTTACCACCAAGCGCGTGGAGAAGAACAACGTAACGTCGTTCTGATCCCGTTATCTGCCCATGGCACTAACGCTGCTTCTGCTGCTCTGGCTGGACTTTCTGTTGCTGGTGTAGCTACGGCAGAAGATGGCTCTATCGATGTGGCGGACCTCCGCGCCAAAATTGAAAAATATGGTGACACTATCGCCGCAATGATGATTACCTACCCGTCAACTCATGGTGTATTTGAAGAACAAGTTGTTGAAGTCTGCCAGCTTGTTCACGAAGCCGGCGGACAAGTGTACGTGGACGGTGCAAACCTTAACGCGCAGATGGGCCTATCCCAACCCGGACGATTCGGGGGAGACGTATCACATCTGAACCTTCACAAAACTTTCGCTATTCCTCACGGAGGAGGAGGTCCCGGTGTCGGCCCTATCGGTGTGAGAGAACACCTCGCACCCTACTTGCCCACAAACGCCTACCACAACGATAAAGAGTCTTCGCCCTTACCGATTTCTCAAGCGATGTACGGTTCTGCGGGGGTACTTCCCATCTCGTGGATGTATATTGCCATGAGTGGTGCTCAAGGGCTTCGTTCCAGCTCCGAAACTGCCATCGTTAACGCAAACTATATTGCTAAAAAACTGGGGGATAAGTATCCGGTACTGTACACCGGAGACCATGGTTTGGTCGCACATGAATGCATTCTTGACGTGCGTGAGCTAACCGCGGCTAGTGGCGTCACTGCCGAAGATATCTGTAAACGCCTGATGGACTACGGATTCCATGCACCAACTTTGGCTTTCCCCGTACCTGGCACATTGATGGTTGAACCAACAGAATCTGAAGACCTTCAAGAACTTGATCGTTTTATCGACGCCATGAGCTGTATCTACGATGAGATTCAGCATGTCATCAGCGGAAAAGTGAGTGTCGAAGAATCACTTTTGCGCAATGCTCCACATACGGTTGATGTCGTTACTGCAGATACCTGGGATCGGGCGTACTCTCGTTCTGAAGCTGCTTATCCGGTGTCTTCTTTGCGCCATCAAAAATACTTCCCCTCGGTTGGGCGTATTGATGGGGCTGGCGGCGACCGTAATCTTATCTGCCAGTGCCCACCTATGGAAGCTTTTGAGATGGAATCATCTGCTTCTGAAACACACTAACTGAGCTAATCGGCTCAAAATATGTCTGAGGTGGGGTAAATAATGATGTTTGCCCCACCTCCGAACCCCATCTGTTAAGAAAGTATGTGTAAGACATGAGTAAGAAAACCCCACTACACGAAGAACACCTCGCATTAGGCGCCACCTTCACCGATTTTGGTGGTTGGGATATGCCCGTAAAATACACCAATGACGTTCAGGAGCACCATGCTGTACGTCAACGTGCTGGTCTCTTTGACCTCTCTCATATGGGTGAGTTTCGTGTGAGCGGTCCGGACGCTGCCGCATTTTTAGACTATGCCCTCGTCTCGAATATGAGTATTCTCAAAGTTGGTAAAGCCAAATATTCGATTCTGGTCAACGAAGATGGCGGGGTAATTGACGACCTGATTACCTATCGTCTAGCTGAGGACGAATTTCTTGTAGTACCTAACGCTTCTAACGTAGAGATTGATTATCAGACGTTGCAAGAGCGTACGGCAGAGTTTGACGTAAAACTAGTCAACGAATCTGAAGATACTGCTTTAATTGCTGTTCAAGGCCCACGAGCTGAAGATATTATTTTGGCCATGGAGCCGAGTGCCCCTCAAACGGTACGTGAGCTGAAATATTATGCTGCAACACCGCTGAATCTTTCTGGCCTCTCAGTACTCTTAGCTCGTACCGGATATACCGGAGAAGACGGCTTTGAAATCTACATACCGGCACATCAAGCCGGTGATCTATGGTCGGCTGCTATGAACGCTGGCAAGGACTTTGACATGATTCCTGCTGGTTTGGCAGCACGCGACTCTTTGCGCTTAGAAGCTGGTATGCCTTTGTATGGTCATGAGCTGGGTCTAGATATCACTCCGTACGAGTCTGGTCTAGGGCGTCTAGTTGATATTGCGCTAGAGAAAAAGAGCAGTGACTTTGTAGGGCGTCAGGCGTTGAGTGTGCTATCTCAAACCGTGCCTCAGCGTTCTCTCGTTGGGCTTAAAGCACAGCAAAAGCGCCCTGCCCGTGCTGATTCTCAACTGATGGATGGCGAGAAGAACATCGGATATGTTACCTCAGGTATTCCTTCACCTACGTTGGGATACCCGATTGCGATGGCTCTAGTGGAGAGCTCGTATGCCGCGGAAGGAAACACTATTGATGTTGATATTCGTGGTAAACGAGCACCATTTGATGTGGTTGCTGTTCCGTTTTATCGCCGATAATATGTGGGTTCACCTTCATAAGCGGATAAAAGTTTCTTGGTAGAGACTCTTATCTTGTAGAACTGTAGAGGCTTGATTTGCGTATTCCCACTCCATCTTGTGTGATGGAACGTTCATCAAGCTTTTACAGTTTTCTCTTATTATCCCCCGTAAGAGGTTGATGTTTTAGCGCAGTTAAACGCTAAAAATGCATAGAAAAAGGAAAGCACACAGGATGAACATTAGTGATGAACAGATACAAGCTGAATCATTAAACTACGATATCTCTGTCTTTGAATTATTTTCGATTGGTATCGGGCCTTCCTCTTCCCACACGGTAGGTCCGATGAGAGCAGCAAACCGTTTTATTGCAGAGCTCATTGATACGAGAAAACTTCAGAACGTGTCACGCATACACGTGGATCTTTATGGTTCGTTAGCAGCAACTGGAGCCGGACACGGTACGATGAGCGCCATCATTAAAGGTTGTGCAGGTTTTGTTCCGGAGACCATTAACATTGCCCAAGCTGAACGAGTGATGGCAGATAACCAACGTGATGGTATTTTGCCGTTAGCAGGTTTTCCCTCTAGCTCTTATCAAGATGGTGCACCTGATGCCGGTGAGGCATTATGTGTTGGTCCGGTTGTGAACTATCGTGAATCTGATATGACGCTGCGTCCGTTGACTGTTTTAGCGAGGCATACAAACGGCGTCAAAATTGCAGCTTATGATACTTCCGGTCTTCTCCTTGAACGCACCTATTTTTCTATTGGTGGAGGATTCATTGTCGAGGAGAACGAAACTTTAGATGATTCTTCAGGACTTAACGAAGCACCCTATCCTTTTGGTTCAGGTGAAGAACTTGTGTCTTTGGCAAATAAGGCAGGGCTATCTATTGCTCAGTTGAAGATGCGTAATGAGCTTTCAGCTCGTTCTGAACAGGAGATTCGTCAGGGGATTCTCGCTATCCATCGGGTGATGAAAGAGTGTATTGGTTCTTCATTATCTCGTATGGGGTATTTGCCGGGGGAGCTTAAAGTACGTTGTCGTGCAGCAGCGTGGCACCGTGATTTGTTAGCAGAAGACCCTCAAAAGAGCCCTGAGTTTGCTATTGATTGGGTGAATTTGATGGCCTTGGCGGTGAACGAAGAGAACGCATTTGGTGGCAGGGTAGTGACTGCTCCGACGAATGGCGCTTCGGGTATTATTCCGGCTGTTTTGCACTATGCGTTGAACTATCTTCCGGGGGTTCGTACATGCGGTGTCGCTAAACGTGAACAGCTTATTGTTGACTTCTTCTTATGTGCTTCTGCTATTGGTGCTTTGTATAAAAAACGGGCTTCTATCTCTGGAGCTGAGGTGGGGTGCCAGGGAGAGGTTGGTACGGCTTCTTCTATGGCTGCTGCGGGGTTAGCTCAGGTGATGGGCGGTAGTAATGAACAGATTGAGAACGCTGCAGAGATTGCCATGGAACATAATCTTGGTCTGACATGTGACCCTGTAGGTGGGTTGGTGCAGATACCGTGTATTGAGCGTAATGCGATGGCGGCGGCGAAGGCTATTAACGCTGCACGTATGGCGCTTCGTGGAGACGGCGAACATCGGGTGTCTTTGGATCAAGTTATTGAAACAATGCGTCAGACTGGTGAAGATATGAGTCACCGGTATAAAGAGACGTCGATGGGTGGTTTAGCTGTTAACGTTGTAGAGTGTTAGGTACACCATAAAAAAGAAAAGTTGCATATTTTCCGTGATGGTTGTATGGACTTTAGTTTTTTCTTGCTGTATTGTGAATACTTACGCTATCCATAACCTTTCTGCCTTCATATAGCGGTGGGCATGGGTGAAACAGAGCAAAAACAAGTATTTCGTTCCCAAAAGTTCCCAACACCCGAAGCCTTATGCACGTCGTGCGTTGCGGTTCTTTTCCACGGTTTTACTATGTTTTCTGGGACAGCGAATATGAAACAGACAGGTCTGTGGAAGGATCCAACTTGGTCGCCTCGAGCACCTCTAATAACGAAGCCGCTAACGGCACAGTGAACCGTTTAGGTACACCAAGCCGAATTTCATTCGCAAAGATTTCTGAGCCCCTGCAGGTTCCTGACTTGCTTGCTCTGCAAACTAACAGCTTTGATGCCCTCATCGGTAACGAACGCTGGGCGCAACGCGTAGCAGAAGCAGCAGAAACGGGCGATACCTCAGTACAACCCGTCTCTGGGCTTGCTGAAATCTTTGACGAAATTTCTCCGATTGAAGATTTCCAAGGAACGATGTCTCTATCGTTCTCCGAACCTGAATTTGCTGAACCAAAGTACAGCATGGAACAGTGCAAGGATCGCGACGCGACCTACTCTGCTCCGTTGTACGTTAAAGCAGAATTCATGAACAACAACACTGGCGAGATTAAACAGCAGACCGTGTTCATGGGTGATTTCCCGCTCATGACCGATTCTGGTACGTTCGTCATCAACGGTACTGAGCGTGTCGTTGTATCTCAGCTGGTTCGCTCTCCTGGCGCATACTTTGAGAAGTCCGTAGACCGTACTTCCGATAAAGATATCTACACAGCAAAAATCATCCCTTCCCGTGGTGCATGGTTTGAGCTTGAAATCGATAAGCGTGACCAGGTCGGCGTACGTCTTGACCGTAAGCGCAAGCAGTCTGTTACTGTGCTCCTCAAAGCTCTTGGCTGGAGCGAAGCAAAAATTCTTGAAGAATTTGGTGAATTTGACGCTATTCGCGCAACCCTAGAAAAAGACACCGTACAGACTCGTGACGAAGCTCTACTCGATATTTACCGTAAACTTCGCCCAGGTGAACCTCCAACGGTTGATGCTGCCCAGAACCTTCTGGACAACATGTACTTCACACCAAAACGCTACGACCTTGCAAAGGTTGGCCGTTACAAGGTAAACCGCAAACTCGGTGTTGAAACTCCTCTTACTGACCCATCAGCTATGGTGCTCAGCCAAGATGACATTGCAGCGATGATTCGCTATCTCGTCACCTTGCACGCTGGCGGTAAGACCATTTCTGGTGTACGTGACGGAAAGCCCGTAGAAATCCGTGTTGATACTGACGATATCGACCACTTTGGTAACCGTCGTATCCGCGCTGTTGGCGAATTGATTGAAAACCAGATTCGTACCGGTCTTTCCCGTATGGAACGAGTTGTTCGCGAACGCATGACAACTCAGGACGTTGAGGCGATTACTCCTCAGACCCTGATTAACATCCGTCCCGTGGTAGCTTCCATTAAAGAGTTCTTCGGAACCTCTCAGCTGTCACAGTTCATGGACCAGAACAACCCTCTAGCAGGTTTGACACACAAGCGTCGTCTTTCTGCGCTAGGCCCTGGCGGTCTTTCACGTGACCGTGCAGGTATGGAAGTTCGAGACGTCCACCCCTCACACTACGGACGTATGTGCCCCATCGAAACCCCTGAAGGTCCCAACATTGGTCTAATCGGTTCTTTGGCAACATACGGACGTATTAACCCCTTCGGTTTCATCGAAACTCCTTACCGCCGCGTTATCAACGGTCAGGTTACCAATGAGGTTGAATACCTCACTGCAGATGATGAAAAAGGCACCACCATCGCTCAGGCAAATGCGCCTTTGACCGAAGACTTGCGCTTCGCTGAACCTACCGTTCTATGCCGTGCTGGCGACGGTTCTGGTGAAGCTGTGCTCGTAGATGCAACAGACGTTGAATACATGGACGTTTCACCACGTCAGATGGTTTCTGTTGCAACCGCTTTGATTCCTTATCTCGAACACGACGACGCAAACCGTGCGTTGATGGGCGCAAACATGCAGCGTCAGGCTGTTCCGTTGCTCGTCTCCGAAGCGCCTGTCGTTGGTACCGGCATGGAACGCTACGCAGCAATCGACTCTGGAGATTCTGTCCTAGCACGTAAAGCCGGTGTCGTATCTGAGGTTTCTGCAGACCTTGTCATTGTTCGCAACGACGACGGTACAACCTCCTCATACCCCATCTCTAAGTTCAAGCGTTCAAACCCCGGTAACTGCTATAACCACCGTGTTATTGTTCGTGCCGGAGACCGTGTTGAAGCTCAGGGACTTATCGCTGACGGTCCTTCTACCGATAACGGCGAATTGGCGTTGGGTAAGAACCTCCTCGTGGCATACATGTCTTGGGAAGGCTTCAACTTTGAGGACGGTATCATCCTGTCCCAGCGTATGATCTCTGATGACGTGCTGACCTCAATTCACATTGAAGAACACGAAATTGACGCACGTGACACCAAGCTCGGTGCAGAAGAAATTACTCGCGACATCCCCAACGTCTCTGAGGAAGTTCTTTCCGCACTTGACGAGCGCGGTATTATCCACATCGGTGCTGAGGTTGAATCTGGCGATATTCTCGTTGGTAAAGTGACCCCTAAGGGCGAAACTGAACTAACCCCCGAAGAGCGACTTCTCCGTGCAATCTTCGGTGAGAAATCTCGTGAAGTTCGTGACACCTCTTTGAAGGTTCCTCACGGTGAATCAGGTACCGTTATCGCTGTTCGTACCTTTGACCGAGACAGCAGCACTGATGACGACGACGCACTACCTTCAGGTGTTAATCAGCTGGTACGTGTTTACGTCGCTCAAAAGCGCAAGATTACTGTGGGTGATAAGCTCGCAGGTCGTCACGGTAACAAGGGTGTTATTACAAAGATTCTTCCCGTTGAAGATATGCCCTTCATGGAAGACGGTACCCCTATCGACGTTATCTTGAACCCCTTGGGTGTTCCTGGTCGTATGAACATCGGTCAGGTTCTTGAGGTTCACACCGGTTGGTTGGCGAAACAAGGTTGGAAGATTGAAGGCAACCCATCATGGTTGAAGAACCTTCCAAACTTCCCGAAGGAAAGTGGCCCCACTAAGGTCTCCACCCCCGTGTTCGACGGTGCAGACGAAGTTGAGCTCTTTGACTTGTTGGATCACTCCAACCCGAACCGTGACGGTGAACGTCTGATCAACCGTAGTGGTAAAGCAAACCTCTATGACGGTCGTTCTGGTGAACGCTTCCCCGAACCTGTTTCGGTGGGCTACCAGTACATTTTGAAACTTCACCACTTGGTGGACGATAAGATTCACGCACGTTCAACTGGTCCGTACTCCATGATTACTCAGCAGCCGCTCGGTGGTAAAGCACAGTTCGGTGGTCAGCGTTTTGGTGAGATGGAAGTGTGGGCGCTTGAAGCATACGGCGCCGCATACACCCTTCAGGAAATCTTGACCATTAAGTCTGACGACGTTCACGGTCGTGTGAAGGTCTATGAGGCAATCGTCAAGGGCGAGAACATTCCAGAACCTGGTGTTCCTGAATCCTTCAAGGTGCTCATTAAAGAAATGCAGTCCCTCTGCCTGAACGTTGAAGTCCTTTCAACTGACGGTAAGACCATTGAAATGCGCGATGCTGAAGACGAAGGCTTCCGTGCAGCAGATGATTTAGGTATCGACCTATCTCATGCAGAGCCTAACTCTGTGGAAGAGGTCTAGCCCCTTCACGAGGTAGATATACCTGTTCATCATTTCTACGAAAATTAGTCTTCACAACTACTGAAAAGAGATAAGGACCAAATGTCCAACGAATCTTCACTCGGTTTGATGCGTATTGGCCTGGCCACCGCTGATGATATCCGCAGCTGGTCTTATGGTGAGGTCAAGAAGCCCGAAACCATTAACTACCGAACCCTAAAGCCCGAAAAAGAGGGTCTTTTCGACGAGCGTATTTTCGGTCCTACCAGGGACTGGGAATGCTACTGTGGCAAATACAAGCGCGTACGCTTTAAGGGCATTATCTGTGAACGCTGTGGCGTTGAGGTAACCCGCGCAAAGGTTCGCCGTGAACGCATGGGTCACATTCAGCTTGCTGCTCCGGTGACTCACATCTGGTACTTCAAGGGTGTTCCTTCACGCCTTGGTTACCTGCTTGATCTTGCTCCTAAAGATCTTGAAAAGATTATCTACTTTGCCGCGTACATGATCACCTCTGTGGATGAGGAAGGACGTCACGACGATCTTCCAAACCTTGAGGCAGCGTTCGAACGTGATAAGAAAGCTTTGGAAGCTCAACGTGATGCAGATATTAATCTCATCGCTCGTGAGACTGAAGAAGAACTTGCGCGCATTGAAGCTGAAGGTGGAAAAGCAGCAGAGAAGCGTAAACTTCGCGACCAAGCAGAACGTCAGATGGCATCTGTTCGTAAAAATGCTGATCGTGAAATCGAGTTTGAGCAAAAAGTTTGGGATCGTTTCAAGTCTTTGAAGGTTGCTGACCTTGAAGGTGATGAAGCGCTCTACCGTGCCATGGTTGATAAGTACGGTATGTACTTTGAAGGTTCCATGGGCGCTGAGGCTATTCGTTCCCGCCTAGAATCTTTCGACCTCGAAGCAGAAGCTGAAGCTCTCAAAGAGATTATTCAGACTGGTAAGGGTCAGCGTAAGACTCGTGCATTGAAGCGTCTAAAAGTTGTTAACTCCTTCTTGAGCACCACTAACTCACCTTTGGGTATGGTTCTTGAAGTTGTTCCTGTGATTCCTCCAGAATTGCGTCCTATGGTGCAGCTCGACGGTGGACGCTTTGCAACCTCCGACCTCAACGACCTCTACCGTCGTGTGATTAACCGTAACAACCGTCTCAAGCGTCTACTTGAGTTGGGTGCACCCGAAATCATCGTTAATAACGAAAAGCGTATGCTTCAAGAAGCAGTTGATTCGCTCTTCGATAACGGTCGTCGTGGTCGCCCTGTTACTGGTCCTGGTAACCGTCCGTTGAAGTCCCTTTCTGACATGCTCAAGGGTAAGCAGGGTCGTTTCCGTCAGAACCTCTTGGGTAAGCGTGTTGATTACTCTGGTCGTTCTGTTATCGTCGGTGGCCCTCAGCTTTCAATGCATCAGTGTGGTCTTCCAAAGCAGATGGCATTGGAGCTGTTCAAGCCCTTCGTGATGAAGCGTCTGGTAGACCTCAACCATGCGCAGAACATCAAGTCTGCTAAGCGCATGGTAGAGCGTTCTCGTTCTCAGGTCTGGGATGTTCTTGAAGAAGTGATTGCTGAGCATCCTGTGCTCTTGAACCGTGCACCTACTCTGCACCGTCTGGGTATTCAGGCGTTCGAACCTCAGCTTGTTGAAGGTAAAGCCATTCAGCTTCACCCTCTTGTATGCTCTGCGTTTAACGCTGACTTCGACGGCGACCAGATGGCAGTTCACTTGCCTCTATCTCCTGAAGCTCAGGCTGAAGCACGTATTTTGATGCTTTCATCCAACAACATTTTGAAGCCTTCAGACGGTCGTCCGGTAGCTGTTCCTGACCAGGATATGGTGATTGGTCTATTCCACTTGACCACACCTCAAGAAGACGCAACCGGCGAAGGTCGTATCTTCTCTTCCTTGGCAGAAGCTATTATGGCGATGGACTTAGGTCAGATTGCTATTAACGCTAAGGTCAAAATCCACTTTGACTCCTTCATCGCTCCAGAAGGTTTTGAAACTCCTGAAGGCTTTGAACAAGGTGGAAGCATTCTTCTTGAATGCACCGTCGGTCAAGTAATCTTCAACCAGACTCTTCCTGCTGACTACCCTTGGTATGGGGAAATTGCAGATAAGAAGCACCTTGGTTCTTTGATTAATGACCTCGCTGAGAAATACCCAATGAATGTCGTAGCTCAGACTCTTGATCAGCTCAAGAACACTGGTTTCTACTACGCTTCTCGCTCTGGTGTGACCGTTGCTATCTCAGATATTGCGGCACCTAAAGATAAGCCTGCCATTATGGAAGGCTATGAGAAGAAAGCTGAAAAGATTCAGCAGGACTTCGACCTGGGTCTTACCGGCGATAACGAGCGTCGTACCGAGCTGATTAAGATCTGGACTCAGGCAACAGATGAAGTTTCTGAAGCCATGAAACAGAACCTTGCAAACCTGAACACCACCATTAACCGTATGGTGACCTCTGGTGCTCGTGGTAACTGGATGCAGGTTCGCCAGATTGCGGGTATCCGTGGTCTCGTGTCGAACCCGAAGGGTGAGATTATGCCTCGCCCCATTAAGTCTTCATATCGTGAGGGCCTGTCCGTTCTCGAATACTTCATCGCGACTCACGGTGCTCGTAAGGGTCTTGCTGATACTGCGTTGCGTACGGCAAACTCCGGTTACCTGACTCGTCGTTTGGTGGACGTCTCTCAGGACGTTATTGTTCGTGAAGATGACTGTGGTACACGCCAAGGTCTAGACCTTCCCTTGATCGATACTAAAGACGGTTCCTTGCACCAACAGGTCGAGACTGCTATCCATGGACGTTCTTTGGCAGTAGATGTCAAGGACGAATCTGGAGAGGTTCTTGCCGCTGCTGGTGCTGACGTATCTGATATCGTCATCAACAAGCTTTTCAAAGCTGGAATTGAACAGGTCAAGGTTCGTTCCGTATTGACCTGCCAATCTGCTGTTGGTGTCTGTGCCTTGTGCTACGGCCGTTCTATGGCTTCTGGTAACTTGGTAGACATCGGCGAAGCTGTTGGTATTATTGCGGCACAGTCTATTGGTGAACCTGGTACTCAGCTGACCATGCGTACCTTCCACACCGGTGGTGTCGCAACCGCAGGCGATATTACTCAGGGTCTACCTCGTATTCAGGAGCTCTTCGAAGCACGTACTCCTAAGGGCGTTGCACCTATTTCTGAGGTTAGCGGTCGTGTCTCTATGGAAGATACCGATAAGGCTTTGAAGGTTGTGATTACTCCTGATAACGGTGACGAACCTGTAGCTTATCCCGTTCTTCGTCGTTCTCGTCTGCTCGTGGCTGAGGGTGAACACGTTGAGATTGGTGATCAGCTGGTTGTAGGTGCCATCGATCCTAAGGAAGTACTACGTATTCGTGGTCCTCGTCATGCTCGTAAGCATCTTGTTGACGAGGTTCAGGACGTATACCGTTCTCAGGGTGTAGGTATTCACGATAAGCACGTTGAGGTGATTGTTCGCCAGATGCTTCGTCGTGTGACCGTTATTGACTCTGGTGAAACTGATCTTCTCCCCGGTGAGCTCGTAGAGAACCTTGCCTTCCAGGCGGCGAACCGTAAGGCCGTAGCTGAGGGTAAGCGTCCTGCTTCTGCTCGTCCTGAAATGATGGGTATTACGAAGGCGTCCTTGGCGACTGAGTCGTGGCTTTCTGCTGCGTCCTTCCAGGAGACGACTCGAGTTCTTACTCAGGCTGCTATGGAACGTAAAGAAGATCCATTGGTCGGTCTTAAAGAGAACGTCATCATTGGTAAGCTCATCCCTGCTGGTACAGGTTTGGCTCGCTACAACGATATTGAAGTTGAGCCTACTGACGAAGCACGTGAACAGCTTTTCCAAGTCTCTGCAAGCGGTTTCAACGATTTCAGCTATGCAGCTGAGAACGAAGGTTCTATTTCTGCAGAGTTCCAGGCTATTCCTTTGGATGATTACGACTTCGGTAAATAATCTTCTCAAGGAGGCTTATTAGCCTAATGAAGCCAGAGGGGTTTCTTCTCGTATTGACGAGGAGAAACCCCTCCGGTGTTTTAAATAGATCTTCGAGAGATAAATCATAAGTAGGGTGTTTATGGGGCTGATATGCGTTGATATGTTGTGAAGGCTGAGGGCGTATTAATTTTTTGAAGATTGTGCAGAGTGTTTTCATAGGGGATGCTCTAAACTATTGCTTGCTGACCTTAGGTGTAGGCCAGTATTCACTCACATCGCTAACGTTAATTTTCTTTTAGGGGTTATTGTGTTATCTTCGCGCGCCGTTTCTCGGCTTCGTCGCACGTGTTCATTGGCTGTAGGTACGGCTTTGGCTTGTGCGTCCTTATCTGTAGTAGAACCAGCTCAGGCGCATCCTGGCTACTGGTATTCTCCGTACTATCAGTCTCAAAATTTTTCGGCTAGCCCGTATCTTATTGGTGCTGGTGTTGGCGACGTTACGGGTGAACCAGCTGAGGTTGGTTTCATGGGCTATGGTGATGGTCATCAGCTTGGTTCTGGTGTGATGAGCCGTTCGTATGCTCGTGCATTTGAGATTCAAGATCGTAATACTGGTGAGCGCAACCTGATGGTGGTGTTAGATCAGCTCTCAGCGTTCCAGAGCGTGCGTGATGAGGTGATTCGTCGTGTGCAACGCCAATATGGTGACGCTTATGGTGAGTCAAATATTATGATTACGGCAAATCATACTCACGCGACTCCTGGTGGTATTACCAAATATGGTTTGTACAACGTCACGACGAGCGGGTGGCACGAGGATACCTTCAACGCGACTGTTGAAGGCATTATGGACGCCATTGACGCGGCACACCGTGACTTAGCGCCAGGGAATCTTACCGTTTCTCATTCTCAGCTGACCGGTGTTGGTGTTAACCGTTCTATGGTTGCCTTACGTAACAACCCCCAGCAATTACAGGACAAACTTATTGATGGGGTAGATCCTACGACGGTTACGTTGCGTTTAGAACGTGATGGAAAAACTCGCGCACTGATTAACTGGTTTGCTATTCACCCTACGTCGTTGCCGACCACTAATACTCTTATCTCGTCTGACAATAAAGGGTATGCCCAGTGGCTTTTAGAGAATCAAGATCATGGTGTTGACCATTATTCTGGTGCAGGTGATGGCTTTATTGCAGCTTTTGCCAATAGCAATGCTGGAGATGTCTCGCCCAATACGTGGCTTCGCCCTGGTAAGGGACCAACTGATAATCCTTTCCAGAACATGAAGATTCAAGGTACTAAACAGGCTGACGCTGTTCGTGATCAGCTTCGGAGCCAAGGAGAACCTGTTGGGCAGGGACTTGGCTCTGCGGTGAAGTACTTTGACTTTAGTAATATGACGGTGGACGCTCAATATACTGGAACCGGTAAAGCCGAGCGTACCTGCCGTGCTTCTTTAGGGGAGTCCTTTGGGTCTGGTTCTGAGGAAGACGGCGGCGGTGGCCTCCCTATTTTTGGTGAGGGCGTTGGTACTAATAAATTCTTTTATGCAATGAGCCGTGCTGCTTATAACGTCTCTGCTGATTTGAAAGCATGCCAGTACCCTAAGGACCATTTGCTTGCAGTGGGTCTAGCTAACGCCGTTCAGGAGAAACTTCCTGTTCAGGTGATGCGTTTTGGTGACTACTATGTTCTGGGGTTGCCAGGAGAATACACGGGTGCTGTTGGCGTGCAGTATCGTCAGGATATGGCAAAGCTTTTTGGTGTTGATGAGTCTCATATTATTTTGCAAGGTTACACCAATGCTTATAACCATTATGTGACAACCCCTGAAGAATATGATTTACAGCAGTATGAGGGCGGTTCTACGATTTTTGGTCGTTATGAAGCGCCAGCTTTCCGTCAGAGTCTGCATGAGGTAGGTTCTGCCTTACATCGTGGGGAGTCTTTAGATTTGGGGGATAAGCCTCAGACTCCTTATGCGGCAAAGAGCTCTAAGGGCAAGGTACTGTACGATACGCCTGGTGCCGGTAAGCGCTACGGGCAGCAACTGCGTGCTCCTCAGAGCACGTGGCGTGGTGGTAGTGTCTCTGCTGAGTTCGTTGGTGCTCACCCGAATAACAGCGTACGTAAACAGGGCAGTTATCTTGAGATTCAGCGCTGGAATGGACGTGCTTGGGAATATGTTGCAAGCGATAACGATCCGAATACTCGTTTCCAGTGGAAACGTCATTGGGCATCTCAGTCTCGTGTGACGATTAGCTGGGATGTTCCTTCGACTGCTGTTTCTGGTACATACCGTATTTTGTACTATGGACATTCCAAGAACGGTTGGGGGCAGGTTTCTGCGTTTACGGGAACAAGCTCTGAGTTTAGGGTCTATTAAGACCTAAGGTATCCGAGGGGTATCGCATTATATGGTGGGGGCCTTGCTGGTTTATTTCTGGCAAGGCCCTTGAGTTTTAAGGATTAACTGGGTTAAGTGAGGTAAATCTCTGAGGTTTAGGGTAAACAATAGGGAATTACCGAGAATCTAGGTAGATTAAGGGCTCTAGAGCCGATATAGTTTGATACGAAGTACTTAGCCTCAGTGCCTCTAATGCTTGTTTGGAGCATTTATATCGGCGCATTCCAGCGTTGAACGGCAGAGCTAATGTGGGCTTCGAATTAATGGCAGTATGGATACAGTCCTTTGGTATTGATTTAAGTTTTTTTAATCTGATACCTAAATGCCATTTTTACGCATGCCCAGATAAAATTTTGTTGCACGCGCTGAACTAAGTTACCGTTATTGTGTATCGCAGGATACTCAGTACATTTGCTTCAATAACTCATGCATCATGCAGAACTCTGCACTGAGGTGAAAAGACGAAAGGGTTGTGAAAGACCAACCCGATAATCAGGAGATATTGTGCCTACAATTCAGCAGCTGGTCCGTAAGGGCCGGACTCCCAAGGTCGTGAAGACCAAGGCGCCCGCACTGAAGGGCAACCCTATGAAGCGTGGCGTGTGCACCCGTGTGTACACCACCACCCCGAAGAAGCCTAACTCTGCACTCCGTAAGGTAGCTCGTGTGAAGCTCAACGGTGGTATTGAAGTTACCGCTTACATTCCCGGTGAAGGTCACAACCTTCAGGAACACTCCATCGTGCTCGTGCGCGGTGGTCGTGTGAAGGACCTCCCCGGTGTTCGTTACAAGATCGTTCGTGGTGCTCTGGATACTCAGGGTGTTAAGGGTCGCGGCCAGGCTCGCTCCCGCTACGGCGCTAAGAAGGAGAAGAAGTAATGCCTCGTAAGGGTCCCGCTCCAAAGCGTCCCCTCGTAAACGATCCTGTTTACGGTTCCCCGCTGGTTACTCAGCTTATTAACAAAGTTCTTCAGGACGGCAAAAAGTCTGTTGCAGAGCGCATTGTTTACGGTGCACTCGAAGGCGTAGGTCAGAAGACCGGTGCAGACCCCGTAGCAACCTTGAAAAAGGCTATGGATAACGTCAAGCCCTCCTTGGAGGTTCGCTCCCGCCGTGTTGGTGGCGCAACCTATCAGGTTCCTGTTGAGGTTCGCTCCGGACGCGCAACTGCTCTTGCTCTTCGCTGGTTGGTTGGCTTCTCCAAGCTACGCCGCGAAAAGACTATGACTGAGCGTCTAATGAATGAGATCTTGGACGCATCCAACGGTCTCGGTGCCGCTGTGAAGCGTCGCGAAGACACTCACAAGATGGCCGAATCCAACAAGGCCTTCGCACACTACCGCTGGTAATTCTTTGAAATGCCTGTCGAGAATACTTCGTGTATTCCGGCAGGCTTTCGGAGTATCTCATAAGAGGAGACTCAAGTGGCACTAGACGTGCTTACAGACCTCAAGAAGGTCCGCAATATTGGTATTATGGCGCACATTGACGCCGGTAAGACCACCACAACCGAACGTATCTTGTTCTACACCGGTATTAACCACAAGATTGGTGAAACCCACGATGGCGCATCCACCATGGACTGGATGGCTCAGGAACAAGAACGCGGTATTACCATTACTTCCGCAGCTACTACCTGCTTCTGGAAGAACAACCAGGTAAACATCATCGATACCCCCGGCCACGTTGACTTCACCGTTGAGGTTGAGCGTTCATTGCGCGTCCTTGACGGCGCAGTTGCAGTGTTCGACGGTAAAGAGGGTGTTGAGCCTCAGTCTGAAACCGTTTGGCGTCAGGCTGACAAATACGAAGTTCCCCGTATTTGCTTCGTGAACAAGATGGATAAGCTCGGCGCTGACTTCTACTTCACCGTAGATACCATTATCAAGCGTTTGGGTGCTCGTCCTTTGGTTCTTCAGCTACCTATTGGTGCTGAGAACGACTTCCTCGGTGTTATCGACCTGCTCACCATGAAGGCATATGTCTGGCCTGGTGACGCTAAGGGCGATGTGACCATGGGTGCTTCTTACGAAACTCAGGAAATTCCTGCAGACTTGCAAGAAAAGGCTGAGCAGTACCGTGCAGAGCTCATCGAAGCTGTTGCCGAGTCCAGCGAAGAACTAATGGAAAAGTACCTTGAAGAAGGCGAACTTTCCCTTGAAGAACTCAAAGCTGGTATCCGTCAGCTCACCGTGAATAACGAAGCATACCCTGTTCTTTGTGGTTCTGCATTCAAGAACCGTGGCGTTCAGCCTATGCTTGACGCTGTAATCGACTACTTGCCTTCACCGCTTGACGTGCCTGCTGTTCGCGGTCACAAACTCAACGATGAAGAAGTTGAGATGACTCGTGAAGCATCTTCTTCTGAGCCTTTCTCTGCATTGGCGTTCAAGGTTGCAGCACACCCGTTCTACGGTCAGCTCACTTACATTCGTGTGTACTCCGGTACTGCATCTCAGGGTGAACAGGTTCTTAACTCCACTAAGGGCCGTAAAGAGCGTATCGGTAAGCTCTTCCAGATGCACTCCAACAAGGAAAACCCTGTTGAGCAGATTCAGGCAGGACACATTTACGCTGCTATCGGTTTGAAGGACACCACCACTGGTGACACCCTTTGCGATGCTGCTAACCCCATCGTTCTTGAATCAATGAGCTTCCCTGATCCTGTGATCTTTGTTGCTATTGAGCCAAAGACTAAGGGCGACCAGGAGAAACTCTCCACCGCTATTCAGAAGCTTTCAGCAGAAGACCCCACCTTCAGCGTTAATCTCAACGATGAAACCGGTCAGACTGAAATCGGCGGTATGGGCGAATTGCACCTCGACATCTTGGTTGACCGCATGAAGCGTGAATTCAAGGTTGAGGCAAACATCGGTAAGCCTCAGGTTGCTTACCGCGAAACCATCAAGAAAGCTGTGGAGAAGGTCGACTACACCCACAAGAAGCAGACTGGTGGTTCTGGTCAGTTCGCTAAGGTTCAGGTTTCCTTCGAACCTATTCCTCTTGACGCTGAAGAGCTTTACGAGTTTGATAACGTCGTCACCGGTGGTCGTGTTCCTCGCGAATACATTCCATCTGTTGACGCTGGTATCCAGGACGCTATGCAGCTTGGTATCCTTGCTGGTTACCCTGTTGTTGGTGTTAAAGCAACCCTCATCGACGGTGCATACCACGATGTTGACTCCTCTGAAATGGCCTTCAAGATTGCCGGTTCTATGGTGTTCAAGGAAGGCGCTAAGCGCGCTAACCCTGTTCTTCTTGAACCGCTTATGGCAGTTGAAGTTCGTACCCCAGAGGAATACATGGGCGATGTTATCGGCGACTTGAACTCTCGCCGTGGACAGATTCAGTCCATGGAAGATGCAGCTGGCGTTAAACTCGTCAATGCATTGGTTCCGCTATCCGAAATGTTTGGTTACATCGGCGACCTACGTTCCAAGACTCAGGGACGCGCTGTGTTCTCGATGGCATTCGATAGCTATTCTGAGGTTCCGAAGGCTGTTGCCGACGAAATCATTCAGAAGAGCCGCGGCGAATAATTTTTGCCTCAGTTCCGGCTCTTTAAACTATTGAGTCGAAAAATTCACTAAAAATACCCCTGAAAACAGCTTCTGGGTTTCATCTGACCGGTGTAATCCGCTAATGTAGACGCTAGACCGTTTCTTAACGGATTGCGCCGGTGAGATATCCGAGTGCATGTTTTCAAAATCGTTCTAGGAGGAACACCCTTGGCTAAGGCTAAGTTCGAGCGCTCCAAGCCTCACGTAAACGTTGGTACCATTGGTCACGTTGACCACGGTAAGACCACTCTTACCGCTGCTATCTCCAAGGTTCTTGCAGACAAGTACCCGGACATTAACGAGCAGCGCGACTTCGGTATGATCGACTCCGCTCCTGAAGAGCGTCAGCGCGGTATTACCATTAACATTGCTCACATCGAGTACCAGACCGAGAAGCGTCACTACGCACACGTTGACGCTCCCGGCCACGCTGACTATGTCAAGAACATGATCACCGGTGCTGCTCAGATGGACGGCGCAATCCTCGTGGTTGCTGCTACCGATGGTCCTATGGCTCAGACCCGCGAGCACGTTCTTCTTGCTCGCCAGGTTGGCGTACCTACCCTTCTTGTTGCATTGAACAAGTCCGACATGGTTGAAGACGAAGAGCTTCTTGACCTCGTCGAAATGGAAGTTCGCGATTTGCTTTCTTCCCAGGAATTCGACGGCGACGACGCTCCTGTTATCCGCGTTTCTGCTCTCAAGGCTCTTGAAGGCGACGCTGAATGGGTTGCGAAGATCGAAGAACTCATGGATGCAGTTGACAACTACATTCCGGACCCCGTTCGTGAAACCGACAAGCCCTTCCTCATGCCTATTGAGGACGTCTTCACTATTACCGGTCGCGGTACCGTTGTAACCGGTCGTGCAGAGCGTGGTACCCTCAACATCAACTCTGAGGTTGAGATTGTTGGTATCCGCCCCATCCAGAAGACCACCGTTACCGGTATCGAGATGTTCCACAAGCAGCTCGACGAAGCATGGGCAGGCGAGAACTGTGGTCTACTTCTTCGCGGTCTCAAGCGCGACGACGTAGAGCGTGGTCAGGTTGTTGTAGCTCCCGGCTCCATCACCCCTCACACTCAGTTCGAGGCAAACGTCTACATCCTTTCCAAGGATGAGGGTGGACGTCACAACCCGTTCTACTCCAACTACCGTCCTCAGTTCTACTTCCGTACCACTGACGTAACCGGCGTTATCACTCTTCCTGAGGGTACCGAAATGGTTATGCCTGGCGACAACACCGAGATGACCGTTGAGCTCATCCAGGAAATCGCGATGGAAGAAGGCCTCGGCTTCGCTATTCGTGAAGGTGGACGTACCGTTGGTTCCGGTCGTGTTACCAAGATTCTCAAGTAATAATCTTTGAGCGTCAATCAGAAGTTTTAGAACTTCAACTTTGAGCTGTCGATGATGGCTCGGCAGGGCCCCTCAGTAGTTTTATTGAGGGGCCCTGTTTTATGCCTCTTTATTCTACCCAGAGAATTTGCATGTGAAACTCGGCACTTTTAGGTATTGGGGTTGCTTATGCTTTTATTCTCTGCGAGAATAGTAAACGTTGTTCAAGCGCTTATCTGTCGTTTCTTTGCAAAATATGCCTTAATAGGGTGGTTATTTTGCGGAGGAGCAAACGAAGATAAGACCAAATATGACCCGGTTCCGAAGGCTTAGGCCGTTGTCTGTCCTCATTTAGGCGACACGCCCGAGTTCGGGGGTCGGTGCTTGGTCGAGTTGAGGAACCCTAACACCCTTTAGGATTCAGCTCGATTCAGGCGGCACGAAAGAAAAATATTTTTCTTTACCTCAAGTGCCAGAAAAAGGGGCGACCGCCCCGTTACAGGGAAGTACTTCAAGAAAGAGAGTCCGACAGATGGCGGGACAGAAAATCCGCATCCGTCTGAAGTCTTACGACCACGAGGTCATTGATTCTTCAGCACGGAAAATCGTTGAGACAGTTACGCGTGCAGGCGCGACGGTAGTAGGTCCAGTACCACTTCCGACCGAAAAGAACGTTTACTGCGTTATTCGTTCGCCTCACAAGTATAAGGACAGCCGCGAGCATTTCGAAATGCGCACGCACAAGCGTCTGATCGACGTTGTTGATCCGACCCCTAAGGCTGTTGATGCCCTCATGCGTCTTGACCTTCCGGCAGACGTGAACATCGAAATCAAGCTGTAGAGGATCGCATCTAATCATGACTAACACATTCGAGCGCCAGGTGAAAGGCTTGCTGGGTACCAAACTCGGCATGACTCAGATCTGGGACGAAAACGGCAAATTTGTGCCTGTTACCGTAGTTAAGGCTGACTCCAACGTTGTCACCCAGTTACGTAATCAAGAAACTGATGGCTACCAGGCTATTCAGATTGGTTTCGGTGCAATTGATTCTCGTAAAGTTACCAAGCCTCTAGCTGGTCACTTTGAGAAAGCAGGCGTAACCCCTCGCCGCCACCTAGTTGAAATCCGCACTTCTGATGCTGCAGAGTACTCCCTAGGTCAGGAATTGACCGTGGACCTCTTCGCAGAAGGTCAGAAAGTCGATGTCGTTGGCAAGACCAAGGGCAAGGGCTTCGCAGGTGTTATGAAGCGTCACGGCTTCAAGGGTGTTGGCGCGTCTCACGGTCAGCACAAGAACCACCGTAAGCCCGGTTCTATCGGTGGTGCATCATACCCCGCACGCGTGTTCAAAGGTATGCGCATGGCTGGCCGTATGGGCGCAGCACGCCACACCACTTTGAACCTGACTATCCAGGGTGTAGACGTCGAAAACAACGTACTTTTGATTAAGGGTGCAATCCCTGGTCCTAAGGGTGGCGTTGTTTTGGTTCGCACCGCTGTGAAGGGAGCCTAATTACAATGGCTGTCAAAACTGTCAAGGTAGACCTACCGGCAGACCTCTTCGACGCACAGGCATCTGTTCCTCTGCTTCACCAGGTCGTTGTAGCTCAGCTTGCTGCAGCACGCCAAGGTACTCACAAAACTAAGAACCGCGGCGAAGTTTCCGGCGCAGGTCGTAAACCTTTCAAACAAAAAGGTACCGGCCGAGCACGTCAGGGCTCCATCCGTGCACCGCATATGACCGGTGGTGGCGTCGTACACGGCCCAACCCCTCGCAACTATGCGCAGCGTACCCCCAAGAAAATGATTGCAGCTGCTTTGCGCGGTGCTCTCTCCGATCGCGCTCGTCACGACCGCGTACACGTTGTAGAGAACCTCGTTGAAGGCACCAAGCCTTCAACTCAGGCAATCAAGGCATCTCTTGCAAGCATCACCAGCCGTAAGAACGTTCTTTTGGTGATTGACCGCAAAGAAGATCTTGTAGCACTGTCAGCACGTAACCTTCAGAACACTCACGTCCTCTATGCAGACCAGCTGAACACCTACGATGTTCTCATCTCTGATGACGTAGTTTTCACCAAGGATGCGTTCGACATTTTCGTCGCAGTTGCTTCTAAGGCTAAGAAGGAGGCCGCTAAATAATGAGCGTCTCTACTTTCAAAGATCCTCGCGACGTGATTATCGCTCCCGTCGTGTCGGAAAAAAGCTACGGCCAGCTCGATGAAGGTAAATACACCTTCGTTGTTGCTCCTAGCTCCAACAAACTGGAAATCAAGCAGGCTATCGAAGAAATCTTCGGTGTCAAGGTTGCTTCCGTAAACACCGCTAACCGTCAAGGCAAGCGCAAGCGCACTCGCTTTGGCTGGGGTACTCGTAAGAACACCAAGCGTGCGATTGTAACCCTCAAAGAAGGCTCAATCGACCTCTTCGGCGGTCCGCAGGCATAGTCCTGCGGAGACCACTTTAGCGAAGGAAAGAAATACTAAATGGGTATTCGTAAACACAAGCCGACGACACCTGGTCGCCGTGGCTCGAGCGTTTCCGATTTCTCCGAAATCACCCGCTCAACCCCGGAAAAATCCCTGGTTCGTCCGCTTCCTAAAAAAGGCGGCCGTAACAACACCGGTCGTATCACCACTCGCCACAAGGGCGGTGGACACAAGCGTCAGTACCGTTTGATCGACTTCCGTCGTCACGACAAAGATGGTGTTAACGCACGCGTTGCACACATCGAGTACGATCCAAACCGTACCGCACGCATCGCATTGCTTCACTATGTTGATGGTACAAAGCGTTACATCGTTGCTCCTAACCGTTTGCAGCAGGGCGACATCGTTGAATCCGGTCCGTCTGCGGACATCAAGCCCGGTAACAACTTGCCACTACGCAACATTCCTGTGGGTACCGTTATTCACGCTGTTGAACTTCGCCCCGGCGGCGGAGCAAAGATGGGTCGCTCTGCTGGCGCTTCCATCCAGCTCGTTGCTAAAGAAGGTCGCTACGCTCAGTTGCGTCTTCCTTCCGGCGAAATTCGCAACGTAGACGTTCGCTGCCGTGCAACTGTTGGTTCTGTCGGCAACGCTGAACAGTCCAACATCAACTGGGGTAAAGCAGGCCGCAACCGTTGGAAGGGCATCCGCCCAACCGTTCGTGGTGTTGTTATGAACCCTGTTGATCACCCACATGGTGGTGGTGAAGGTAAAACCTCAGGTGGTCGTCACCCGGTTAACCCGAACGGTAAACCCGAAGGTCGTACCCGTCGACCTAACAAGGAAAGCGACAAGCTCATTGTTCGTCGCCGTCGTACTGGCAAGAAGCGCTAAGGAGCCTGACACATGCCTCGTAGTTTGAAGAAGGGCCCTTTCGTTGATCAGCACCTTTATGTAAAGGTTGCAGCTCAGAACGAGAAGGGCACCAAGAATATTATTAAGACTTGGTCCCGCCGCTCGATGATTATTCCCGACATGCTCGGACATACCATCGCAGTGCACGACGGACGCAAGCACGTACCCGTGTTCATCACTGAGTCAATGGTCGGACACAAACTCGGCGAGTTTGCACCGACCCGCACTTTCCGTGGCCACGTGAAGGACGACCGTAAGGGTAAGCGTCGCTAATATCGGATATCCGATATTAGATACGTTTTCCTTTCGGCAATAGACGAAAGAAAGATAGGCAATGGAATCTAAGGCATCAGCGCGCTATGTACGCGTCACGCCTATGAAGGCACGCCGAGTCGTCAACCTGATCCGTGGTAAGCAAGCGGAAGAGGCTCTGGCAATTCTGAAGTTCGCTCCTCAGGGCGCTTCAGAACCGGTTTACAAGATTGTTGCATCTGCTATGGCAAATGCTCGTTCCAAAGCAACTGCTGCGGGACTTCCTTTCAAGGAAGAAGAGCTTTTCATCAGCGAAGCATTTGTTGACGAAGGTCCTACGATGAAGCGGTTCCAGCCGCGAGCACAGGGCCGTGCATTCCGCATCAACAAGCGCACCAGCCACATCACCGTGGTTGTAGCAACCCCGGAGAAGGAGGAGGACCGATAAATGGGTCAGAAAATTAACCCCAACGGTTTCCGACTTGGCATCACCACCGGACACGTCTCCAAGTGGTTCGCAGACTCCAACAAGGAAGGCGAACGCTACAAGGACTTCGTCCGTGAAGACGTCAAAATTCGCGAGCTCCTCGCTAAAGATTTGGAGCGCGCAGGTATCGCAAAGGTAGAAATCGAGCGCACCCGTGATCGTGTTCGTGTGGACATCCACACTGCACGTCCAGGTATCTTGATTGGTCGCCGTGGTGCAGAAGCTGACCGTATTCGCGGTGAGCTTGAGAAACTAACGAACAAGCAGATTCAGCTCAACATCCTTGAGGTTGCTCAGCCTGAACTTTCTGCTCAGCTTGTTTCTCAGAGCATCGCAGAACAGCTCACCTCTCGCGTGGCATTCCGCCGTGCAATGAAGAAAGCAATTCAGTCCGCACAGCGTGCAGGCGCAAAGGGTATCCGTATCCAGTGCTCCGGCCGTCTTGGCGGTGCTGAAATGTCCCGTTCCGAGTTCTACCGTGAAGGTCGCGTGCCATTGCACACCCTTCGTGCGAACATCGACTACGGTTTCTTCGAAGCAAAGACCACTTTCGGCCGTATCGGCGTGAAGGTTTGGATCTACAAGGGCGATCTGACCGACAAGGAACTTGCTGCTCAGCAGGCTTCCGCACAGCGTGGCCGTGGCGACCGTCGTGGTAACGACCGTCGTCGTGGTGGCAACCGCGGACCTCGTCGCGAACGTCGCAACGACAACGCTTCGGTGAACACCGAAGCCAAGACTGCAGAAAACGGTGAGGCATAAATGCTTATTCCCCGTCGAGTAAAATATCGTAAGCAGCACCATCCCAAGCGTACTGGTATGGCCAAAGGCGGTACCGAAGTTACTTTTGGTGAGTGGGGTATTCAGGCACTAACTCCTGCATACGTAACCAACCGTCAGATTGAAGCTGCACGTATCGCAATGACTCGTCACATCAAGCGTGGCGGTAAAGTATGGATTAACATCTATCCTGACCGTCCCTTGACCAAGAAACCTGCTGAAACCCGTATGGGTTCCGGTAAAGGTTCACCCGAGTGGTGGGTCGCAAACGTAAAACCCGGTCGAGTCATGTTTGAACTCTCCGGTGTGTCCGAAGAAGTGGCTCGCGAAGCTATGCGCCTCGCAATCCACAAGCTCCCGATGAAGGCACGTGTCGTGCGTCGTGAAGGTGGTGAGTAAGCGAAATGGCAGTTGGATCAAAAGATCTCAGCATCGACAAGCTCGTTGAGCTCTCAGATGAGGCTCTCGTAGAAGAGCTGCGCAAGTCGAAGGAGGAACTGTTCAACCTCCGTTTCCAGGCAGCCACCGGTCAGCTTGAAAATCCCGGTCGTATCCGTTCCGTAAAGCGCGATATTGCACGTATTTACACCGTGTTGCGTGAGCGTGAACTCGGTATTCGTCCCGCAACCGAAGGTGAAGCCAAGTGAGTGAAGTAATGAACGAAGAGCGCGGCTACCGCAAGACCCGCCGCGGCTACGTAGTGTCCGACAAAATGGACAAGACCGTAGTTGTAGAGGTCCAAGATCGCGTAAAGCACGCGCTATATGGCAAAGTTATGAGCCGTAACTCAAAGATCAAGGCACACGACGAGCAGAACTCTGCTGGTATTGGTGACCTCGTTCTTTTGGCAGAGACTCGTCCGCTCTCCGCTACCAAGCGTTGGCGCGTTGTCGAGATTATCGAAAAAGCTAAATAGTTTTTTCAGATAGTTCTCTGCGAACATACGAAGAGTCCTCTCTTCCAGGAAACTGGAAGAGAGGACTCTTTCGTTTAACCACCTGTAAAAAGCTCTAAACCACGTTGAGCTGAGATATATCTGAACGTATATATAAGGAACGCTGAGAATAATAGCCCGTACCCGCAGAGTTACCCAATAAGGTCAGAAAAATATTACGAAATAGGCTAAAAACCTTTGTGTCTTAGCCTTATTTAAAGATAAGGTTAGGCTTTGTTTATATATTGGTTATGGCCAACTATGGGGCGGAACAATGACTTCAATCAACCGGCGTTTTTTCTTAGGAACAGCAGGAGTCTCAGCACTATTGTTGAGTGCCTGTGGATCTTCTTCTAAAGAAGACCCCAGCACAACCCAAAACTCCTCAGAAACACGCACTGTCACCGACGTTGAAGGGCTCGAAGTTGAGGTCCCTCTCAATCCACAACGCATTATCACCCTCTCTGAACCTACACTAGATGCCATCTTAGCGCTTGGACTAAAACCTATCGGAACCGTCGCAGGCCGCGGACAATCCACCGTCCCCCATTACCTCTACGAAAAAGCCTCCGACATTGAGCTACTAGGTTCAGTCTCCGAGCTCAACTACGAGGCTATCGGCAACGCATCACCCGACCTCATCCTTGCCGACGGAACCAGCATTAACAACAGGCCAGACATTCTCGAGATTTTGCGACAAATCGCGCCGGTAGTCTTCTGCGGTTATGCCGGAGGCCCCTGGAAAACTAACTTTGAAAATGTCTGCAACGCTGTCAACAAAGTTCCCGAAGGAAAGAAATATATCGAAGACTACGATACTTACGTAGCGCAGACTGCCGCAGAACTTAAAGACCGTTACGCTGATAAAACTTTCTCTATCGTCCGATGGCAGGGGAGTGGACCCTCCCTCATCCTCAAAGAACTTCCGGCAGGACAAGCCCTAGAATCTTTAGGACTCAAACGCCCTCACGACCAAGACATGCTAGGACGCGGGCACTCAGAACCAGTCTCCCTAGAGAACATGGCACGCATCGATGCTGACTATATGTTCCTTGGAACTCTCGGTGGGGCTAGTCAAGAGAACCCACACTCAGACTCCACCGCAGATCTTGAAGGAGCGAAGGAAGCTCTCAAACGGGCAGAACAGACCTCAGGGTTTACCGACCTTCGCGCGTACCGCGAGAACAACATTATCCTCGTGGACGGCTCCCAATGGACATCTACTGGAGGCCCGCTACTGATGCGAGGCATCGTCGAAGACGTCAAAAAATCTCTCTTATAAAACCCCATAACACTATCCTCTATCAACAATTTTCAAACCCACTACCTTTGATGGACGTACCTCATGCAAACTAACTCTTCATTGACTAAGGTCACTCGTTATACAGCAGTAGCCGCCTTGGCCGCTGCGTTAGTTGGCGCTCCGGCGATTGCCCCAACCTACTCCCTCTCCGGAAATACCGCTATCGCCCAAGAAACACCAGCAACAAAGACACTCTCTGTGAGCTCTACTGCAGACGCTGAGGGCAAAATTACCGTTATTGGTAGTGGGTTCATCTCAGCAGCAGAAGGCCGCGGTGCTGTTGTTGCCCTAAAATTCGATGCTGGAGGTGTCAATAATTTAGAACCTGTTGTACACCCTCTCACCGGCCAAAAAATCCCTAACAAAACAGTTAACTTTGTTGTAGTAGCTGAAGAAGACGGCAGCTTTGAAGCAAAAGTTCCCCTACCTTCACCGGCAAATAGCACGGTAAATGAAGCCGATTGGGCAGAAGGAACGACACATAACCTCACCGCACTCGTAGGCTCTCTCGGAGCACAAGACGTCCCCGGCAACGCGATGGTAGATTTCACTGTTGCTTATGCGCCTCAAGACACCGAAGACCAGTCCTCATGGACACACCTTCAGGTCGGGGACGCTCAACTTAATATTCGTCCCTATACAACTGGCGAAAAAATGCGCATCACAGGAACAGGCTGGCTTAAAGAAAATGGAGCTGAAGGATCTGTCGTAGTTCTAAAATTGGAGTCCAGCAGCGATGGAACCTTCTACGAACGCCCCGATAACTCTGCACAAGCACAATACTTAGGATCCTTAGGACTATTTGACCTCGGTAATGACCACACCGCATGGATGCTAGTAATGCCAGATGCACAACAGGTCAACGAAGAAAAAGGTATCTCTCTTGTCAAACCAGACGGCTCTTTCGACATTACCTTTGACGTACCTGAAGCCTTAAAAAATGGTTCTACCGGTCAATACCTCGCCGTTCAAGCGCTCTCAGGTCGTTTTGCCCCTGGCGATACTCGTCGTTCAGCAAAATCTCAACCAATTCCTGTCAACGGTATAGCTGCACAACCACCCCAAAAAGAAGAACCCACCGAAAAATGTGTTTCTTCCGAAACTAAACCAAGCGCACATTTTGAAAAGGACACTGTCGCACCAGGAGGAACATTACACCTCCTAGGAAAAGGATGGTGTAACGAAAACGGTGCAGGAGCAGCACGACTAGCTATCAAAATTGATGATGCCGCTATCTCACGTCTAGATACCTCCGTACATTCCAACAAAACTATTTGGACGATCGTGGACGCAAACCCCACAACCGGAGAAATTGACGCACATATTCAACTTCCGAAAGCAGACGGTTCAGATAGCTCACCGGCACTTACTGAAGGTGCACACTCATTGCGTCTACTGTCAGGTTCTCTTAAAGCAGGAGACATCAATGTTTCCTACGGTGGTCCTGGTGTCCTTGACTTCATTGTCGGTGCATATTCACCAACGACCATGCCAGATGTCCTCTCTGATAGTGAGCTAACCGCTCAAACGCAGAACGAGGTTACCGTCAAAGAATCTCAAAGAAAAGTGACCGTTCATGTTCCTCATGCACAACCACGACAGTGGGTTCATGTTACTCCCTATATTGACGGTTCTTCTCGCGCAACATGGTCTAGTGGATGGGTTCAATTAGACGACAACCGAACCATGGAATACACCTTAGAAGAAGGTCTACCTTCCGGACACTACAAAATGGTGGTTCAAGACGGTGAACAAGCTACCTTCGGCCAGCTTCTTGGCTGGGCAGGACTGGAGTACACCACAAACGAGCAAAAGAATTCTGCTCAAACACCTGCCACAGAACACCCACACATGCCGATGAACCCAGAACATCATGATTCTGCTACTGGTGGCGAGAACACTAAAAACGGTACTGTACCAGCTACCGAAGGTTCTTCCACCCAGCATCATACTGGTGCCGCAACGTCCTCTTTATCTCGAGCTACGTACAATAACGCATCAGCGCCTGTTTATTCTCCCGTACCAAATTCCTACGAAACAATTGCTGTGGCACCACCGAAGAAAGTGACGCGTATTGTTCGCGCCGCTTCACTGGCACAAGCTGCACAAGCAGAAAAAACTGCACAAGCGCAAAAAAATCAGCGAGAAGATGCTCGCAAGAAGACCGTGGCAGCTCCCTCACCCACGAAAAAAGCATCTGCTCCGGCCTCGCCAGCTCCTCACTCGTCACCTGCTATCGCCTCAACTGAAGCCACTGGGGTAGAAAAATCCTTCTGGGATAACACTGCTTCTGTCAATAACTTGCTCCTAATTGGTGCTGGCATTGTGCTTCTTGGCGCAGTCGCTATTCCTCGTAAAAAGCCCTTACGCTAACTCCGCATAATACTGTGAAAGTAGATGGCATCTAATGATGAAACTTTTCTCCCCACTAAAAACATTCTTCCTAGCACTGCTAAGCGTTCTCGCCCTCATCACAGGGATGAGCACCGCCTATGCGCTCCCTCCAGGGGGAGCGTCACCAAACACACCGGGAACAAGCTCCACCGTATCTCCGACAACGGTACGAGCCGGCGATACCGTATCTTTTACCGTGAGCGGATTCCCCGCCAATGAACAAGTACGTGTAAAAGTTGATGACGGTGCTGCGTGCCCTCGTGACGCCGCTCAAGGTGCGTGTGTTGTTCATCAGCAAAAGAGCGACGGAAACGGAAATGTTCGTGGTTCCTTCTTACTTCCTCGTGACCTCGAAGAAGGAGAACACACCTTACGTTTCTTGGCAACCGAAGTAATTCGTAATGCCTCAGGAGAACAGCAAGGAACCAAAGGATACTCTAATCAGTCTCCCATCTTCACCGTTGTTGGAGTGAATGAAAACTCTGCAGGAGGCACCGTCATCAGCTTGACTCCTGACCAAGTAAACCAGCGTGATGACCAGAACAACAGCTCTGCAGATCACTCCACACAGAACCAGACTGACCAGAATACTCAACAGAAAAACTCTGGTAACAATACTTCTGGCTCATCCAATAACGGAAGTTCCGAGCACCATTCTGACGAGAAGAATTCTTCTGGAGAACATTCTGGCCATCAGCACAATAATGCCTCCTCTGATAGCAACGAAAATGTTGAAGAAGAAATTGTCTACACTGATGCAGACGGAAACGTTATTTCTCGCGAAGAATATGACAAACTCATGGCTGCTTCTGAAAACAAGGACAAAAAACCTGCCTCATCTAGTCCTTCTGCTAGTTCATCTGCTTCTTCTTCAGCAAAGCCCTCAGCATCTTCGGCAACACCTTCTGCAACTACTGATGCAGTAGCACAAGAGAACTCTTCTAAAGTAACTGAAGAATCTGGAAATAGTGTCCCTTGGATTGGTATTGGAGCATTCCTTGCAGCTTTGATTGCTGCTGGAGTTATTGTCTTCAAACGTCGTAACGAAGCATAAAATATCTCTTGCTGAAAGGGTGGCCGGTGAGTTCTCCTGCCCAGACCGTACGGTATACGCAACGTATCCGTTGGATTATACTATTCGTAGTATTAAGCTGTATTGGAATAGTGCTCTCTATTCTCTTCGGCTCGCATTCACTCACCTTGCACGATATCTGGTCAGCCTTGACCGGCCACTCTTCTGGCATTGAAGAAAAAATTATTTGGGAACAGCGTATCCCTCGCACTCTTCTAGCAATTCTTTGTGGCGCAGCTTTAGCGGTCTCTGGGTCACTCATGCAATCTCTCACCCGTAACCCCCTTGCCGAGCCTGGCCTATTGGGAATCAACGCTGGTGCATCGGTAACCGTTGTATTATCGGTGATTTTTTGGGGAGTGCTCAGCATCGGTCACTACCTCATCGCCTCTTTCATCGGTGCTAGCATCGCAGCTGTAGCAGTGTATTTTCTAGGCCAAGGGACAAGCCATTCTATTGTGCGTTTAGCTTTAGCCGGTGTTGCTATCTCTGCTGCATTAAGCGCCTTAAACCAAGCACTTATTCTTAGCAATCAAGACGCATTTAACGAGTTTCGTTTCTGGGTAGCCGGATCTTTAGAAGCTAGAGATATGTCTATTGTGTATGCTGTTGCCCCCGTTATTGGGGTAGGCCTCATACTTGCCTTCGTCGTTACTCCCGCCATACATGCTCTATCACTTGGAGAAGAAGCTGCTATAGCATTGGGCGTTCATGTGAGAAGAACACAGTTTTTATCGCTTCTGGCGGTAACCTTACTAGCCGGATCTGCAACAGCCGCTATCGGGCCGATTTCTTTTGTCGGACTAGCAGTACCTTTTATTGTTCGTTATGTGTTAGGTAATGACGTCCGATGGGTGACTAGCGGTTCAGCTCTTGTTGGCCCACTCTGGCTCTTACTAGCAGATGTTATTGCACGCATCATCATTGCTCCTCAAGAAACCCAAGTAGGAATTATCGCCACACTTGTGGGCGCACCACTATTTATTGTGTTGATGTCACGCAGGAAGGTCGATGCACTATGAAAAATGTGTCAAAACCCTTGCGAATTCACGACAACCTTGCTGGTCAAAAAGTTCTCAGTCTTTCTGCTGGCTTAGTTTCTTGGCAAATAACCTGTCGCGTATTGGTCTACTGTCTAACACTGTCATTACTGATTATTGCCATGAGCTTTTGGGCCATGCTTCAAGGAGATTATCATCTGAGCCCGTTACAAGTTCTTCAAGCTTTTTACGGTGAAGGTAACAGACTCGGCATATATTTTGTGACTGAAGTACGTGCTCCACGTATTATCGCTGCCCTCATCGTCGGCGCTGCACTAGGAATTTCTGGAGCAATCTTTCAAGGCATATCAGGAAATTCTCTCGGCTCTCCAGACATCATCGGTTTCACCAACGGGGCAGCTACGGGTGCCCTTATCACCATTATCCTAGGTAACGCCACACCACTAGAAATTGCGGTGGGCGCTGTTTTAGGAGGTTTCGGAACATCACTGGCTGTCTGGTTCTTAACACGCCATACGGGTTTAAGAGGGTTCCGCCTTGTACTTATCGGCTTGGGTCTTGGGGCAACTCTTTCGGCGGTGAATTCTTTGCTGGTAGTACGAGCCTCTCTCACTCAAGCTCAAACTGCAGCATCATGGCTTGCCGGATCATTGAACACTATGAACTGGAATAAAATCATTTTTCTTGCAGTGTTCTTTACCGTACTCGTACCATTCTTGCTCCTACTTGCTCTCCCTTTAGACATTTTGAACTACGGCGATAACGTGGCATCCGGATTAGGGGTGAATGTTTCTACCATTCGAGTTCTTGCCCTTTTTGTCGGAGTGATTCTCGTATCCTTAGCTACGTCTGTGACCGGTCCACTAGCTTTTGTGGCTCTAAGTGCACCGCATATTGCACAAAAAATTGCTAAGAAGCGAACACTTTTCGCGGCAGGGCTGACCGGTTCTACTCTAGTTCTTGGCTCTGACCTTATCGGACAATACGCCTTCAATATGACGCTACAAGTGGGCATTGTGACAGGAGCTCTTGGCGGACTTTACCTTATCTACCTCATTGCAACGGAACGGAAGAAATAAGAATCTATGGAACAGCACGTAGCATCACGTCTTGAAGCCCATGATGTATCCGTCGGTTACGGTGAACATCGCGTCATTGAGGGGGTAGACTTCAAGGTTTTAGAAGGTGAACTTACCGTTATTCTTGGCCCTAACGCCTGTGGAAAGTCCACGCTCCTCAAAACTCTTGCGCGGGTTATTCCTCACCAGAAAGGTGAAGTATATCTTGACGGACAAAAGATGTCGGGTCTGAAATCAAAGAACATTGCACAGATTCTTGCCATGCTTCCTCAAACACCTCAAGCACCTTCTGGGGTGAATGTTTTTGACGTCGTTTCTCGAGGACGATACCCCCACCAGAGTCTGCTCAGCTCATGGAGCGAAGAAGACGAACAAATCGTCATTGATGCGATGAAAGCTGCAAATGTTCTTGAACTTGCTGATCGCCCTATCGAAGCACTTTCAGGAGGACAACGACAACGCGTCTGGATTGCGATGACTTTAGCTCAGCAAACACCGCTCATCCTACTCGACGAACCAACCACATACTTAGATATTACTCATCAAGTCGAGGTTCTTAACCTTACCCAACGCCTGCACCGGAGCGGACGAACTATCGCTGTTGTCCTCCATGATTTGAACCTCGCCTTCCGCTATGCAACGCATGTTGTGCTCATGAAAGACGGAGCAATTATTGCTCAAGGGCAACCACAAAAGATTGTTACTTCAGAGCTCATCCGCAAAGTCTTTGACCTAGATTGCATGATTATGCAAGACCCCTACACCGGTACACCCATGGTTGTTCCTGCCGCAGAACAAGAAGACCACGTATAGAAGCAAAAATACTCGTGAAGAATATCTCGAAGACTACCCAAAACAGTGCTGTAGATACATCAGAGCAAGCCTTAGCAAGCGCTCGCCGAACGCCCCCTAAAATTGCGCGCCCAACACCTCTAGTGCAAGTTTCTTCTGCTGTTATCGATACGATACATAAGAATCTTCACCACGCAAAAATAACAACTGATGAAGCAGCAGAGAGACTTTTAGCTATTGCTCAGCAGGGGAGTCCTCTCATAGAATCAGCTTCGTCTGACGATGAGCGTATCGTGACCTTCCTCTACCATGATCGGCAAGCTGAACAGGTGCTGATTTTTGTGAATCGTCTAACGGATGAAAAAAATATTGACGATTCTTTAATGAAACCTATTGGAAAGACCGGTTGGTTTAGTAAAAGCTTCTTGATGAAGACCAACTGGCGGGCTTCCTATTGTTATATTCCCGCTTATGCAGGTCAGACTCCGGCTTGGGTTACACAAGGCCAGCAGGTTCGTTTACGCGCAGCCTTAGACTCTGGTTATGCTGATGTATACAATCAGCACCGGTGTCTCAACCGCGCAGGTAAAGAACTAAGCGTCGTATCTTTATCTGAAGCCCCCGAACAACGGTATTTACCGGAGATGGAACAGCTTCGTTCTTTAGATAAACCCAAGTGGGTGCAGGCCCCCGAAGACCGCCAAATACTCGTACACTCTTTACCTCACGCGACAAAAGATTCACCGATAGCTCTTGTCTTTGACGGTGAGGTATGGCTGTCGATGGGTCTTCAACTGATGCTTGAAAGTGCTTTTGCTGAAGGCGCATTAGACCCTATGCACGTAGTGTTTGTGCGTTCGGGAGGTAGAGAACGACGTTGGGCTGAGCTAGACGGTACAGCACCTATGGGGCAGTATCTAATATCGTCTTTAATTCCGTGGCTTGAAGAACAATATGGTATCGGCATATCTCGTGGTTCTTTGATGGTGATGGGACAGTCTTTAGGAGGGCTTTCTTCCTTGTTACTTGCCCTAGATTATCCTCAAGAAGTTGGTGCTGTGATTTCCCAGTCTGCTTCTTTATGGCAACCAGTTGTTGCTGAATCATTACAACGTATTGTCTCTGAGAATGAGCAGGAACGTCTATCTCACCTATATTTTGATATTCAGGTGGGTGCTCAAGAATGGGTGTTAGAGCCTCCTCATCAAATTTTTGTTCGTCAACTTCGGCAAACTCCTGCCACCGTAAATTTCACTGTTTTCAATGGTGGACATGACTACGCGTGTTGGCGTGGAGACCTCATTCCGGCAATAAATCGAGCTCAAAAATATATGGCACGAAGGAAAGACCATCATGACTCATAATATTTTTCGTTCTGCTTTAATTCCTCCTCCAGCTATACCAGAGCAGTACGCTCAGCGTTATCGAGAAGAAGGCCTGTGGATTGATCAGACACTCCCCGAATTTTTCGTGGAGCAATGCCAACGTCATGCTGAATCTCTTGCTGTCGTTGGGCACTCACATACTTTATGGGAAGAGAAAACTCCTCCGACTATTCGATGGACGTATGCCGAACTTTCTCAGCACGGGTGGGATATTGCCTCTCGTTTGCGTGCTGGAGGTGTTCGTCCCGGAGATAGGGTGCTTTTGCAATTACCGAATATCGCTGAGTATATGAGTGCGTTGCTCGGTATCTTTTACGCGGGGGCTTTACCTGTCTTTTGTATGCCTTCACATCGGGAGCGAGAGCTATCTCATTTTGCTCGTAAGACTGATGCCGCAGCGCATATCTTTTCTTCTCGTGTACCTGGAATGGACCTATCAGCAGTCTATTCTTCTTACTCTCAGATGCTTCGTGATGAGGGGAAAATTCCCCCACTTGGATATGATGTTTGTCATCCGTGGGAGCTTAAAGAGCAAGAACATCTGCAAGAGTTAACAACTGTGGTGAACACTCCTGCGCAGAAGAAGAGCGAACAAGTAGCGTTCTTACAACTTTCTGGAGGAACTACTGGTGTTTCTAAACTGATTCCGCGCACTCATGCTGATTATTTATATTCGGTACGAGAATCTGCAAAGATTTGTCAGCTACGAAGTGATAGTACTTTTTTGGTGGTGCTTCCTGCTTCACATAATTTTACGATGAGTTCTGCGGGAATCCTTGGGGCAATGTATGTTGGCGCAACCATCGTCTTTGCTGCAGATCCGAGCCCGCAGACTGCGTTTACTCTTATTGCTCAAGAGAATGTTAAAGTTGCGGCTTTAGTCCCTCCGCTAGTGCAAGCGTGGATTGCTTCTGCACAACGACGTACCCCCGATTTGAGTTCTTTAGAGCTTCTTCAAGTGGGTGGAGCCAAGCTATCACGGTCTGTTGCTCAAAATATTAAACCTGTGCTGGGGGCAACCTTACAACAAGTTTTCGGTATGGCGGAAGGCCTTGTTAACTACACACGTGCAGAGGATAGCGATGAACTACGATATAACACTCAGGGCAAGCCCATCAGCGCCTTTGATGAAATACTAATCGTGGACGACCACGACAACCCTGTTCCGGTGGGGGTCTCTGGGCATTTACTGACTCGAGGACCTTATACGATTCGTGGTTATTATGATGAGCCTGCCATTAACGAGAAAAGTTTCACTGAAGATGGGTTTTACCGTTCTGGGGATATTGTGAAATTACATCCCGATGGAAGCCTAGAAGTGACAGGACGTGCCAAAGATCAAATTAACCGTAATGGCGAAAAAATTGCGGTTGATGAGATCGAAGATTTGGCGTTATCTCACCCTAAAATCTATGACGCTATTGCGTTAGGAATCCCGGATAAGACTGTTGGCGAACGCGTCTGTTTGGTAGTTGTTCCTTATCCCGGAGAACATTTTGAGGCGAATGCACGTGAAGAGCTTCAACACTTTTTCACAGAGCAGGGACTTGCCTCATATAAGATTCCTGAACGTGTAGAGGTGATGCGCTCTTTACCGACAACAAAAGTTGGAAAAATTTCTCGAAAAGATGTGCGAGTTCAGCTACTCGAAACATTGTCATACTCATAAAAAACTTTGAAAGGAATGTCTCATGACTTCTGAGAACACATTACGTTCTATTCTTCAGAAATACCTTCACGATGCTGACTCTCTAGCACGTGCTTTTGATGAACCCCAAACAGATTTATTTACTTTAGGGTTGGACTCGATGGGTGCTTTTGCTCTCTTAGATGACCTTGCTCAAGCTGGTATTCATGTGGAATTTACCGAATTGGTTGCAGACCCCACAACAGCCTTTTTAAGTTCCCGTTAATTTCCATATTTTTCTATAGCTTTCTCAGCAGTCAGCTGAACGCTCACCATAAAAATTAGGATTTAGAGAAAAGACACCTCAACGATGGATTGTGTATCTTCCTCCCCACAAGAACAGTGGTTACCTCTGCTTTCTTCTGCTCGTGGTATTTTCTTCGCCCAAGAATTAGATCCCGAAAACCCCTGCTATAACACTGCCGAGGTTTTGGAGTGCCCAGAAGAGATGGATATACAGTTGCTACGTCAAGGACTGCAACAGGTGTACCAAGAAAATGAAAGTTTTCGTGTGCAGTTAAGAGCCTTTGACGGAAAACCTCAACAACGTTTAATCTCTCTTGAAGACTTCGTTGATATCAACCCGTTGTTCCCCATCGTTGAGCTTTCTCAAGAACACGACCAAAACCTCAGCGAAGAGTATATTCAAGGACATTCGTCTTTACCATCTCCTGTTGCTCGGTGGGCGCTTGAGCTGATGCGTCGCCCCCTAGACCTTGGCTCTGGGCAGACGGTTCGTAGCCAAGGAATTCTATGGCAGGGACGTTTATGGCTAGTACATATTTTTCATCATAGCGTTGCCGATGGTTTTGCTGTTTTTAATGCTTTAGGTCGTGTCTTGAGTATCTATCGGGCGTTGAAACAGGGGCAACCGATACCCGAGGTGAAGCGAGGCTCATTGCGTTCTCTCCTCGAGGCTGACGCACAGTCTCATGCTATCGAGCAGGAGCAACAAAATTTCTGGGAATCAAATCCGATGTGGAACTCCCAAGAGTTGCAGGTCGACAGCGCCGAACCGCTATTGGGTGTTCTTAGCCAGCCTGACACAACGATTGCAGGTTACCGTGAACCGGCTTCATCGTACCCGTGGAGGGCATGTACTGAGCTTGACCAAAACACTGAAAAGCTTTTATTAGAGCTCAGCCAAAAATATAAAGTTGCGTGGCCAACTGTTGTTATCGCTGGCATTGGTGCGTATTTGACACGGGCTAGTTATAACCAGCATGTGTCAGTAGGCATCCCACAAATGAACCGGATGCTTCCTGCACAACAGCAACCTTTTGCTACTGCCTGTGCACAAATTGGTTGTACTGCAGTCAACGTCTTACCGGTACTTGTGTCAGCTAGGCTCTCTGGGGAAGAACAGATACATCAGGTCCATCAGCAACAACAGCGTAATCAACGATATGCGCTGGTCCGTCAAGAAGAGCTTGAGCGTCTGGCTCACCGTCATCAGGGGCGCCTTTTTGGTGCACAGATTAATGTTGTTCCTTTTGACTCTTCTTATCGGGTTCCAGAAGGACGTGTTATCGTACATAACCTTAATGCTGGTCCTGTTGATGATATGACGTTCTGTCTTCGTGGTATGCCTGGGCGGGGGCAAGGTATCAGCTGTGAAATTGACGCAAACTCAGCTCTTTATACTTTTGATGAGACACAACGACATCTTACCCGTCTGGTGTCGTGGCTTAACGGTTGGGCTCAGGATCTTCTTACTGAAGATGGTACAGAAACGCTGAGCATTTGCACCTCAGAAGAGCTGCAGGAGCTAGAAAAGTTTAATAGTACGGCTCATCCCGTAATCTATCGCAGCCTTTTAGAGCGTTTTCAACATCAAGTGAAGAAAACCCCCGATGCTATTGCTGTGAGAGCAAGCGCGGCAATACATTGTGATGCACCAAATGCTTTGATATGCGATAGAGAATTCACCTACGCGGAATTAGATGCTCAAGCGCGAGTTTTTGCTGGTGCACTCAAACATCATGGAGTATCAGCTCATGATGCGGTGGGCCTTCGCTTCCATCGCGGTATTGAACAATATATTGCGGTGTATGGTTTGCTCTATGCTGGTGCCGTATATGTTCCTCTTCTACCTGAGCTACCTGCAGAACGAGTCAGTTCTATGGTGCAAGATGCTAATATCAGGCTCATTATTCATGGTCCTGAAACACCTCCACAAGATAGTTCTTCTGCACCGACCACCCCCGAAATTCATTGGGACCAGTTGGAGCTAAAATCAGAGCACAACATAGCATCAGAGAAGTATCTAGACGAACAGATATCTTTAGATGACGCCGCCTATATTCTCTTTACCTCTGGGTCTACCGGACGGCCTAAGGGTGCTGCTATTTCCCACCGTGCTATTGATAATCGACTTCGTTGGCAACAACATCAGATTCCGATATCAGACGGCGATGTCGTTTTACATAAGACCCCTATTTCTTTTGACGTTCATGTGTGGGAGCTATACTGGCCGTTACAAGAAGGCGCAACAGTGCTAATTGCTGCACCAGAAGGGCATAAAGATCCCGCATACCTTGCACGAGTTATCTGTGAACAGAACGTAACCTGTGTGCATTTTGTGCCAGCAATGCTGACTCTTTTCCTCAGCTCACCTACCGCTTCGCGTATTCTTCAAGAGCGTCCTCCCAAAAACTTACGGTATGTTGTATGCAGCGGTGAAGCCTTATTAACAGAACACGTGACAAGAACCCACCAATTATTAGGGGTTTATCCGCTTAACCTTTATGGTCCAACTGAAGCTGCTGTTGACGTGACCTATTTTGATACGGCAGAAGAACCTCAACGTCACCCTATTCCTATTGGCAAACCTGTATGGAACACTCACTGCTATATTGTTGACCCCACCGGAGCTGTGGTACCTGCTGGTGTGACCGGAGAATTGGTGCTTGCAGGCGTTCAACTTTCTCAAGGATATTGTGGGAACCCTGACGCTAACGAACGTAGCTTCTTTACTATGGCAGTTACCGGTGAACGCTGTTACCGCACGGGAGATATCGCCCAATGGAATGATGACGGAACCATCACCTATCGTGGACGTAACGATGCTCAAGTCAAAATTGCTGGGCAACGTCTTGAACTAGGCGAAGTAGAAAGCGTATTAAACGCTTCTCCTCTGATTCGTTCTGCTATTGCTCGCATCGAATATCGTGGTTCTGAACCCGTTTTAGCTGCAATCTACGAGATGGCAGAACCCTACTCTGAGCACCTAGTCGAGGACTCTATCTCCCAGGTACGTCAGTATTGTGCTGAACATCTTGCCCCCTACATGGTCCCGACCCTGTGGGCGGTACTTCCTGAACTACCCGTTGGTACAAGCGGAAAGATTGATCGAAAGTCTTTGACGAATATCGATTACGGAGCATCTCAGACAACTGTAGATACTCCCGAGACTCTTCAAGAAGAGCAACTCTGCGCTTTATATGCAGAAGTTCTTGGCGTGGAACATTATGGTGCTCAAGAAAACTTCCTTCTATCTGGTGGAAACTCTCTTAAGGCTTTAGAACTAGTTGCTTTATTAGAACGTCGTCTAGGTATTCGCTGTACCTTAGGAACGATATTTGCTGCACCTACGCCACGAGAGCTTTCAGCTGCTATGGGCCATGATGAACGTCGAGAATTCTCTCACGTGTTGATACTCAGGGAAGGTTCTCGCGAGCAAATACCGTGGGTCTTTTTAGCGCCTGCTGGCGGGTTAGGGTGGAGCTATTCTTCGTACATGGCGCATTTACCAGAAGACGCCTCAGTTATTCTTTTGCAGACTCCACATTATGAGGACCCCGAATATCCTGAACCTCAGAGCATCGAAGAATTAGCCCTATACTATGTTGGGTTGCTTGAGAGCTTGCAGCTAGCGACCTTTTATCTGGTGGGCTGGTCTGTTGGCGGAACAGTCTCTGTTGATGTGGCATCTTTGGCGAGCGCTCGCGGGATGAAGGTTAAACAGTGTGTCATTCTTGATGGTTATCCTGCTCAGCAGTGGGCTTCTGTAGCTGAGCCGAGTGAAGAAGACACGTACCGTGCGTTACTGCGTATGGGAGGTATTGACACGGAAGAGTCTCCGTTGTCTTTGGGACGGGCTGTTGAGCTTTTAAAAGGTTCAGGATCTGCACTAGGGCATTTGGGGGAGCGAGACCTTCAGACGTGTATTCGTACGATGGGGTATCACACTCGGTTGATGCGTTCTTCTACTCAACGTGTTTTTAACGGCGATACCGTTGTGATTGCTGTTGCTCATGATGATCAGCCTTTCTTGGATGCTTCTGCATGGGCGAAGCAGGCTCCTCATGTGCGAGTTCATCATATTAAGGGTGTTCATCCGTCATTGGTTCAGCCGTCTCGGGTTCAAGAGATTCTGACATTATGCAAGAGTGATGTTTCTTAACTATTTAATAGGTTCTTGTTCATAAAACGTCATGTATTTATTGCTGAATATTGAGGATATTCTCAGATTATGTAGTGAGAGCGCTTTTTTGAAAAGTTATCAGTTGTGGTGTTGAGAATGAGAGGTGAAGTCCATGAAGATTGTTGAGTTTACGGACTTTTGAAGTGATGGTCAATTAGGAATAAAAAATATCACCTATTTATTAAATTAGCTTGCACTCAACGGTTAAATAGGACATCCTTAATTACGGTTCTTTCTGACCTTCCTCGAGGGGAAGTTGTATGGGGAAAGAACATGCTAAACATACACTTTCAGGTTGTATTTCAGACCTGTTCCTCCGATGGGAATATTATGACTCTCAATAAGCGCAATCGTTTCACTACTTCTGCCCTGGTGGGCATGAGCGCGCTCTCTTTGCTCGGATCTTCTTTTGTAGTTCCAGCTCAGGCGGATGAGCCGGCACGCTCCATCAGCGTTGATGCACAGCAGACTCAGGGGCTGCCAGGTCAGTTCCAGACCGCATACTCCAAGACCAACAACAAAATGTGGGTTGCTGGCGCATTCTTGCGTGCAAACACTGTTTCAACCATTGCTCGCGTTAATCCTGAGACAATGAAGATTGAAGCAGCTGCTGAACTACCTGTTGGTCGTTTCGGCACTGGTGTTCAAGCTGGCCTCACCTATATGGGCGCATACGGTATTGCTGTTGACGATGTGAACAACACCGTCTGGGTTACCAATACCCGTAGCAACGCTGTTTCTGTCTTTGACCAAGACACGATGGAGCTCATCTGGACAAACTACAATGTTATGGAGAGCATCCCCGTCATTGAGCACCCTCGCTCTGTCATCATCGACAATACCCATAACAAGGCTTACGTCACCGGACGCTACAACGTTTGGTCGGTAGATCTTACCAGCCATGAGATTAAGAACCTTGCTATCAAGCCTGAGAGCGATGCACGTGTTCTTACCATGAACCCCACTATTGATGAGAACGCTGGTCTACTGTATGTACCAGAACGTTCTAGCGACACTGTTCAGATTATCGATTTGAACACCTTTACTGTTGCTAAGGAATTCCCTGTACACGCAGATACTGCAGGTACTCCCATTCTTCCTTCTGCGGTAGCTATCGATCATTCCCTCCGTGAAATCTACATTTCTTCGCAGGGTACCGAGGGTGTTAACTCTGGCGTGACCGTTTACGACTTGGATACTCATGCATATAAGAAGAGCATCCCATTCGGTACTCGTTCACTTTCTATCGTCAACGATGAAGAGCGTGACCTCGTCTACGTAGCTGACTTCGGTAGCGGTTCTGTTGGTGTTATCGACGCTGCTGCTGGCAAACTAGTTGCAGACGTAGACACTGGTGAACGTGGTGCTAACGACTTGGCGTTGGCAAACGACGGTTCTGTCTTTGCTGTCGATAAAGCAACCTATGCAGAAGACGTTTACGTTCCCTTTGCCTTGGACTACGTCACCGGTCAGCGCGTACCTGGTACTAGCACCAACATTTTGGGTAAAGAAACCAGCATTGAAGCTAACTCCTTTATCCGCTTTGCCGTAGAGACAGCACCTGCACAGGCTGCTGATAATTCTTCAGCTGAACAGGACACCGTCACTAATACAGACGGTGCTACCGTTACCGGTGTTAAGGTTGCTGAGAACGGTAAAGATCTCGTCTTCAGCGGTACCGGATGGACCACTAAAGATGGTGAAGGTTCTGTGCTTGCTGCAAAGTTTGACATGGGCGGCGTGAGTGTTCTTGAACCCGTAACCAACCCTGTCAACGGAAAAGCTATTCCAAATAAGACCGTCTACGGTGTTGTTCAGGCTGGTGCTGATGGTTCTTGGACTGCAACCTTGCCATTCCCCACTCCCGAAAACTCCACTGCTACTGCCGAGGACTGGGCTGCTGGAACTGAACACTCTGTAACCTTCTTGAGTGGTTCTCTGACTCAGAATGATAACGGCCGTGCAGTAACTTTTGATTTCAAAGTTGGCGCACCTGCAGTAGCTGCAGATCCCGAAGTTAAGGTTGTTACTCCTGCAAAGGTCGATTTCCAGGGATACCCTGAGCTCACAAAGACTACCGATAAAGATTTCACTGTTGTTTCCTTCAAGGACAACAATGACAGCGTTATCTTCCACAATGAAATTCAGTGGCTCGGTGAACATAGCGTGGCTAAGGGCTGGGATGACGGAACTTACCGTCCTTTCGAAAACATTGATCGTGGTGCAATGGCTGCGTACATGTATCGTCTAGCTGGTTCACCTCGCTACCGCGCTCCTGAAGAATCTCCTTTCAAAGACGTTCCTACCGATCACGTGTTCTATAAGGAAATTGCATGGTTGCAGCAGGCTGGTATCACTACCGGTTGGGCAGATGGCACTTACCGCCCATCTGAACCTATCAAGCGTGACGCTATGGCGGCCTTCTTCTACCGTGCAGCTGGCTCTCCTGAGTTCACTGAGCCTGCTCACTCCTTCAAAGATGTTTCTAACGCAGACATCTTCCACAAGGAAATCGCATGGATGAAGGAAAACGGCATCAGCAAGGGCTGGGAAGATAACACTTACCGTCCTTATGAAAACAACAAGCGTGACGCTATGGCGGCATTCGTTTACCGTTTTGCACAGAACGTTACTTTTGAAGCTAGCGCAAAGAAGTAAATAGTGTTTCGTTGAGAAACGAGGAGTCTGGCGGTTGCTAAGACTCTAATCCTGAAGGGGTAGGGCACTCAAAATATTTTGAGTGCCCTACTTCTTTTTAACGTTCATCCTAAGTGTCGTTAATTACAGGAATATCTTCTGGTTGGGGGCTGTCTTAGCAGTGAAAAACTATGCTAGAGTATTCGTTTGTATGGGTTTTTGTGCCCAAACGTTTAACCACGGATTTTTTCGTGCCAAAGCATAATGCCGCTCTACTGGCGGGGTTCGCCCGCTTTACTAGCGGGTCCAAATGTTCCTGGCATGGATTAGTCCCAGGCGTATCCGCTAACCCGCATCAAAATGATGAGGGACCGGTGCGTCAAACATCCCGTAAAAATGTTCCGCAAGGCTAGTCCACAACATACCGTGCGGCTGGAACCGGCGAGACGACAGGAGAAATATGATTCAGCAGGAGTCACGACTGAAGGTCGCTGACAACACTGGTGCGAAGGAAATCCTGACCATCCGTGTTCTCGGTGGTTCTTCCCGTCGTTACGCAGGCATTGGCGACATCATCGTCGCAACCGTCAAGGATGCAATTCCTGGCGGTACCGTCAAGAAGGGCGACGTTGTTAAAGCAGTTGTCGTCCGTACCAAGAAGGAAACCCGTCGCCCAGACGGCTCCTACATTAAATTCGATGAGAACTCCGCAGTCATCATCAAAAACACTGATGGCGACCCCCGCGGTACCCGTATCTTCGGGCCAGTTGGGCGTGAGTTGCGCGATAAGAAGTTCATGAAAATTATCTCGCTTGCTCCGGAGGTGCTCTAACTCATGGCTAAGATCAAGTCCGGTGACCTCGTACAGGTCATCTCAGGTGCAGATCGCGGTAAGCAGGGTAAAGTTCTGCGCGTCTTCCCGAAGACCAACCGTGTGCTCGTTGAGGGCGTAAAAATCGTCACCAAGCACAACAAGGCAAACCCGATGACCGGTGCAGCCGGTGGAATCGAAAAGGTTGAGGCACCGATTCACGTATCTAACGTAGCAATCGTTGATCCCGAGACCAAAAAGCCGACTCGCGTTGGTTTCCGCCTCGAGACTGAAGAGCGTAATGGCAAAACTCGTACCGTTCGCGTACGTTACGCCAAGAGCTCAGGTAAGGACATCTAATGACCGAAACCAAGATTACCCCTCGCTTCAAGACTAAGTTCAACGAAGAGGTTACCCCAGCTTTGCAGGAGCAGTTCAACTACTCCAACGTGATGCAGGCTCCCAAGGTTCTTAAGGTTGTTGTAAACATGGGTGTTGGCGAAGCTGCTCGCGACGCAAAACTCATGGATGGCGCTATTCGCGACCTCACCGCAATTACCGGTCAGAAACCTCTCGTAACCCGCGCGAAGAAGTCCATCGCACAGTTCAAACTGCGTGAAGGTCAGCCTATCGGTGCTCACGTCACTCTACGTGGCGACCGCATGTGGGAATTCCTCGATCGTTTGATCACCCTCGCACTGCCTCGTATCCGCGACTTCCGCGGTCTATCCGATCAGCAGTTCGATGGTAACGGTAACTACACGTTCGGTTTGACCGAACAGTCAATGTTCCACGAAATCGATCAGGACAGCATCGATCGCGTTCGCGGTATGGATATCACCATTGTGACCTCCGCAAAGACTGACGACGAAGGCCGCGCATTGCTTAAAGCGCTTGGCTTCCCTTTTAAGACCAAGTAACGACTACGTTGTAGGTCCCTCCTAAAACTACAAACATGTAGGGGAGAGGAAACCATAACGAGGAAGGGCAAGAGCCCACCATGACTATGACAGATCCTGTCGCAGATATGCTGACCCGTTTGCGCAACGCAAACTCGGCATACCACGACACCGTATCTATGCCTTACTCCAAGCTCAAGGGCCGCATTGCGGAAATCCTTAAAGCTGAAGGCTACATCGCTGAATTCCAGGTAGAGGACGCAAAGGTCGGTAAGACCCTCACACTCAGCCTCAAATTCGGCCCCTCGCGTGAACGTTCCATCGTAGGCGTTCGCCGTATTTCCAAGCCGGGCTTGCGTGTATACGCAAAATCCACCAACCTCCCTCAGGTTCACGGTGGACTCGGTATCGCAATCCTGTCCACCTCTTCAGGTCTGCTTACTGACAAGCAGGCAGCGAAGAAAGGTGTTGGCGGCGAAGTCGTCGCTTACATCTGGTAGTCGGTAAGAAGAGAAAGGAAGAAGAATGTCACGTATTGGACGTCTCCCCATCTCGGTTCCTGCCGGCGTTGAGGTAAAGATTGATGGCAACTTGGTTACCGTAAAGGGCTCTAAGGGCGAATTGTCCCGCGAGATCTCTGCACCTATCACTGTTGCTTTGGAAGACGGTGTTATCACTGTTTCCCGTCCGAATGACGAGCGCACTTCTCGCGCTCTCCATGGTCTTTCCCGCACCCTAATCAACAACATGATTATTGGTGTAACTGAAGGCTATGCAAAGAAGCTCGAAATCGTTGGTACCGGTTACCGCGTAATGGCAAAGGGCTCCGACTTAGAGTTCGCTTTGGGATACTCCCACCCAATTTCTGTGAAAGCTCCTGAAGGAATTACTTTCACCGTTGAGGGCGCGAACAAGCTGACCGTTTCTGGTATTAACAAGCAGCAGGTTGGTCAGGTTGCCGCTAACATCCGCGGTCTCCGTAAGCCTGATCCTTACAAAGGCAAAGGTGTTCGCTACGAAGGCGAGCAGATCCGCCGCAAGGTCGGAAAGGCTGGTAAGTAATAATGGCTATCAAGTCAAAGGCAGCTGCGCGCAAGCGTCGTCACGTACGCGTTCGCAAGTACGTATCTGGCACCGCTGTACGTCCTCGTCTGAGCGTAACCCGTTCTACCCGTCACATGTTCGTTCAGATCATTGACGATGTTAAGGGTCACACTCTTGCATCAGCTTCCACCATGGAAACTGAATTGCGTAACGCTGAAATGGATAAAACTGCAAAAGCTAAGCGCGTCGGTGAACTCGTTGCCGAACGTGCAAAAGCAGCTGGCATCGAAGCCGTTGTCTTCGACCGCGGTGGTAACAAATACCACGGTCGTGTAGCAGCAGTGGCTGAAGGCGCACGCGAAGGAGGTCTGGCACTCTAATGAGCGAACAGACAGTAAATGAAAAGGAAACTCAGGTGACTGAAACAACCGCTGAAGCAGTTGAAACCACCGAGAACTCCTCTGCACGTGAAGAGCGCCGCGGAAACCGTGGCGAGCGTCGTGGTAACCGTGGCGAGCGCCGCGGAAACCGTGGTCGTGAAGAGGAACGCGAGAGATACATCGAGCGCCTCGTAACCCTTAACCGTGTTTCTAAGGTCGTCAAGGGTGGTCGTCGCTTTAGCTTCACCGCTTTGATGGTCGTCGGTGACGGTAACGGCATGGTAGGTATCGGCTACGGTAAGGCTAAAGAAGTTCCTGCAGCGATTATTAAAGCAGTTGAGGAAGCAAAGAAGAATTTCTTCCGCGTTCCTCGTGTTGATGGTCGCACCATCCCTCACCGCGTTCAGGGTGAGGCAGCAGCTGGCGTTGTTATGCTCCGCCCTGCAACCGCAGGTACCGGTCTTATCGCTGGTGGTCCTGTACGCCACGTTCTTGAAGCAGCTGGCGTTCACGACGTACTTTCCAAGTCCTTGGGCTCCTCAAACCAGATCAACATTGTTCACGCAACTGTTGCAGCGCTCAAGCAGCTTGAAGAGCCTGTAGCTGTTGCTGCACGCCGTGGTCTTGCTCAGGATGAAGTTATTCCTAACTTCTTGCTCAAGTCCAAGTCTGATAAGGCAGGTGCGTAATGGCCGGTAAGCGAATTCAGCCCAGCGACGCTAAACTTGAGATTACTCAGATTAAGTCTTACGTCGGACAGAAGCAGAACATGCGCGACACCCTTCGTTCCCTAGGTCTTAAGCGCCCAGGCAACAAAGTTGTTCGCACTGCAGACCCCGTCACCTGCGGCATGGTTAACACCGTTGCTCACTTGGTGAAGGTTCAGGAGGTCAAGTAAAGATGGCACAAGACGCTATCAAAATTCACGATCTGCGCCCCGCACCGGGTGCCCACAAAGCTAAAACCCGCGTAGGTCGCGGTGAAGGCTCAAAGGGTAAAACTGCAGGTCGAGGTACCAAAGGTACCAAGGCACGTTACCAGGTTCGTCCTGGCTTTGAAGGTGGACAGCTTCCATTGCATATGCGCCTTCCAAAGCTTCGTGGCTTCAAGAACCCTTTCCGCACCGAATACCAGGTTGTTAACTTGGATCGCCTTGCGGAGCTCTTCCCTGAGGGCGGCGACGTTACCGTTGACGCACTCGTAGCAAAGGGCGCAGTTCGTAAAAACGAATTGGTTAAGGTTCTCGGCGACGGCGAACTTAACGTTAAAATCAACATCACCGTTGATAAAGCTTCCAAGTCTGCTATCGAAAAGATTGAAGCAGCTGGCGGCACCGTTACCGTTAAGTAATATCGCTTAGCTCAAAACGCGAAGGCCTCGTATGGTATAGCTTGTGCTATCCATACGAGGCCTTTCGCTCTCTAAAGTTATTCTTTGCCACATTTTCGCTTGTTTTCGCTGATATTAGGGGAAGTTAAGTCTTGAGATTATGTCGTTCACCCTCTAAACAAGCTAGACTAAATGAGACTGTGTACAGCATCGTGTCATGATGAGTTAAAACTCAATCTGAAGACGATGCATTGACCCAACTTATATTTACAGGAGGACATGTGCTTAGCGCGTTCGGTCGGGCTTTTAAAACCCGCGATTTGCGGCGTAAGCTGCTGTTCACCCTGGGCATTATCGTAGTGTACCGATTTGGTGTTTTTATTCCAGCACCGGGTATCTCTTACGGCAACGTTCAGCAATGTCTAGCGCTCGGTAACACTACCGGAGGCGTCTACGATGTGGTGAACCTCTTTAGCGGTGGCGCATTGCTACAGCTGTCAATTTTTGCTCTTGGTGTGATGCCTTATATTACTGCTTCTATTATTGTGCAGTTGTTGAGAGTCGTCATCCCACGCTTTGAACAGCTTCATCAAGAAGGCCCGCAGGGACAAACCAAACTCACGCAGTACACCCGCTATCTGACAATTGGTCTTGCCCTCTTGAATGCAACAACAATTGTTACGCTAGCTCGTACCGGAACTTTGCTAGGGGAGTGCCCACTTCCTATTATTCCCGATGAGAGCTTGGCCCATATCCTTCTGATTATTGTTGTTCTTACTGCAGGAACAGGCGTCATCATGTGGTTGGGTGAGCAAATCACCGAAAAGGGCGTCGGTAACGGCATGTCCTTGCTGATTTTCACCTCTATTGCAGCGCAATTTCCGACTTCCTTGGGTAGTATCGCTAGATCTCAAGGGTGGGGGGTCTTTGCCGCCATCTGTGCTATAGGATTTGTCGTCATTATCGCCGTTGTCTTCGTTGAGCAATCACAGCGTCGTATCCCTGTTCAATACGCAAAGCGTATGGTGGGGCGTCGTACCGTACAGACTCGTTCAACGTATATCCCCTTGAAAGTGAATATGGCCGGTGTTATTCCGTTGATTTTCGCTTCATCCATGCTTCTTGTTCCAGGTTTGATTGCAAACTTCAATACTCCTCGTGATGGTACTGCTCCTCCAGAATGGGTCAACTGGATTAACACCTATCTTGTTCGTGGAGACCACCCTCTGTATATGTTGCTTTACTTCTTCATGATTCTAGGATTTGCATATTTCTATGTTTCTATCACCTTTAATACCGAAGAGGTTGCCGGAAACATGAAGAAATACGGTGGCTTCATTCCCGGAGTTCGTGCAGGACGAGACACCCAAGAATATCTCTCGTATGTTCTGAACCGTATTACTTTGCCAGGTTCCTTGTACTTGGCAATTATCGCGATGATTCCGCTTATTGCGTTGGTACTGTTTAACGCAAACCAGAACTTCCCATTTGGCGGTACCTCATTGCTCATTGTTATTGGCGTTGGTTTGGATACTGTGAAACAGATTGACGCTCAGCTACAACAACACAATTACAAAGGATTGCTACGATGAATCGTTTGCTCATCATTGGACCTCCCGGTGCAGGTAAAGGAACCCAAGCTGCTCGTATTGCAGAAAAGCTCAATATTCCTGCTATTTCAACAGGTGACATCTTCCGTAAAAATATTAAGGAAGAAACTCCCCTTGGAAAAGAAGCAAAAAGCTATATCGACGCTGGAAACCTCGTACCAGACTCGGTCACCAACAACATGGTGCGTGCTCGTTTAGCTGAAGAAGATGCTCGAGATGGTTTCCTTCTTGATGGATACCCTCGCAATACTGCTCAGGTGGCTGAACTTGATGAGATTCTCAAAGAACTTGGGCAAGAAATTGACCAGGTACTTTTGCTCATTGCTGATAACGATGAACTCGTAGAACGTCTTCTTGGGCGCGCTGCTGAACAAGGACGCACCGACGATACGGAAGAAGTGATTCGTCACCGTCTGAAGGTCTACGAAGAACAGACTGCACCTTTGCTCTCTGTCTACCGTGAACGTGCCTTGATTCAAGAAGTAGATGGTCTTGGAGAAATTGACGATGTAACGACTCGTATCCTTGAGGCCTTGAAGAAATAATATTCTGATAGGTTGTTGTGCCCCCGACAAGTTGCGGGGGCACAACAGCTTAAAAGAATAAAATCACCTGCATTGTGTTTTCAACATAGTGCTGAGAAAGGACGTTCTGATGGGACGCATCGAATATAAAACAGATCAACAATTACGTTGGATGGCTCAAGCAGGAGTCATTACTTCTCGTGCGCTGGATGCTGCCGTGCACGCTGCAGAAGCTGGGATAAGCACTAACGAACTCGACGTCGTTTTCCGGAATGTGCTGAAAGAACATAACGCTACGTCAAACTTTTTGGGGTATTACGATTATCCTGCAACTATTTGCACTTCGGTCAATGATGAGGTCGTTCACGGTATTCCCGGGGATAGAGTCCTAGCCGTTGGCGATATGATTTCTATTGATGGAGGAGCCATTGTCGTTGATCCGCAAGGTAAAAAATGGAATGGCGATTCTGCACGAACTAAGCTCATCGGAGAGGTGAGCCAAGAACGTCGAGAACTTTCTGAAATAACTCGTGCTGCAATGTGGCATGGTATTGCTGCTATGGCGACAGCACGCAAAGTTGGAGAAATTGGTTTAGCGATTGAGAACTTCGTCCGTTCCGAGACTGGCGATAAATATGGAATTATCGAAGATTTTGTAGGTCACGGTATCGGTACGCAAATGCATATGGCTCCAGAGGTACTGAACTATGCGGCACGAGATCTAGGCCCTCGTTTGAAGAAGGGGATGGCCTTGGCTATTGAACCGATGTTGGTTACCGGCGGCATTGATACCCGAACTCTTGCTGATGAATGGACCATCGTTACTGCTGATGGTGGTGACGCGTGCCAATGGGAGCATAGTGTAGCTCTTCACTCTGAGGGCATTTGGGTATTGACCGCAGAAGATGGCGGCGCGGAGGAACTCTCTAAGCTTGGTGTTACCGTCAAACCTATTCCTGCTTAGTCTGGTTGAAAGAAGAACGCAGCACACACTGAGTCTCATCTCCCACATTTGGTGAGACATGAAGAAAGATATTATGAGCACAACTCACACAAAAACTTCGGTGGAGATTTCTAATGTCCGCCCTGCCCCTGGAACTATTGCGCTACGTGCTCCACGTCGTGAACAGCCTCCTCGTCATATTGCTGATTTTGATATGAAAGGTCGCCGTGCTTTTTTGGAGGAACTTGGTTATCAACCATTCCGTGCAGCACAGTTATCAAAACATTATTTTGAACGTTTGGTGAGCGATCCTGCCCTTATGACGGATTTACCTGCTGCTGACCGCGAAAAAATGGTATCCGAGGCTATGCCACAACTCCTGACTCCGGTACGTACTCTTGAAGCAGATCAAGGTAATACGTTGAAGGTTGTTCACCGTCTTTTCGACGGCGCGATGGTTGAATCCGTCATCATGCGATATGAGAATCGTGTGACGATGTGTATTTCTTCGCAAGCTGGTTGCGGTATGAACTGTCCGTTTTGCGCTACGGGGCAGCAGGGGCTAACACGTAATCTTTCAACTGCCGAAATTGTTGAACAGGTTGTTGCGGGAGCTCGTTATCTCAAAGAGATGAAAGGTCTTGAACAAGCTGGCGATGGCGCTGAGGATACTCGCCCCTTACGAGTGTCGAATATCGTGTTTATGGGTATGGGCGAAGCTCTTGCAAACTATAAACGTACGATGGGTGCGGTGCACCGTTTGATTGACCCATCTCCGGAAGGCCTTGGTATATCTGCTCGCGGTATTACGATGTCTACCGTGGGGCTTGTGCCAGGTATGCGTAAATTCGAGATGGAAAAACTTCCGATTACCCTTGCCCTATCTTTGCACGCCCCTGACGATGAACTACGCGATGAGTTAATTCCTATTAACACTCATTGGAAAGTTGATGAGGCGCTGGACGCCGCGTATAGCTATTATCGGACTACTGGGCGCCGTATTTCCATTGAGTATGCGTTGATTCGAGATATTAATGATCAAGGATGGCGTGCCGATCTTTTAGGGAAGAAGTTGGCACAGCGAGGACGCGGATGGGTTCATGTGAATCCCATTCCGTTAAACCCGACTCCCGGTTCAAAGTGGACGGCTTCTCGTAAAGGTGTGGAGCAGAACTTTGTGGAGCGTTTACGCGCTCATGGTATTCCAACCACTATTCGTGATACTCGTGGGTCGGATATTGACGGAGCCTGTGGACAGCTAGCTGCTCAGGAATAATTCGTGCCACGCAACATGCTCAATGAGTGCAATATCACGTGATGATTACTCAAATGGGTTAACTTTTGAGCAGATATCCCGTACACTAGATTGTTGGTTGTCTCTACCGTTCCTCGTGTTCTGTGTAGGGATAGCTCACAAGATAAGTTCAATGTCTGATGTGGATTCATTAGGCACCGACGTTAGCGGAGGATATGGCCAAGAAAGACGGCGTCATTGAGATTGAAGGTTCTGTGGTCGAAGCTCTACCCAACGCGATGTTTCGTGTTGAGTTGGACAACGGACACAAAGTACTAGCTCACATCTCAGGCAAGATGCGTCAGCACTACATTCGAATCCTGCCTGAGGATCGAGTTATTGTGGAATTGTCCCCTTACGACCTATCACGCGGTCGTATTGTCTACCGCTATAAATAAACAGCATAATAAACGTCGCTTAACGCGGCGTTTAACGTGCGTTAAATAGGGGATAACGTTCTCTACGTATGTAGGGAAACCTCTTATCCCGCCCAACTGTAACTGCAAATAATTGCAATCAACGCAAAGGAATGCGATGAAGGTCAAGCCGAGCGTTAAGCCGATCTGCGATAAGTGCAAAGTGATTCGCCGTAATGGCAAAGTCATGGTGATCTGCGAAAATCCGCGCCACAAGCAGCGTCAGGGCTAATAACTTAATAGTTCTGAACAATGCTCATCCGTTTCAAGAACGGGTTCATGAAATAGGCACCGCTTCTAAAAACTACGTATAGGTATTTTAGAATACCTCCGGACACAGAGGCCGGGGACTGGAGATAACCTCCAGGCAGTGATGCCATAGACCTCTGATATCAATAAGGAGAACAGCCAATATGGCACGTCTCGCTGGAGTCGATCTTCCCCGCGAAAAGCGCGTGGAAGTAGCTCTTACATACATCTACGGCGTGGGTAAAACCCGTGCACACGAAACACTCGAGGCTACTGGAATTAGCCCTGACGTGCGCGTTAAGGACCTGAGCGATGCTCAGCTCGTTTCGCTTCGTGACTTCATCGAAGGTAACTACAAGGTTGAAGGTGACCTCCGCCGTGAGGTTGCTGCAGATATTCGCCGCAAGGTTGAGATTGGTAGCTACCAGGGTCTGCGTCACCGCCGCGGTCTGCCCGTACACGGTCAGCGCACCAAAACTAACGCTCGTACCCGTAAGGGTCCAAAGCGTACCGTTGCTGGTAAGAAGAAGTAATAACGCGTTGTTTCAGTCCATCACTTCTTGTTGGACCAACGTATTCACCAAACCTTTGTAGGAGAATCAAAAATGCCTCCCAAGACTCGTGCAGCGGCACGCAAAACTAGCCGCCGCAAGGTAAGCAAGAATATTGTTGCCGGTCAGGCACATATCAAATCCACTTTTAACAACACCATTGTTTCTATTACTGATCCATCTGGTGCAGTCATTTCATGGTCATCTGCTGGTGAAATGGGATTCAAGGGCTCACGTAAGTCCACCCCATACGCAGCTCAGATGGCTGCTGAGACTGCTGCAAAGCGAGCTCAAGAGCATGGCGTTCGTAAGGTAGACGTTTTCGTTAAGGGTCCAGGATCCGGTCGCGAAACTGCAATTCGTTCACTTCAGGCAACTGGCCTCGAAGTTGGTTCGATTCAGGACGTTACCCCTGTTGCTCACAACGGCTGCCGTCCGCCGAAGCGTCGTCGCGTCTAATTTTTAGAAGATGCGGTTCTCCCGAGTCCTATGACTCGGGCGGTCGGTTCTTAGCTCTTCTATAAGGAGCTATAAACCGATCACCGGACAGACTGCTTCGTCTGCTTCCTTATTCCCTGTTTTCCCCAACCTGTGAGCTCATATAGCGGATGCTCACTGAAAGGAAACATCGTGCTCATTGCACAGCGCCCCACTCTGAGTGAAGAGGTCGTAGCGGAAAATCGCTCACGCTTCACCATCGAACCCCTTGAACCGGGTTTCGGATACACCCTTGGTAACTCCCTTCGCCGGACGTTGCTTTCATCAATCCCCGGTGCAGCTGTAACCAGCATCCGCATCGATGGTGTTTTGCATGAATTCAGCACCGTTCCAGGTGTTACCGAAGATGTCACCGAGATTATCCTCAACATCAAAAAGCTTTCAATCTCTTCTGAGAATGACGAGCCTGTCGTCGCTTACTTGCGTAAGCAAGGTGAAGGCGAACTCACAGCAGGTGATATTGAGGTTCCAGCCGGCGTGGAAATTCATAACCCACAGTTGCACATCGCAACCTTGAACTCCAGCGCAAACTTTGATGCTGAGCTCATTATTGAACGTGGCCGTGGCTACGTTTCTGCGGCTCAGAACAAAACCGGTGATGGCGAGATTGGTCGTATTCCAGTCGACTCCATCTACTCACCTGTGCTGAAGGTTACTTTCCGCGTTAACGCAACTCGTGTTGAGCAGCGTACTGACTTCGACTCCTTGATTTTGGACGTCGAAACCAAGGAAGCTATCGTTCCTCGTGATGCTGTGGCATCGGCAGGTAGCACTTTGGTAGAGCTCTTCGGCCTAGCCCGCGAACTTAATACTGCTGCAGAAGGTATTGAGGTTGGTCCGTCTCCCGCAGACGAATCAATGGCAGCTGATTTGGCTCTTCCCATTGAAGATTTGGAAATGTCTGTTCGTTCATATAACTGCCTCAAGCGTGAGGGCATCCACACTGTGGGTGAACTTGTTGCTCGCAGTGAAGCTGACCTTATGGACATTCGTAACTTCGGTGCAAAGTCTATTGACGAAGTTAAGGCAAAGCTCACCGAGCTTGGTCTTGCGTTGAAAGACTCACCTCCCGGTTTCGAGCTTGCTTCACGTTTGCACGACGACGACGCTTACGGCGATTTCTAATCCCGGTTCGGATACCCTCACTACGGTGAGACGAACCTCAGGTCACAAACTTGGTTCCACACTCTTCGCAAAGGAGCGATGGAACAGTAATTCCATGGAGAAATAATTATGCCTACTCCCACTAAGGGTCCTCGCCTCGGCGGAAGCCCTACACACGAGCGCCTTATGCTCAACAACCTGTCTCAACAGCTTTTTGAGCACAAGCGCATTACCACCACTGTTACTAAAGCAAAGCGTATGCGTCCTGTTGCAGAACGTTTGATTACTTTCGCTAAGAAAGGCGACTTGGCTGCACGCCGTCGCGTTCTACGTTCCCTCAGCGACAAATCCGTAGTTCACGAGCTCTTCACCGTGATTGCTCCTGCAATGGCAGAGCGTCCTGGTGGATACACTCGTATCACCAAAATCGGTAACCGTAAGGGCGATAACGCTCCTATGGCTGTTATCGAATTGGTGATGGAGCCTGTAGCAACTGCTTCTGCTGTTGCTGAAGCAACCACCGTTGCAAAGAACTCTGCTGTAGCTGAAGAAGCTCCTGCACAGGTTGAAACCGAAGCTGCTGCTCCTGCAGCAACCGATAACGGTGCTCTTCCTGCTGGTGCACACGCTCCTTTGGAAAACGGCGAAGCTCCTGAAGGCTTCGAAATCAAAGGCAACGCTGATTCTATGAAGTATCACGTTCCTGGATCTCGCTGGTACACCAGCACCAAGGCTGAAATCTGGTTCGATTCCCCTGAGTCCGCTAAAGCTGCAGGATACGCACCTGCAGGTGGCGAAGCCGCTCAGAAGGTTTCTGAATAATTCACCTCATATGGCTTTTAGCTAAACTCTGCCGTCCGTAGTTAGACTATGGACGGCAGAGTTTTTATATATTCGGGAGAACCATGACTTATGTGGATACTGTAGAACATCACAATCAACGGGTGCGTATCGATTTAGCATACGACGGCACTCCTTTTGCGGGGTGGGCCAAACAGCCTGGGCTTGTAACCGTTGAAGGCTGCCTCGAACAAGCCCTTGAGATGGTTCTTCGTGCTCCTGTTCGTTTAGTAGTCGGTGGTAGAACGGATGCCGGTGTTCATGCGACTCATCAGGTCGTGCACTGCGATATTGAACGCAGCCGTTGGGATGCCCTTCCCGGGCGGAGCGATAGCTTGCCAGCTGATGCCCTCAAACGTCGGTTGAGGGGAGTGCTTGGAAGAGTACTCACTCATGCTGAACGAGAACTGGGGCTGCCATCCAGATTTAATGGTTTCTTAAATGGGAGTATCCGTATTCTTGCAGTTTCTGCAACCTGCCACACGTTTGACGCTCGTTTCTCTGCTACTGGCCGTTCTTATCGTTATTTAATTGATGATGGCAGTAATTATTCTGGAGAATCTGCCCTTTACAGACGCCTAGCGTGGCAGGTAGATCAGCCACTAGATCTTGAGCTGATGAATGATGCCTGTGAGGTGTTATTAGGGCTTCACGATTTTTTGTCGTTCTGCAAGCCTCGTGAAGGGGCGACAACTATTCGCCAATTACGTGAGTTGAGTTTTTATCGTACAGAGCAGGGGCTTATCCGTGCTGATATTCGTGCTGATGCTTTTTGTCATCACATGGTGCGTTCGTTGATTGCTGCAGCAGTTTCGGTGGGATCTGGCACTCATAATAGTGAATGGTTGGGGGATAGGATTAAAAACCCGTTACGAGATTCTCAAATACGTCTTGCGCCGCCATGGGGCCTGGCGTTATCTGAGATTACATACCCCGAAGAATCAGCTTTTGAAATGCAAGCTCGGCAAGCTCGGTCTCGTAGAGAGCTCTGATGTGATGGGGAACTCGAAATTAAAAGAGAATCCTGTGGATTAACTAGTAATCCTCATGTATAGTCTTATATATTGTGCGTGTTCTGTCCTGGTTGAAATACCTTCAGAAATAGCTCAGTTGCAGAGCAAATATTTATGAAGTGTACAGGATATAAGAACAACAGATGCGTTTGGTCCTCACCCAAACCCTGTTTGACGCATATTAGTAATTAGGCGCGATACCCAACTAAGCGCCAACTGTTCAAACGAGACAAAGGCGAAATTTTGCGCACTTACACTCCGAAACCCGGTGAAGTAGAACGCCAGTGGCACGTCATTGACGCTACTGACGTAATCCTGGGTCGTCTTGCCAGCCAGACCGCAACACTGCTGCGCGGAAAGCACAAGCCGACTTTTGCTCCTCACGTTGATACTGGCGATTCCGTCATTATCGTTAACGCAAGCAAAGTTGCACTAACCGGTGCAAAACTAGAACAAAAGCGTGCTTACCGTCACTCCGGTTACCCGGGTGGACTGAAGTCAGTTTCTTACGCAGAACTTTTGGAATCAAACCCAGTTCGTGCCGTAGAGAAAGCTGTTAAAGGCATGCTTCCTAAAAACAAGCTTGCAGCACAGCAGCTGAAAAATCTTAAGGTTTATGCAGGTGCAGAGCACCCGCATGCTGCACAGCAGCCTAAGACCTTCGAAATCACTCAGGTCGCCCAGTAATTCGGGCCAACGAAAGAACATTAGGAGAAATCGTGGCTCAGAATGAAGAGCAGATCGTAGTAGAAGAAGAGCTAACCAGCTACACTTCTGAATCTTCCGCTCCCGTAGCAGAAGACGCAAAAGCACCCCGCCCCGCACTTACTGTTGCAGGTGCAGCAGTTGGTCGTCGTAAGGCAGCAGTTGCTCGTGTTCGCGTTGTACCTGGCACCGGCCAGTGGACCATCAACGGTCGCGCACTCGAGAACTACTTCCCTAACAAATTGCACCAGCAAGAGGTTAACGAACCTTTCAAAATTCTTGAACTTGAAGGTGCATATGACGTTATCGCACGTATTCACGGCGGTGGACCTTCCGGTCAGGCAGGTGCTTTGCGCCTAGGTATCTCACGCGCATTGAACGAAATCGACGTTGAGAACAACCGTCCTACCTTGAAGAAGGCTGGCTTCCTTACCCGTGACGCACGCGTTATCGAACGTAAGAAGGCAGGTCTCAAGAAGGCACGTAAGGCTTCACAGTTCTCCAAGCGTTAATCACGCAACGAGAGCATTTGGCTCTACACTGTTCAAAGGCAGAGTCTCCCAAAGAGGAGGCTCTGCCTTTGGCGTATCTCAGGAATATATTTTTCGAAAAGGGCTCTGGTGTAGCAGCACTCTCATTCTATGAACAAAAAATCTCTACCCTCAACCTGAGAAGAGTAGGATAAGAAGAGCGTGCTGGTTCGTTCGATACACCTGATTATTAGGGTCTATCTGCCAGTAACACTGTGTCTCAGTTCTAAAGCTCTTTAGAATATGAATGGAACCAACCACCAAAAGAAACTCAACGGAGAGGGCAGCTATGGTAGCTACCAATGGAAATAACGAGAACACCGAAGCTAAGGTTGAAAAAACCTCTGCTTCTGGAGCCGATACTCACCAGAAAGAAGCTATTAAAGCTGCTTTGAAAAAAGAGGTACGTCGAGTCTCAGTCGTTGAAGATTATTCAGCTGAGCTAGATGAAATTGCTTCATTGACGAAGAAACTTTCAGGTGAAACCAGCGACTCTGACGCTTGGAAAAAGGGTTATCCCTACGATAAAAAACTTTCACGTAAAGAATACGAACGTGAGAAGAGAGCTCTGCAAATTGAGCTTTTGAAATTACAATTGTGGGTTAAAGAAACCGGACAGAAAATCCTTATCATCTTTGAAGGCCGAGATGCCGCTGGTAAAGGTGGTTCTATTAAACGTTTTACTGAGCACCTAAACCCTCGTGGGTCACGTGTGGTTGCGCTTGAGAAACCCACCGAAATAGAACAAACCCAATGGTATTTCCAACGCTATATTGCGCACCTTCCTGCCGGCGGAGAAATCGTCATGATGGACCGCTCTTGGTACAACCGTGCAGGAGTCGAACGAGTCATGGGCTATTGCAGCTCACAGCAATACTACGAATTCATGCGTGAAGTACCAGATTTGGAGCGTATGCTTGTGAACTCTGGTATTAAACTCATCAAGTTCTGGTTCTCCGTGACACGAGCAGAACAGCTAGCTCGTTTCAACTCTCGTAGAACAGACCCCGTACGTCAGTGGAAACTTTCTCCTACAGACCTAGCCTCTTTGGATAAGTGGGATGCTTATACTGAGGCAAAAGAAGCAATGTTCTTCTATACAGACACCGGTGATGCTCCATGGACCGTTATTAAATCTAACGATAAAAAGCGTGCCCGACTTGAGGCAATGCGTCATGTTTTGAGCCAATTCGATTACCCCAATAAAGATAAAGATGTTGTTGGCAATGTTGATTCGCTCATTATCGGTCCAGCTTCTGCAGTCTTTGATGATGAAGACCCTGAAAATCCAGAAGGATTTCCAATTCTCAAAGACGAGGATAATTAGACTAAAAGGCGTAGAATAGCCAGTGATGTCGAAAAGATTATTTGGAACCGACGGTGTACGCGGTCTGGCGAATGAGCTCATTACGCCAAGTATGGCTTTAGAGCTCGCGCAGGCTGCCTCCATCGTATTAGGGTTCAATACGGTAGAAAAAGGTACCCGACCCAAGGCGCTTATCGCCCATGATTCCCGTATTAGCGGTGAGTTCATCGGATCTGCGATGATGGCTGGTTTTGCTGCTTCTGGTGTTGATGTGTGGGATGCTGGTTTAGTTCCCACGCCAGCAGCAGCATATTTGGTTGGGGCTACAGGTTCAGACTTCGGTGTGATGATTTCAGCTTCACATAACCCTGCTGAGGACAACGGAATTAAGTTCCTTGCTCGAGGCGGTAAGAAGCTCGATGACGCCATCGAAGATGAGATTGAAGCGTTGTATCGCTCCAAAGAGTTCAGATATCCCACCGGTGGGGAAGTGGGGCGTATACGTCCTCTCACCGATGGAGAAGACCGGTACGTGACGCACTTGCTTTCGACCATTCCTGGCCATCGACGCCTTAACGGTCTGAAAGTCGTCCTTGACTGCGCAAATGGTGCAGCCTCGGGTGTCTCTCCGGATGCATTCCGCATGCTAGGGGCCGATATCGAAGTTGTTGCTGCTGCTCCTGATGGAATCAACATCAACGATGGAGTGGGCTCCACCCACCCAGAAAAGCTTCAAGAAATGGTCGTTGCCCATGGCGCTGACCTTGGCATTGCCCATGACGGAGACGCCGATCGTTGCATTGCTGTAGACGAACAGGGCAACCTTGTTGACGGCGATAAAATCATGTCGATTATTGCGGTAGCGATGAATGAAGCTGGAAGGCTCAAAGATAACACCCTCGTTGCAACAGTGATGAGTTCTTTGGGACTTGAACTATATCTTCGAGAACAAGGTATCAAATTGGAGCGTACTTCTGTAGGCGACCGATATGTTCTTGAATCGATGAACGCTCAAGGTTATAACTTGGGCGGTGAGCAATCCGGCCACGTCATTATGAGCGATTATGCGACGACTGGTGACGGTGTACTCACTGGACTGCAACTTGCTGCAGAAATTGTTCGTACGGGTCTTCCACTCTCAGAACTGGCTAGCCGTATGAAGGCAACTCCTCAGTGCCTGATTAATGTTCGGGGAGTCGACCGTGATGGTGTTGCAACCTGTGAGAAGCTTCAACAAGCTATTGCAGAGGTTGAAGAAGAACTCGGTGAAACTGGCCGTGTCTTACTTCGCGCATCAGGAACTGAGCCTTTGGTTCGTGTCATGGTAGAAGCCTCGGACCAGGAGACTGCTGATCGCTATGCAGCCTATCTAGCTGATATCGTCAAACGAGAACTAGGTTTGTAAGTGGTACGGGGATTCTTATCTAACACATCATAGATAAGAATCCCCTATATAGCAGGAGCAGTGTTGATGTTTCTGCTGTGAAAAAGGAAAAAGGGAAAAAGTTACTCCCCATATCTTGTACAAGATATGGGGAGTAACTTTTTAAGTATTTTATTGTGTTAGTTCAATAAAGATTACTTGGAAAGAGCGTCGCGAATCTCTTTGAGAAGAACGATCTGAGGATCAACTTCTTCTTCATCTTCTTCGCCAGCTGCAATTTTAGCTGCACGACGTTCGTTCATCTTGTTGATGGGGGTAACGATCGCGAAGTAAACAGCTGCTGCGATGAGAAGGAAGTTCACAACTGCGGTGAGGAATACACCAATCTTGATTTCTCCGAATACGAGGAAATCGTCGAAGCTGGGGGAGCCAACAAGCATTGCGATTGCAGGCATGATAACAGCTTCAACCAATGCGGTGATAACTGCGGTGAAGGCGGTGCCGATGATAAGACCTACTGCGAGGTCGACGACGTTGCCACGGGTAATAAAATCTTTAAATCCATTAAGCATGTATATAAGAGTATCTTTGTCCTGAACTAATTTGAATGTTTAGAAAAGATATTTTCTCTCGAAAATAGTGTATTTAGTCACATGGTGTGACATGGGATATTGACCTATCCTACTTTTTGAAAAAAATATCAGATTTTTTCATTTAGAGGTATGCTGGTGCCGGACCAAAACCCCAAAATGTTTCCAAACATTCAGCGTGAGATTGATAGTATCGTTCGGCTTCACTCACCCCGATATATCGAAAATGCCATGACTCATAAAAATAACCAGTAAGCTCATGCTTCCAATATGGAAAACGCAGAATAAAACCAAAACGGTGAGCATAACGAGCAAACCATTGTGCTTCAGGGGTTTGAGAGAAACATACTGCAAGATTACAATTGCCTGCGGCTGAACCAATATCAAGAGCTAAACCCGTTTGATGTTCTGAATACCCCGGACGAGCAGAAGCAGTGTCAGCTTGTTCCTTGCCATATGTGTTCACCCAATGTTCGTAGGTGTTAATCTGATCATCATACGAACGATAACCACTCAACGTCGTAGGAGATAAACCTTCACGCGTAGCTGCCGCAAACAAAGCATGAGCGTTCTGAGCTGCCTCTTCACGAAGTAATACCGACCCAAAAGGTACCAAATCATGTGGATGGTAGTGAATCGGGTCAAGAGGGTGCTGCTTATTGACGAGAACAGATAAAGAATCGGCACGAAAATGATGCGCTGAAGGCTCCGCCTGCGGTGACTCGGTTGAATCCGACGTGATGGGAGACTCCTGTGCTAACTTTCCCCCTCGAGCCTCAGGCAATGATACTTCTGTGCGACTTTGAGGTTGCTCAGCATGAGAGCTACAAGAACACAAAGAAAGAGTCGCCGCAGCAGATAAAAACCAACGACGACCAAAAGAACGAGACTTAGCCATCACTACTAATTCTTCCTCAAAAGCACACGAGAAATACTATGGTCTGACCCCTTAGAAAGAATTAGTTGTGCACGTGCCCTTGTGGGGCGAACATTCTCTAAAAGATTGGGCTCATTAATAGTGCGCCAAATTGAAGTTGCTATCTCTACAGCTTCCTCATCTGAAAGATTCGCATAACGATTAAAGTACGAATCCGGATTCTGAAAAGCATGATCGCGTAAAGACAAGAAACGATCAATATACCAACGCTCGATATCACTCGTTCGGGCATCAACGTAGATAGAGAAATCAAAAAAATCGCTCAAAGACAAGGCTGCTTGGCTCTGCCCCCGCAATTTAGGCGGTGCTAATACGTTAAGTCCTTCAACAATTAAGACATCAGGCGATGTTACTTCAATTTTTTCGTCAGGAATGATGTCGTAGAACAAATGCGAATACTTTGGTGCACTCACCCGTGGCACGCCAGACTTTACATCAGCAATAAAACGCAATAGCGCACGACGATCATAAGACTCGGGAAAACCCTTACGAGCCATGATCCCACGGCGTTCAAGCTCCGCATTGGGATATAAGAAACCGTCTGTTGTAATGAGCTGAACATCTGGGGTAGAAGGCCAACGGCTGAGCAACGCTTGAAGCAGGCGTGCCGTTGTTGATTTACCTGCTGCTACAGAACCCGCAACTCCAATAATAAAAGGAACACGACGCTGCGATAACCCCAAAAAATCATTAGTCATACGATTAATAGAGGCAGTAGAGTTTGCATATAAATTCAATAAGCGAGACAACGGAAGATACACATTACGCACTTCTTCTACGTCGAGAGTCTCTCCCAATCCGCGCAATTGTTCAATTTCAGACTCGCTAAGAGGAACCTCAATCTCCGAAGATAAACGTGACCACGTGGCACGATCTAGTTCCAGAAAAGGTGAGTGTCGCGATAATAAAGGGGCTGAGCTCATTGAACACATTTTAGTTCTCTTCACCTAGAAAAACCTCAATATGAGCAGTTTGCTCAGAACGTGTCAGAAGATAAAACAACGACGAGTATCCCACACCGCGCGTGGCACACACCTAAAATTTTCACGGTTCTCAGGTAGTATTAGCTGTATGTGTGGAATTGTAGGATATGTTGGTCTGGGTTCTAACCCAGACGGTAAAAAATTTGATCACAACTCATATGATGTTGTCCTTGAAGGGCTCCGTCGCCAAGAATACCGCGGATACGACTCCGCCGGTGTTGCTGTTGTTGGCGATGCAGGCATCGAGTTCCGTAAAAAAGCAGGAAAACTAGTTAACCTCGTTCAAGAGGTAGAAGAGAACCCCATCGCGGATTCTCACATTGGCATTGGACACACCCGCTGGGCAACCCACGGTGGACCCAACGACGCCAACGCCCACCCCCACGTCGTTGATAATAACCGCCTAGCGATCGTACACAACGGCATTATCGAAAACTTTGCAGAACTCCGCAGTGAGCTCAGCGCCAAAGGTGTTCAGTTCCTTTCTGAAACAGACACCGAAATCGCAGCAAACCTCATCGCTGATATCTATAACAACCTCGAAGAAAAAGACCTCACCGAGGCTATCCGTCAAGCGTCTAATAGACTCGAAGGTGCTTTCACCATCTTGGCTATTCACGCAGACTTCCCTGACCGCGTGGTAGCAACACGTCGTAACTCACCACTTGTTATCGGTCTTGGCGAAAACGAAAACTTCCTTGGATCTGACGTCTCCGGCTTCATCGACTACACCAAGAGTGCTGTCGAAATGGGACAAGACCAAATCGTGACCATTACCGGAACCGATTACTCCATCATCGACTTCGAAGGAAACCCCGCAGAAGGTAAACCTTTCGATATCGAATGGGATGCTGCCGCAGCAGAAAAAGGCGGATATGAGTCCTTCATGGAAAAAGAAATCCATGAACAGCCAGCTGCCGTACGTGACACTCTCATGGGACGTTTCGATGAGAACGGAAATCTCACCCTTGACGAGCTAAAAATTGATGACAGTATTCTCCGCTCCATCGATAAAATTATTGTTGTCGCATGCGGTACCGCAGCATACGCTGGACAGGTTGCACGTTACGCAATTGAACACTGGTGCCGTATCCCCACCGAAGTTGAGCTTGCACACGAGTTCCGCTACCGTGACCCCATCGTTAACGAGAAAACCCTCGTGGTTTCACTCTCACAATCAGGTGAAACCATGGACACTCTGATGGCAGTACGACACGCACAAGAACAAGGCGCAAAAGTTGTCTCTATTTGCAACACCACCGGTTCAACCTTGCCACGTGAATCAGACGCAGCACTATACACTCACGCCGGACCAGAAATTGCTGTAGCTTCAACGAAAGCCTTCTTATCACAAATTGCCGCAGCATATCTACTCGGTCTTTACCTTGCTCAGCTTCGTGGCAACATGTACAAGGACGAAATTCAGCAGGTCTTGAGCGAGCTACAAGCGATGCCGGAGAAGATTCAAGAGCTTCTCACCAAAGAACAACAAATCAAAGATCTTGGTATCTCCATGAAAGATGCTAAGTCCGTGTTGTTCCTTGGCCGCCACGTCGGATTCCCCGTAGCACTCGAAGGCGCATTGAAACTCAAAGAGATTGCATACATCCATGCAGAAGGTTTCGCCGCAGGCGAGCTGAAGCACGGACCTATTGCTCTTGTTGAAGAAGGACAACCCATCTTCGTTGTTGTTCCTTCACCTCGTGGACGAGACTCCTTGCACTCTAAAGTTGTCTCTAACATCCAAGAAGTACGAGCACGCGGCGCAGTAACCTTGGTGATTGCAGAGGAAGGCGATGACGCAGTTCTCCCATACTCTGACCACGTCATCACCTACCCACAGTGCCCAGCTCTTCTTCAGCCTCTGCTAGCAACCGTACCATTGCAAATTTTTGCATGTGCACTCGCTGGAGCTAAAGGCTTGGACGTTGACCAGCCACGTAACTTGGCAAAATCTGTGACAGTGGAATAAAAACCGCAAACTATCAACGGGACAAGACCTTGTGCTGTTGAGATGACTTCTTCAGGGGGTGGTGAACCATGAATTATGGTTCACCACCCCCTGAATCGTTATGGTTCATATTGGGGGAGTAGTAGATGATTATTGGGACAGGTATTGACGTGGTAAATATCGACCGGTTTGAAAAAATAATCCATAAAACACCAGCATTACGCCAGCGACTCTTCAGCGAAGAAGAACAGCAAAAACCGATACGCTCACTGGCAGCACGTTTTGCTGTTAAAGAAGCTGTTGCAAAAGCTTTAGGGGCACCATCAGGGCTGTCATGGAAAGACTGTTCCATCACCAATAGTGTGAATGGGAAACCTCAACTTCTTCTGTCCGGAACAGTCAAATCATATGCTGAAAAATTACGTATCAACCACTGGCATATAACGCTAAGCCATGACGAACCAATAGCCACTGCTATGGTGATAGCAGAACACCTTAACAGTGAAGAACTAGAACTTCTTAAAACATCGAGAACACCAAAAAGAATGGATAATTTCTAACACTGCCAACGTACCCCTAAGGATACAACGTAGACATGGATCCGCTAAAAGCTATCGATCAATGCTATACCACTTACACTATTGAAGATCTTAAAAATGACATCCTACTGCCCACGCCTACTGACCATAAATACACTCGTGGTGTATTAGGTGTCGTTGCAGGTAGCCCAGAATACCCTGGTGCCGGACTACTCGCCACAAAAGCCGCGGTCCATAGTGGTGTGGGAATGGTGCGGTTTCTTGGTACTGATGCCCTTAACCTTCTGATACACCTGCATGTTCCAGAAGCGGTATGCACTACTAACCGCGAAAAGATGCCTACACCTGATGCATGGTGCGCAGGCTCTGGCGCAACGGGTGAAGAACGTCAAGAACTTCTAGAACGGATTCTTGATGAACCGGTTCCAGCAGTATTAGATGCCCAAGCGCTACCGTATTTTGCTCAATCTATTGCATTAAACGGCCCAGCTAAAAGTCATCGTATCGTGACTCCTCATGCCGGAGAACTACACCAGATGCTCACATGGATTGCTTCCTTGAACCCCACTTTATGGAATGAACATCATGCCCATGATGTACCAGAACAACACGATATTCTCAAAAACCCTAGCTATTGGGCTCAACATACAGCTCGACTAACAGGGGCAACAGTACTTCTCAAAGGGCACACGAGCTATATCGCTAGCCCCGAAAACGAGGAAGGGTACAAACTCCAAGCACCTCATAGTTGGCTAGCAACAGCAGGAAGTGGAGATACCCTGAGTGGGATTATGGGATCTTTCCTTGCCACACGCCATGCCCAAGCCAGAACACAGAACCATTCATTATCTACCGTAGATTTTTTGAGAGTAGCCGCAAGCGCTGTAGCTATCCATCATCAGGCAGCGCAGAACGTTCATCGTAACGAATGCGGGGGCCCAACACCACCGAGTGTCGTGACAGAATATATTGCACAAGCTATCTCAGAAATATTCTCAGAATAGTGTTTTACTGTTCATAAAAAATTGGTGGGTGCCCAAAGTTGGGCACCCACCAATTTTTTAAAAAGATGGACTGTGCTAGTATGCGCCTTGCTTAGCGAAGACTGCGCGTACGGTACGGAAGAGAATAACAAAGTCACCAGTAATTGACCAGTTCTCAACATAGTATAGGTCTAAGCGAATAGATTCTTCCCATGAGAGGTCAGAACGTCCAGAAACCTGCCATAGACCAGTAATACCGGGTTTGACCAGTAGACGGCGGTAGGCTTCCTCCTCATACTGATTGACCTCAGTTTCCAACGGTGGGCGAGGCCCCACGAGGGACATATCACCAACAAATACATTCCATAACTGAGGAAGTTCGTCGATGGAATATTTACGGATAAACTTTCCAACCTTGGTAATACGAGGGTCATTTGCCATTTTGAACAGAACGCCATTGCCCTCATTCCGATCTTGCAAATCTTTTTTAAGCTCTTCAGCGTTGGTCACCATCGAACGGAACTTCACCATTTTGAACGTTTCACCACGGTACCCTACTCGCTCTTGGAAGAAGAAGATTGGTCCACCATCTAGCTTGATAATAATACCAACAGCAATAAGTAAAGGAGCTAGCACAATAAGCCCTAACGTAGAACAGACGATATCAATAGTCCGTTTGATTAAGGCAGAGAATCCTTCCATACGAGGGGTCGATACGTGAATGAGAGGAACACCGTTAAGCGGCTGGGTATGGATACGTGGTCCAGCGATATCAGTCATGGCTGGGGCGAGAATAAGCTTGATATGAGAGGCTGCGAGATCCCAACCCAAAGTTCGCAACTGTTTTGGTGTCAGTCGATGCCCTGAAGATACTGCAACGGCTTGGATATTATTCTCGACGCATACTCTCAGAATTTCTTGGGAATCCGTGCTATAACCAAGAATGGGAGCTTCAACCTCGGAGATGACTTTTCCTTCGGAATACCCCGGCAAATAGAAAGCCACCGGATTCAACCCAGAAAGCTTCGCTTCCCTCAAAATATCGTAGAGGTGTTTACCCGACTCGGTATCTGAAATCACCAAAACACGGGTGAGAGCACGTCCGCGTTGACGCCAATGTACGAGGTAACGTCGTAGACTCCATCGAGCAGCTAAGAGTAATATGAGACCTAGAGGATAGGCTATAAAAATATAGGTGCGGGCAAAATCTACCTTCGTCATGTACGAGAAAATAGCTAGTCCACAGAAAAAATAGCTAGTGGCTTTGAAAACTAGACGATACTCATCGCTTCCTTGTCCGAGATACCGGATATTGCGAGAATTAGAGATATCAAGAGTGATAAACCATAAAATGGCAAGGACAAAACCCGTAGCAGCGTAATTCCACGATGCGTCAAAACGACCGAGTACTTCAGCGTTATTGAAACCAAAACTCACAAGATGTGAAAAAATGATGGTGAACGTAATCACCAGAGCATCGCAGAGATACAACGCTGCAACAACTTTAGGTTGCCAGGTTTTAAGACCGCGGTTCTCTGACCAACGTTGTTTAATGATGGTATTGCTAGCCACCTGAAGATTCCCCCGAATATTTCCCTAAGATAAAGAGCTAGGAGACACCCCTAAAAATTTGTATCTCCTAGTAGAACATCAGTACGTGAATGATACGCTATCTAATGTTATTGCGCTTCCCCCATGATAATCCTATGAACTCAGCAAATAGGCATATCACCTCAAGAAAACGGATAAATGTGGACAAAATTTCCTTAAAGAATGAACTTTGCTGAGGTAAATAGACATAAGTGTCAAGGATTGACGCTTAGATGAGTTCCGCTTCTGTGAGAATAAACTCTATAACAGGGGCATATAAATGTGGAGTAACATTGTCATCCATCGGAACAACCTCCAAAATATGACCCTGCTCAGCAGATACAAAAAGCCCTGGATCATTACAATCCGCAATGCCAATAGTATCCACACCAACAGAAGCCGCAAACCCCGCCAAACCATGATCTGCAATCACCAAATCAGGAACAATACCACGCTCAGATAACTGAGATAACGCAATATCCATGGGACCAGGAAAATGAGTATGTTGAAGACCGCCATACTGTTCAAAAACAATGACATCAAAAATTTGGCGAAGATCCCCATCTAAAAATCGTTCACCCTCACGAATACTCAGTACCTGCGCCCCATGAGAACGCGCAATATGTGCCATCTGCGCATAGATAGGAAATAATCCAGCGGGATGCCCTGTCGCAAAAAGAAGTGACTTCTTCTCACGGACCGCAGCACCAAAGATACGAGCATAACGACGTAAAGCATCAACACACAAACGGGCACTAATAGTATCCTGACCCATACGAAACTCTGGGTCAGAAACAATACCAACCCGACGCGTCATCACCTCAAAAACATCCTCATACGTCCATGGTCGAGTCCATTTCACCCCAAACTCTAAATGCTCGTTGCCATCAATGAAACCTTGAATATGGCTTAGATTATTCTCACGAGCAGTCGCAACCTCACCCGTAATTTTAGACGCATCTAAATACGCCATAAACTCATCATCAGACATCGTAAAACGTTTAACGCCAACTCCCTGAGGATACATATTGCGCTCCTTCGACAAAACAGAAACTTTTCTACGCCAAACTCATAAGAGTTCTATATAACCTAAGCATATCTTCCGCACTATGCTCCCATGTTTTCTCACGGGCACGGTGAGCACCATTTTGACCTAATAAACGCCTACTCTGTGGCGAACGAACCATCTGTTCTACAGCAATAGCCCACGCCTTAGGAGTACGCGGAGAAACCAACACCCCACTGACACCGTCAGCAACAGCACTTTTTAGCCCATCAACATCACTCGCTAAAACCGCAGCGCCACAAGCCTGAGCCTCTAACGCAACTAAACCAAAAGTCTCAGAAGACGACGGAACAGCCACAATATCTGCCCTACGGAAAAACTCTGCCAACTCTTCTGGTGGATACGAAGGATAAAAATCAATACACTCATCCACTCCTAACTCCTCAGCACGAGAGACAAGCTGCTGGTGATACTCAGGGCTGCCCTGCCCAATAAAAGCGCACCTTACAGAAATGTCCTGAGGCAGAAGAGCAAGAGCCTCCACCAAAATGTGCAACCCCTTTAACGGTTGAGGCCGTCCAGCAAATACCAGAAAACATTCAGAAGAAGAACCCTCATTCATCCGACGAGAAGGCACTACATCGTGAAAAACCTGAGAATCAACCCCCGGCGGAATAACAACCGTTTTCTCCTCCTGAGCACCATACCAACGCACCATTTGCTGAGCCTCATCAACAGTATTAACCACCAAAGAGGTCACCTGCTGACAAATCTTCTGCTCACCCTCGTACCGAGCTTGAGGCTCACGATCTTCACCCTGCCCAGAACGAGCATCCTTAGCAGCGGCGGTTGTGTGCATGGTGTGTACCCACGGCACAGAATAATCCTTCCACGCCCCCTCTAACAAAGAAAGAACACTCATGCCAGAAAGCCAATAATGAGAATGAACGATATCAGGATTCTCTAACGCCGCATCAGCTACTGCCTTTGCAAAATCATCAACCAACGCTGGCAACTGATCCTTTGACGCACCTGCCGCAGCATCAACTTGAAGACTATGCACGACCGTCCGCGGTAACACCTCCGATACCTGTGCGGACGGTGAAGAAGAACCAGAAGTATCTAACGTAAATACCTCTACTGATAGGTTCGGATACAGCTTCAACAACGCCTGAAGAGAACGAAGAATATACACATTCATTCCACCAGCATCCGCAGTACCTGGCTGATCTAAAGGCGACGTATGCATCGACAGAATATGAAGATGCATCTTAGGCGAATCAGAAGAACTGAACTGAGAAAAAAACTTTGTAGTATCGTGCTGCACCTCTTTACTGTATTGCACAACGAACAAGGACGCACCTATTTATCCTCGATAACGTCACGAACACGATGCACTACACAGAAAAGAGCAGAACATGAGATACTAAAAACCACGAACAGTAGGAGTCTAGCTATGCACAAAACACCCCGCAAAAAACAGCTACACGAAGACGGCCTAGAACGTCTAGCTATCATTGACACACAAGCTATCACCCACAACGTTCAAACCATCCGAAAAAATATCGGCAACCGAACACTTATCGCCATTATCAAAGCAGACGCCTACGGGCACGGTGCAATACCCGTAGCGAAAACCGTACTAGAAGCTGGCGCAGACATCCTTGGCGTCGTACACGTGAGTGAAGCTATAACACTTCGAGAAGCAGGAATCGAAGCTCCACTCATCGCATGGCTACACACCCCCCGCACCCCATTCGCTACAGCCATAGAACATAACATCCAGCTAGGCAGCTCCGGTTGGGATCTCGAACATATTGCGCGTGCAGCACAACAACTCAACAAAACCGCCCACGTCCACCTCAAAATAGATACCGGTCTAGGGCGTAACGGATGTGTACCAGAACAATGGGAGACTTTCTTCGCCCAAGCCAAAAAATATCAAGACCAAGGCCTTATCAACGTCTGTGGTATTTTTTCTCATCTAGCTGTCGCAGACGAACCTCAACGCCTTGAAACACAACAACAGCTAACGCATTTTTCTCAGGCCGTACAACAAGCCCAAACAATAGGCCTGAACCCAAAATATATTCACCTAGCAAATACTCCCGCCACCCTAGGAACGGGAGAAGGGCTTTACGGACAAGAGCTACTTTGCAATACAGTACGCGTCGGCATCGGACTTTACGGGTTAAGCCCCATCGAGGGTAAAACCTCACAAGAACTAGGTTTAGAACCAGCTATGACAGTGCAAACATACATTAGCGCAGTCAAAGAAGTACCCGCTGGACAAGGAGTCTCATACGGGCTCAACTACCGCACCACAAAACCCACAACATTAGCGCTCATCCCCATGGGGTACGCGGACGGGATACCTCGCATCGCCCAGAACGCACCAGTACGTATCTACAGAGAAGGATACCCCGCACAAAACCATACAGTCGTCGGCAGAATAGCCATGGACCAAATGGTGATAGACCTCGGCGAAGCTGGACTATCAGAGAGCAAACACGGATACTTAGGCGCTCGCGTTGTACTCTTTGGGGCAGGGGAGAATCCTCCAGTAGAAGCTTGGGCAGAGGCCGCTCAAACCATCAACTATGAGATTGTCACCCGCATTTCTGCTCGAGTCCCACGCGTCTACCACCCCTAAACGACGAAGAACGATAATACCCGTGATGAATAAGACCGTAACCTTTGAACTTTCCTCAAAAGAAGACACCCAACACCTTGCACAAGCATTAGCGCCACTGCTACGTCCTGCAGACCTCATCATGCTCAACGGCGAATTAGGAGCAGGAAAGACGACTTTCACGCGTTGCCTTGGACATGCGCTAGGGGTACGTGAAGGAATTATCTCTCCAACCTTTGTACTTTCTCGAGTGCACCCTAACCTTGCAGATGGTATCCGCCCTGGTGGACCTGACCTTGTGCACGTAGATGCCTACCGTCTAAGCAGCGCTGAAGAAATTGATGACCTTGACCTCGAATATTCTTTAGAACGCTCTGTGACCATCGTTGAATGGGGAGAAAACAAAGTTGAACACCTTAGCGATTCACGCCTAGAAATCGACATCATTCGAGCAACCGGAGGAAACGGAAACATACCATTTCAAGGGATAAACGATGAAGACGAAACGGATGAATACAGCTCAGAACCACGCACGATGATGATTCGCGGATGCGGGCCTCGGTGGAATACTGAAACATGGAATGAATTAGTGGACAGGCTCTCGGCTGTATTGAACGCTGAACAATAATCTTTTGACAAGGAAACCGCTAGACTAGAGAGCGTGCTTGTACTTGCTTTAGACTCATCCGCCACTGCATCTGTCGCCCTCGGTCAATGGACTGCCGATGGAGTCAGACTATTAGGCCAATGCAAAACCTCAGATACCCGTTCACATGCTGAAGTCATGGCTCCTTATGTGCAACAAACCTTAGAACAGGCTCAGCTCACCGCTAAAGACCTAGATGCTGTGCTTGTCGGTAGAGGACCTGGACCTTTCACAGGGCTACGTGCCGGCATTATGACGGCACGAGTGCTCAGCTTCGCTCATCACATTCCGTGTTACGGGCTTATGAGCTTATATGCCATCGCAGAATCTGCATATGAACATGCTCAAGAACACCAAAACCAGCGTTTTCTCGTGGCTACTGACGCCCGCCGTAGAGAAGTATATTCAGCAGAATTTGAACTCACAGAGCACGGATATCAACTCTGTACTGAACCGGCGGTAGGCTCTGCCTCCAATCTTAAAGACTTACCAGTGTACGGTGCAGGTGCCGGACTATACTCTAACGTTCTGAACGCTGCGGCTGATTTTACTCACGTTCAACCAGAGGCCTATGGCCTTCTCCACGCCGCATGGCGGTTAGGACAGAAAAACCTAAAGACCGAAACAAGTGCACTATATTTACGGGAATCTGACGCAAAAGTTCCTCAGTCTATGGTGACAGCAGGAACTGCCTAATGGAAAAAACTAGGACAACCGCAGACGGCTCAACGGTAGTGTTGAGAACATTAGAACTAGTCGATCTTGAACAAATTCATCGTCTAGAATGCGAACTCTTTCCGGTTGATGCTTGGCCGATAGAGATGTTTTTAGCAGAGGTACAGCACCCAACTCGTCATTACATTGTGCTAGAACAAGAACATCAAATTATTGGGTACGCCGGTGTTATGACAGTCGCAGACACCGCAGATGTCCAGACTCTAGCCGTCTGCTCCTCTGCGAGGGGGCGAGGCTACGGAAGATGGCTCCTCGAAACCTTGCATGAACAAGCCCTTGCCCGTGGCGCGGAACGTATCATGCTAGAAGTAAGAGCGGATAATCCTATTGCTCAGAATCTATATTTAGCTCAAGGCTATACGCCGGTGCACCGTCGTGAACGATACTATAACGATGGCGTAGACGCTCTGATAATGATGAAAAACCTCGAAAACGTTGAATCTCTCCAAGAAGAAAAACACCATGACCAATAGAGAACCCCTTGTACTAGGAATTGAATCATCCTGTGACGAAACAGGAATCGGCATCGTACGAGGAACCACACTCCTGAGCAATACGGTTTCTTCATCCATGGAAGAACACGTACGTTTTGGCGGAGTCATACCAGAAATTGCTTCTCGGGCACACCTTGAAGCGATGATTCCCGCGATAGAGCAGGCACTTGAAGAAGCTCAAGTGGACTTAGACGAAATAGACGCTATTGCTGTTACTGCAGGACCGGGCCTTGCCGGCGCGCTCATCGTGGGTGTCTCCGCAGCTAAGGCGTTAGCCGTTGCTACCGGAAAACCTCTATACGGTATTAACCATCTTGTTGCTCATGTTGGTGTCGGTCTACTTGCCCAACCGACTCGCACTCTCCACCTCGAACAACTCTGCGAACGAGGGCTCGGCGCACTATTAGTTTCTGGCGGGCACACCGAGATTCTTGCCGTTCATAACATCACATCAGATGTTCGTCTTCTTGGCGCTACCCTTGATGACGCGGCGGGGGAAGCCTACGATAAAGTAGCTCGACTTCTCGGGCTCAACTACCCTGGGGGACCTGCCATCGACCAAGCTAGTCGTTCTGGAGATTCTCAGGCTTTCCGATTCCCCCGCGGACTTTCTGCCCGAAAATTTATGGGAACAGCTGAAGCCCCCGGACCTCATCGCTATGATTTTTCTTTCTCCGGTCTCAAAACAGCTGTCGCCCGAGTCATCGAAGGATATCAAGCACGAGAAGAAACTGTACCTGTTGCAGATATTGCTGCTTCTTTCCAAGAATCGGTAGTAGACATCATCACCCATAAAGCGTTATTAGCATGTACTGAACAAGGGCTAGAAACATTGCTCTTAGGAGGTGGCGTCGCTGCAAACTCACGGCTCAGAGAGCTGCTTGCTCAACGTTGTGCTGAACATTCGGTAGAACTGATCGTTCCTGAGCTGTCTTTGTGCACTGATAACGGTGCGATGGTTGCAGCATTAGGGGCACGCCTGGTTGCTGAAGGGACAAAACCTTCTCCTTTAGAGTTCGAGACGGACTCATCGTTACCTGTGCATCTCATCTCAATATAAGAACTGGATGTCCACAATTGTCAAAGATGTGGGTTTAGAGGCATTGAGCTACTAAGTCTTTAACGACCGCACGTAAATTGCCTCCGGCCGATTGGGCAACCAGACGTTGTCTGGTGCTATTTCCTCCAGAGCCCATCATCGTCTTAATGTGCTTTAGTTCTTCAACGCACCCTAGATCTTGCGCAATGGGGGAAAGCTCGCTGACGAGTTCTTGTAAGTCTTCTTGTACAGGGCGTTCATCGTTACGATTATTTTGAATAATGATAGCGTCCAAACCATAACGTGCTGCCCGCCATTTGTTCTCTTGAACATGCCATGGTTTGAGGGCCTCTAGCTTTTCTCCTCTATCGAGTTTTCGTGAGAAAGATTCGACCAGACATTGGGTTAAAGCTGCGATAGCTGCAATATCTTTGAGCGATGACAGCCCATCACAAATACGCATTTCTACGGTGCCATAATGGGGTACTGGACGAATATCCCAACGGTTTTCACTAGGGTCGTCGATAACTCCTGTATGAAGCATATCTTGTAGATATGCTTCATATTCTTCCCAACTATCAAAGTGAAAGGGAAGTCCGGCTGTTGGAAGCTGCTGGAACATTAACGCTCTTTGGCTAACGTAACCGGTGTCTACACCTTCCCAAAAAGGGGAGGATGCCGAGAGAGCAAGTAGGTGGGGGTAGTAGGTGGTGAGTCCATCGATAATGGGTAATGCCTTGTCTCGAGAATCGACACCGACATGTACGTGAACACCGTAAATGACCATCTGTCGCCCCCAATACTGGGTACGCTCAAGCATCTTGAGATAACGTTCTTTAGAAGCTACCGGCTGGTCAAGACTCCGCGAGAAGGGGTGAGTTCCGGCGGAGAAGAACTCTATTCCTAGTGCGTCGGTGGACTGTTTGAGAGTTAATGCACTGTGACGTAACTGTTCTATGGCTTCTGCGACAGTTGTGCAGACCCCGGTGACAAGTTCTAGGGTATTATCGAGAAACTCTCCGGTGAGATGAGCACCCTCAGTAGCATCCAATAATTCGGGGTTCTTCTGCTGTACTCGTGCTAGTACTTCTTGAGCCCGAGAGCATAGCTCCTGTGTTTTGGCGTCGACAAGGGCAAGCTCCCACTCTATACCCAATGTGGATGGTGCAGACGGTGCGAAGGGAATCATTGTTCTCCTACCTGTGATGGTGTTTTTCCATGGTAGGACAGAAAAGAAGAATTACGAACTTATGACGTCATAAAGGTGAGACAGCCAACGCTAACCGTCGAGAGGTTTTACCCTCTCCAATCCGCGTTAAAATGAGTGTTCCGCTACGTCCTGTCACTGATTTTTTAGTATTTTTGTGATGTCCTAGGAGCTTGATACGTAGTTGTTCGGGAGAAATATCTACCCCTCGTTTTTTGATAGTGAGAGTGGTGATGTTATTCTTGCGTACCCACCGTTTGAGGTGTTTATCGTTAATAGGAAGCACCTGCTCTACACGATACCCTTTGAGTCCGAGAACCTGCAGGGGAGAAGAACTGGTGAGATACGCAATATGTTCGTCAATAAGTTCTGCATCGGTGGTACGAATAATTTCGCCGAGAAGATGCGCACGAATTAAAGCACCATCTGGCTCATAAATATATTCTTTGACCTCATACAGAGGTTCAGATGCTTGTTGCTGGCTGTGAGATTCATGGTAAGGGCTAGAAACCTCAGTGATAACCGATGGTTCAAAAGGGGCACTATCAAGAACGAGCGCGCTTCTTTTAACGTGAGGTCGTGCTAACGCGTTAAACCATAACACCACTTCAACGACAGATCCCTGATGGCTAATCCACTGAGCTTCACATTCTTCAGGTATCTGATCGTGGGGGATAGCTGGCCCCATTTTGACGCCCATGGCAATTCCTGTTTGTGCTAATTTTCGAATGAACGATAAAGGCGGAGAAAAATCTTCTGCATCGAAAGTGCGTGACTGCGTTTTACCATGCTGGACAGTTCGCCGTGCAGGATCAAGCCATAACCCGTCAATTTGGCGCCCAAAAGTTTGGTGAATCGCTGCTAAATCAAGCTGTTCTATATCAGCACAAAAAACCTGTGCCGACGGAAAATCCATAAGATTATATTGGGCATAGCTAGCTGTTCTCTGATCAATCTCTACAGCAGTAACGGCTAACCCCGCCTGCGCAAAACTGAGTGAGTCAGCACCAATACCACACCCTAAATCTGCGACAGAATCAATCTGTGCTTGTGCAAAGCGCTGTGCATGTACCATCGCAACAGCTTGACGAGTGGACTGTTCATACCCAGCTTCGGTTAAAAGCATTTGGTGAGCTTGTTGCCCAAATTTTTCAAGAGCTTTTGTTCTGTTCTTTGCTTGAGTCAAAATCTTATGGACACTATCTGCGCTAAAGCCTTGTGCTCGTAATTGCGTCGCATGATTAAGCGCATGACTATCGTTATAGGGGACGAACAAAGCAATTGCTTCTAACTCTTCTTGAGTTTCTTCAACTGCTGGTGCCGGATGTACAGAGGTGCTCATAGTCGTCAGTGTCCTTATGTTTGGTTAGAGCTCATATTATAGATGCGCTGTGTGCGAAACTGGCGGGTTTTCTTGACCTTCTCTAGGGTACGGCTCTAAAGTTTGTGTTAGCACTTAAGAGCTGACAGTGCTAATAATTCTTGAGGAAGTATCGGCACCGCGACGACGAAACTCCCTCAAAGCACTACTTAGCTCAAACATCAGAAATGTTAAAAGAACATCAAGGAGCAAAAATGTCCTCCATCAAACCACTCGAAGACCGCGTAGTTGTCCAGATTCTCGAAGCAGAACAGACCACCGCATCCGGACTTGTTATCCCTGATACCGCTAAAGAGAAGCCACAGGAAGCAAAAGTTATCGCAGTTGGCCCCGGACGCACCGACGAAAAAGGCAACCGCATCCCCGTTGACGTAGCAGAAGGCGACATCGTCATCTTCTCCAAATACGGCGGAACCGAAGTATCCTTCGGCGGAGCAGACTACCTCATCCTCTCCGCACGCGACGTATTGGCTATCGTCAACAAATAATCTTTTCCGCACACAATACAAAGGAGCTAAGAATTCATGGCAAAACAGCTTGAATTCAATGACGCAGCTCGCAAGAGCCTGCAAGCTGGTGTGGATAAACTCGCAAATGCTGTCAAAGTGACGTTGGGCCCTCGCGGGCGCAATGTAGTTCTTGATAAGCAGTGGGGCGCACCTATCATTACTAATGACGGTGTATCTATCGCTCGTGAAATTGAACTAGAAGACCCATACGAAAACCTTGGCGCTCAGCTCGCCAAAGAAGTCGCCACCAAAACAAACGATGTAGCAGGTGACGGTACAACTACTGCAACCGTACTCGCTCAAGCGCTTGTTTCTGAAGGTCTGCGTAACGTCACCTCTGGTGCCGCACCAGGAGAAGTCAAACGAGGCATCGAAACAGCTGTTCGCGCTGTCTCCCAACGACTCCTTGAAAACGCCAGAGACGTTCAAGGCGAAGAAGTTGCACACGTAGCGGCTATCTCAGCACAGTCCCCAGAAATTGGTGAACTGCTTGCCCAAGCTTTCGACAAAGTCGGACAAGATGGCGTCATCACCATCGAAGACGGTTCAACCACAGAAATTGAACTGGAAATTACCGAAGGTATGCAATTCGACAAAGGCTACCTCTCACCATCATTCGTTACCGACTCTGATCGTGCAGAAGCAGTCCTCGAAGATAGCCTCATCCTGCTCTACCAAGGCAAAATCTCAACTGTTGCTGAGATTATGCCACTGCTAGAAAAAATTGTTCAGGCGAAAAAACCGCTGACCATCATCGCAGAAGACGTAGACGGAGAAGCTCTTAGCACCCTCGTCGTCAATAAGCTTCGAGGAAACCTCAACGTCGTTGCCGTCAAAGCTCCTGGCTTCGGCGACCGCCGCAAAGCAATTATGCAAGACCTTGCAATTCTTACCGGCGGAACCGTTATCACCGGAGAACTTGGAATCTCCCTTGACTCAGTCACTATCGACCAGCTCGGCTCAGCACGCCGTGTTACCGTCACCAAAAACAACACCACCATCGTTGAAGGTGCCGGTAGCTCTGCAGACGTCGCTGAACGAGTCAACCAACTCCGCGCAGAAATTGAGCGAGTCGACTCCGAATGGGACCGCGAAAAGCTCAAAGAACGTCTGGCAAAACTTGCCGGTGGTGTTGGAGTTATCAAAGTTGGTGCAGCAACCGAGGTCGAAGCGAAAGAACGTAAACACCGCATTGAAGATGCAGTATCCTCTACCCGTGCAGCACTTGAAGAAGGCATCGTTGCAGGTGGCGGAACCGCACTCGTGCATGCGTTAGCAGCACTTGAAGGTATGACACTTGAGTCAAAAGACGCTCAAACCGGTGTTGAAATCGTCAAGAAAGCACTCGTCCAACCTCTGCGCTGGATTGCTCAAAATGCTGGCGAAGACGGGTACGTCGTCACCAGCAAAGTAGCTCAACTACCCGTTGGCTCTGGATTCAACGCACGTACCGGCGACTACGAAGATCTCATCGCTGCTGGCGTTATTGACCCCGTCAAAGTAACACGCTCAGCGCTAGAGAACGCTTCATCCATTGCAGCGTTGGTACTAACCACCGAAACTCTCGTGGTTGAGAAACCCGAAACAGAGGACGAAGAAGATAAATAAAACATCTTCTTCTAGAACCCTCTAGAACAGAGAAAAGCCTGTTTTAGCCGCTCCCACAGCGACTAAAACAGGCTTTTCTCACCTCAAAAAGAACTTGTGTTTGCTCACAGTAGACTCAGAAAAAATACTATTTAGGCAGACAATCGACCACAGTTCCGGTAACGTTCAAAGGTCAGCACTCTCGTCAATCAGATACACACATACAGAAAGAGAACTCTTTCATGGTTGCGCAAACACACACCAAATACCCGTTGAATAGGCGGTGGCTCAAGACCCAAGGTTTTCGCCCCGAAATTCAAGGCCTACGCGCATTAGCTCTCTTTCTCGTCGTCACCTACCACATCTGGTTCGGCAAAGTCTCTGGAGGCGTTGACGTATTCCTCTTCATCTCCGCCTTCCTCCTCTCACTATCAACCTTACGTAAAATCAATGAGGGAAAACCGCTTGCCCTCATCAAATACTGGCTACACGTCTTTCAACGCCTACTACCAGCTGCTGCCACCGTCATTGCCGGAACCGTCATCGCCTCATGGTATTTTCTCTCCCCATCACGCATCATGGGAATCATCCACGACGGCATAGCAGCACTCTTATACTTCCTCAACTGGCGTTTAGCATATAACTCAGTAGACTATTACGCCCAAGACGCAGCCACAAAAACACCCCTACAACACTTCTGGTCACTGTCCATGCAAGGACAGATTTTTATCCTCTGGCCCATCCTCTTCCTCTGCGTCGCATTACTCGTCCGCCGCTTCCGCCTTAACCTCATCGGAACAGCCTTACTCGTATTCGGCACCGTCTGGGGAATCTCACTCGCCTTTTCCATCTACGAAACCGCTACCAACCAAGGCTTCGCATATTTTGATACACGCACTAGAGCATGGGAATTCGCTACCGGGACACTCCTTGCCATAGTGACCTTTTACTGGAAACCTCCACGATGGCTTCGCATCCCCATGGGATGGGTTGGCGTTGCCGGACTCATCCTCTGCGGGCTCATACTGCCAGTACAAGAAGCCTTCCCCGGATACCTTGCACTGTGGCCAGTAACCTGCGGCGCTCTCGTTATTCTTGCAGGACAAACAAACTCCCCATGGGGCGTTGACCGAATCCTCAGCTCCACCCCACTACTAAAGCTCGGCGAAATCTCCTACGCCCTCTACCTCGTACACTGGCCGGTTTACATCATCTACTCAACGCGCGCTCGCGTGGACCACCCTGATTTTTTGGTCGGTTCGTTGCTCATCATTAGCTCGATAGTCATTGCCACCATCATTCACTATGGAATTGAAGAACCTCTACGACGTACTCCCACCGTTAAAAAACATGCGGTACCGAAACCTCATCGTGGAATGAAAAAACTTCTCTCCGGTGCTACTGCTCGCCCAATAGCTATTATTCTGAGCTGCCTGATGCTTGTTGGTGTTCCTCTCGTGGGCGCTAAAGCGTGGGTCCACCATCGTAACAATCAGCTCGAAGCTCTTGCCGAAGCTGCCGGAAGCCCTGACTTTCCTGGGGCGTACGCCTACAACGAGGTTTCTACTCATTACAAGTATCCGCCTATTCCTACTACCGACCCCGAAAAACAATACGATGGTATCGACCCGAACGGTTGTGGCGGTCTTATCGGAGGAGACGGGGGAGTCATCAATTCACTCTGCGGACTTGAACAGAACTCATCTAAGGCAGATAGTCCTTTAATGATGGTTATTGGCTCTTCGCATGCTGGGCAATCTATTGCCTTCTATAGACCGTGGGCTCAAGAGCACCAAACAAACCTTATGGATTTACATCTTGGCGCGTGTCGTTACCCGTTGGAGGCAGAACCGAACCCTAACGAAGAATGCGAAGAATACAACGCTAATATTCGTCAGCTCGTACTTGATGTTCACCCTGAGGCAGTCGCCTTGCTCGTAACACAGACAGACGCGCATCATTCGGAGATTCTTGTGCCCGGTATCGAAGAAGAAATTGAAGCGTACACTCGAGCAGGGATACCTGTTCTTGCGTTACGTGATAATCCTCGATGGGCTGATAATATTTATGACTGTGCTCAGACTCATCCAGAAGATCCTACGTTTTGTGGAGAAAAGCGGGAACAAAAACTTGCAGATATTAATCCTGCTCAAGATTTGATAGACCGCAATCCCTTGGTTTATGGTCTTGATTTTTCGGAACAATATTGTCCCGATGGTTTTTGTTCTCCTATTTTTGGCAACGTCTATGTGTACATGGACGATAACCATATCTCTCGTGCGTACGGTTCTACTTTGGATCAAGAACTCAACCGACAGCTACAAGAACAAGGGTTTAGCCTCGGACGTACCTAAACTACTCCTTTACCACATTAAATATTCATAATGGGGGCGTCTTATACCCCTACCATGTTGTCTGTTATCACGAAGAGAAAAATACCTACCTGTGGCATCAAAAGAACGTCGATTTAGACCAGAGATTCAAGGGTTACGCGCTTTTGCTGTGACCTTGGTCGTTGCCTACCATTTTTGGCTCGGGCGAGTTTCGGGAGGGGTGGACGTTTTCCTCCTCATCTCCGCTTTTTTGATGACGCTTTCATTCACTCGGAAACTAGAAACAGGTCAACCAATCGGTTTTAAAGCCCTCAAAGACTACTGGGCACGTACTTTTAAACGTATTATGCCTTTGGCTACGGCAACTGTTCTACTAGTGCTGATGGGTACACGGTTTTTTCTGCCTGCGCCACGGTGGCAAGGGATTATGGATGAAGCCGTTTCAGTCGTTTTCTATTATGAAAACTGGTGGTCCATCAACAACTTGGTGGATTATTATGCTGCTGATTCTTCACAGGCCTCACCGTTACGCCACTTCTGGTCGCTATCGGTTCAAGGGCAAATATTTCTTCTATGGCCCTTAGTCTTTGCTCTGAGCTGGGTCATTTACCGTATGATAGGGCGACGGTTCGCTCGCGGTATTCTAGCAACTCTTTTTGGTGCTGTTTTTCTTGCTTCATTGACGTACTCGGTCTATTACACACACCTTGACCAACAGCTTGCATATTTTTCTACGTACACTCGCCTTTGGGAATTTGCCTTAGGTTCTTTGGTTGCTATCGGGCTGCCGTATCTTCGTTTCCCTTCAGTCATCAAAATAATGGTGGGGTGGCTGGGCCTTATCGCAATAGTATTATGTGGCCTTATCCTAGATGTTGAAGGTAATTTCCCTGGGTATTATGCCTTGTGGCCCACTTTAGCAGCCGCTGCTGTACTGGTTAGTGGAGATAGTGCAAGCCGATGGGGCGTGGAGCGTTTACTCTCCCTCAAACCTTTATTATGGCTTGCGACATATTCTTATGGGCTTTATCTTATACACTGGCCTCTTCTTGTGTTTTACCTCTACACTGTCGACCAAGAAAAGGCCAGTACCAGCGCTGGAATCATACTCTTTGCAGTATCGTTGGGATGCGCTTGGATTCTTACTCAGGCGAATAAAAAACTCTTAACATGCACTCAGCGTTTTGACGGCAATGCACGTTTTTCTGTCCTGGTTGTTGGATGCTGTATGACCGTTGTCCTCGTAAGTACAACATTATGGAATGTCGTTTTAGAGCGTGCAGAACAACGCCTGAACGCTCAACCTATCGTCGATAACCCTGGTGCCCTTGCCCTTGAAGCTGGTTTTATTTACGAAGGTGAAGAAAATGCTGGTATTCGCCCTAGCTCTGCTGACCGTTTCGACGACCGTCCCCTCTATAGCACCTCTTGTGCGCCGAGCCTTCTAGAAACATACCATTTTGAAGAATGGAACTGTCATCAACTGACAACTTCTGAAGAGCCCACACGCCGAGTCATCGCTGTTGGAAACTCTCATATGGATCAGTGGGGCGATCCGCTTATCTCACTAGCAACACAAGAAAATTGGGATCTTCAATTCCTACAATTTAACGACTGCTACCTACTCGACCCTGCCCGTAATACCACAAATCAAGGATGTCAACGCTGGATTGAGAACTCACAACGCTATATCGATGAGCAAAAACCTGACCTCGTCATCACCATTGGAACAATCTCCGTGTACGAAGGCTCGGGGGAGTACGTCCCTGACGGGCTAGAAGAGTTTATTGAACATCTTGAGCACGAAGGTATTGAGATTATTGCTCTTCGGGATAACCCTCGTTTTGAATCAACTCATGCAGATTGTGAGACAAGAACCCATCAGCTCTGCACCTTTGACTCAGAACTTGCTCAACAACCTAGCCCCTTAGAAGAATACGCAGCACAATACCCTAACTTCGGCACTGTCGATATGACAGACTTGATTTGCCCCAATTCAGAGTGCCCTTCTGCTGTCGGTAACGTGTACGTATATCGTGATGATTCACATCTAACACAAACATTCGTCATCTCTGCAGAAAATTTCTTCATTCAACGGATGCTTGAAACACTTGAAGGTACTGAACATGCCGATACGGTTGATGAATCTTCGGTACCGGAATATTCAGATACATAAACTCGGTAAGCTCATCAGGTACAGAAAATATTGAATCGGTGAGACGTATACCCTTTTTATCGTGGAACTATTAGGGTTCACACCCTCTGGGGTTTACTATTAACAATTGGATAACCTTTTTCTCTTTCCTCCAGAGAATAACTCTCACAACCGAAAGGTCCGATTCGTTCATGGCTACGCCCACCGCATTGTCTGAAGATCCTTTTGGCTTCACCGGCCTCACCTACGACGACGTTCTTCTGCTACCAGGTAATACCGACGTCAACCCTGCAGATGCTGATACCTCCACAAAATTGTCAAAGCGTATCACCCTGAACACTCCTATTATTTCTGCTGCGATGGACACCGTCACTGAATCTGACATGGCTATTGCGATGGCTCGTCTGGGTGGACTGGGCGTACTACACCGCAACCTTTCCATTGAAGATCAAGCCACTCACGTAGACCGTGTAAAGCGTAGCGAATCTGGAATGATTACTAATCCCGCAACTATCGGTCCAGATGCAACAATTGAAGAATTTGATGCCGTGTGCGGACACTTCCGAGTTTCGGGACTTCCCGTCGTTGACGAAAACGGTATTTTGGTCGGTATCATCACCAACCGTGACATCCGTTATTTACCCGAATCTGAATACTCACAGCGTACCGTTCGTGAGATTATGTCCCCTATGCCACTAATCACCGGCTATGAGGGGATGTCCAAAGAAGAGGCCTACAACCTATTAGCTTCTAACAAGATTGAAAAGCTGCCTCTTGTTGATCAAAACGGCAAATTGACCGGTTTGATCACAGTCAAAGACTTTATCAAAACAGAACAATACCCTCGCGCCACCAAAGACGACGAAGGCCGTCTTCGCGTTGGTGCGGCTGTTGGATTCTTTGGTGACGGCTACGAACGAGCTATGACCTTAGTAGAAGCTGGTGTTGATGCACTCTTTATCGATACCGCTAACGGACATTCACAAGGCGTACTCGATATGATTGCCCGTCTTAAAAAAGATTCTGCTGCCGATCACGTCGATATCATCGGCGGACAGGCAGCAACCCGTGCTGGTGCACAAGCCATTATTGACGCTGGAGCAGACGGCGTTAAAGTTGGTGTTGGCCCTGGTTCTATTTGCACTACTCGCATTATTGCTGGTGTAGGTGTCCCGCAGGTAACAGCCATTAACGAAGCTGCTAAGGCTGCTATTCCGGCAGGCGTTCCTTTGATTGCTGACGGCGGTATGCAACATTCCGGTGAAATCGGTAAAGCCCTTGTTGCTGGTGCTGATTCTGTGATGATGGGCTCCATGCTTGCCGGTACCGCAGAATCTCCTGGCGACCTAATTTTTGTTGATGGCAAACAATTCAAAGCATATCGAGGTATGGGTTCCTTAGGCGCAATGGTTTCTCGTGGACGCCACAAGTCTTACTCGAAAGACCGTTATTTCCAAGCGGATGTTTCTTCTGAAGAGAAACTTATTCCTGAAGGTATTGAAGGACGTGTTCCTTTCCGCGGTCGTGTCGGCTCTGTTTTGCATCAGCTTGAAGGCGGTCTACGTCAGACAATGTTCTATGTTGGTGCTCGCACCATTGAAGAATTGAAATATGAGGGTAAGTTTGTGCGTATCACCCCCGCAGGACTCAAAGAGTCTCACCCTCATGACATTATGATGACGGTTGAAGCACCAAACTACCGTCGCTAAATCATTCGGCGTGGTATACCCCATAAGCGTTATGCGCTTGCTGGGGTATTGCCTCTAACGAAAGGAACGAACCATGTCCGATATCGAAATTGGTTTATCAAAACGGGCTCGTCGCACCTATAAGCTCGACGATGTTGCTCTAGTACCTTCTCGTCGTACTCGCGACCCTGAAGACGTGAGTACCTCATGGCGTATTGACGCTTTTACCTTCGAAACACCCCTAATCGGTGCACCGATGGACTCGGTGATGTCTCCGCAAACTGCTATCGCGTTGGGACGTTTGGGTGGATTAGGCGTTTTAAACCTTGAGGGATTGTGGACACGCTATGAGAACCCTCAACCTTATTTGGATGAGATTACTTCTTTAGAGCTTAACGATCCTGTTGCTGCTACTCGCCGCATGCAAGAAATCTATGCTGAGCCTATTAAAGCTGAGCTGATTACTAAACGCCTTTCAGAAATTCGTGATTCTGGTGTTATTGTTGCAGGCTCTTTGACTCCTCAACATACTCAAGAGTTCTACGAAACTGTTGTTAACGCTGGTGTCGATATTTTTGTGATTCGCGGGACTACTGTTTCTGCTGAGCATGTTTCAGAAAACCGTGAACCGCTCGACCTTAAAAAGTTTATTTACGAACTTGACGTTCCGGTGATTGTTGGTGGTGTAGCTGGGTATACTCCAGCGTTGCACCTGATGAGAACGGGTGCGGCAGGTGTTCTTGTTGGGTTTGGTGGAGGCTCATCGATGACCACTCGACGTGGTCTAGGCATTCAGGCATCTATGGCCACAGCTATTGCTGATGTGGCAGCTGCACGTTCTCGTTACCTTGATGAATCTGGCGGACGCTATGTACACGTCATTGCTGATGGAGAACTTGGACGTTCAGGGGACCTCGTTAAAGCTCTTGCTCTTGGCGCAGATGCTGCGATGATTGGTGCACCTCTCGCACGCGCAAGTGAAGCACCTGGCCGCGGACTCTATTGGGGCAATGAGGCTCATTCAGTGAACTTCCCTCGAGGTATTCGCACAAACCTCGGTACGGTTGGTACTCTCGAAGAAGTCTTGTATGGTCCTTCCCATCACGTTGATGGCACATCCAATATTGTTGGTGCTTTGCGACGGGCTATGGCAACATGCGGTTTTACCGATGTGAAATCTTTCCAACGAAGCGAATTAGTACTAGCCGACTAAGGATAGACACCTAACATAAAGGAACGTGTTTTCACGTCAATAAGCCTTAAAGAACGCTCTGACATCACCGATAGTGGCGGTGGTGTCAGAGCTTTTTGATATCAAACGTTATAGGGTAGATATCGTGTTGAAATTAGCTTTTACTCCTCGATGGATTGCCAGTTTACTTCTGGTGATTGCCTTGAGTACGGGTTTTGTGTTGCTCAGCCACTGGCAGCTTTCCTCCGCAACTTGGGGCCAACGCACCGCTGATCCCGCCAAAGAAATTGTGCAGCCTTGGGAAAAATTTCTTTCAGCACATGAACCGTTAACTATTGAGAACTCTGACCATATGGTTAAGGTGACTGGTCACTATATTGCAGGTTCTTCCTATCTGGTCACCGATAAACTTAATGAGGGACGCCAAGGATATTGGGTAGTGAGTGCTTTCCTTCCCGAAACAACACCTGCAACAGATTCTGAACCTCGAGCTCTTGCTATTGCACGAGCATGGACTGCCAAGGACTCACTTCCTGCAGAGCCTCAAGGCACTCTTACCGTGATTGGTCGTATCGTCTCTAATGATGCTCCTTATTATTCTCGAGATATCGAGCAGAAATACTCTGCTGAACAGATCACTTCACAGCGTATGATTGGAACTGCAGCTAGCGCTCAACTGACAAACCTGTGGGATATACCCCTCTACGGTGCGATTATTACTGCCGATGCTGAAACACCTCAAGGCACTCCGCTTCCTTTGGATGCTGAAGGAAAGCTACTATCCTCAGCTACTATTGTGGGGCAGACTGGAGATTTACACGGGGTGAGAGCTTCTCAAGTGACCCATGAAGATGTGAACTGGTTAAATATTTTTTATGCGCTGGAGTGGCTTGTTTTTGCTGGTTTTGCGTTCTTCCTCTGGTGGCGGATGCTTAAAGACTCTTATGAAAAAGCTCAAGACCCTGCTGAATATTTTGAATATGAGGGACAGTATTGGTTAGATGAAGACTCCGGAAGATACTATTACTGGGATCCAGCCGAAGAACAATACTACTTTTTTGACGATATTTCACAGCAACAGATACTAGAAGAAAGAACGAATAAACATGCATCATCATGACTCGTCACCTCAGAAACCTCAAGAACGTCAAGACGGCAAAAAAGTGGTGCTTACCGGACAAGGCACAGCTGACGGTAAAGGTGGATTTACTATCCGCAAAAAATTCGGTGGAACAGAATCTCAGATTCGATCTTCCCTGACCTTTTATAAATGGTGCGCGTGGATTTCTGGTACGTTCCTTCTCCTGCTCGTTCTCGAGATGATTACTCGTTATGTTTTCCGTTTTGACCTTGTGATGGGCGCTCAAGACGCACACACTGGTCAGAGTGTTCCCTTAGGCTTACTGAACCTTGAAACAGATAACTTGGTGGGAGGAATTAACATCTCAACATGGATTCTGATTATCCACGGATGGTTCTATGTTGTATATCTTTTCTCTTGTTTCCGCCTATGGCTTTTGATGCGTTGGGCACTACCACAACTTATTGTGATGGCATTAGGCGGTGTCGTTCCTTTCCTCTCATTTATTGTGGAGAGCCGTATTCACCGTGAGACTTTAGCGTTACTGCGGGCAAATCCGCAAGCCACAAAACGTTACTAACACATCAACACCGGTAGTGATAAATATTCCCTTTGCTCTTGTCCGGATAGATTATTGCCGGTATCTGAACATTGTGTTTTAGAATGAAGATATATTCTTCGCTTTTTCTGCCTTCTCGGTGGAAAAGTTCCTCATATCAACTGTTAAGGTGACTCGTGACCAACACATCTCATACGGAGCTAGAACAGCGTCCAGTTTTGGTGGTTGACTACGGTGCTCAGTACGCGCAGCTTATTGCTCGTCGCGTTCGTGAAGCCGGTGTTTATTCCGAAATTGTTCCGCATACTATGCCAACCGAGCAGATTCTAGCTAAGAACCCAGCTGCTCTTGTTCTCTCTGGTGGTCCTTCTTCGGTATATGCAGAAGGCGCTCCTAAGGGCGATATCGCACTCTTCGAGTCGGGTATTCCCATCTTTGGTATTTGCTATGGCTTCCAGGTGATGGCACAGACCCTTGGCGGAACTGTCGCCCAAACAGGGCTTCGCGAATATGGCGCAACTGATGCATCAGTGTGCGCTGAAAACTCTTCCTTCCTTACCGGAACCCCAACAACTCAGAACGTCTGGATGTCCCACGGCGACTCTGTATCACAAGCACCTGAAGGCTTCACCGTACTTGCGCAGACACCTGGCGCTTCTGTTGCCGCAATGGTGGATGAAGACCGTAAACTTGGTGGCGTCCAGTGGCACCCCGAAGTCAAACATTCTGATTATGGTCAGGTTGCGCTTGAGAACTTCCTCTTCAACATTGCAGGACTAAAGAAGACTTGGTCTACCGGTAACATCATTGAAGAACAAGTAGCGAAGATTCGTGAGCAGGTCGGTAAAGACCGCGTTATCTGCGCCCTATCCGGTGGTGTTGATTCTTCTGTAGCAGCGGCACTAGTACATAAAGCAGTAGGCGACCAACTGACTTGTTTCTTTATTGATCATGGACTCTTACGACAGGGCGAACGCGAACAAGTCGAAAATGACTACGCTAGCACTATGGGTATCAAGGTCATTACCATTGATGAGTCCGAACGCTTCCTCAACGCTCTTGCTGGTGTCAGCGACCCTGAAACGAAGCGTAAAGCTATCGGTCGTGAGTTTATTCGTTCTTTTGAAGTTGCACAGCGTCAACTGATTGAACAGGCACACGATGATGGCAGCGATATTAAATTCTTAGTACAAGGAACTCTCTACCCTGACGTTGTTGAATCAGGTGGGGGAGAAGGTACCGCAAATATTAAGTCTCACCATAACGTAGGCGGCCTACCTGAAGACATGACCTTTGAACTGGTCGAACCTTTACGTACCCTCTTCAAAGATGAGGTTCGTGCTATCGGCCGTGAGCTGGGTGTTCCCGAAAAGATTGTGGCTCGTCAACCCTTCCCCGGCCCCGGCCTGGGTATCCGCGTTGTTGGTGAAGTAACATACGAGAATTTAGAGATTCTACGAGCTGCAGACGCTATTGCTCGTGAAGAGCTCACAAATGCTGGCCTTGACGATGAAATCTGGCAGTGCCCCGTTGTGCTTCTTGCCGATGTTCGTTCTGTCGGCGTGCAAGGTGACGGCCGTACCTATGGTCACCCCATCGTGCTACGCCCCGTATCCTCCGAAGATGCTATGACCGCCGACTGGTCTCGTCTACCGTATGACGTATTAGCGAAAATCTCGAACCGTATCACTAATGAAGTCTCTGAAGTGAACCGTGTCGTTCTGGACGTTACTTCAAAGCCTCCAGGAACTATTGAGTGGGAATAAACCCCTCAACGTCTTCTTGAACTTGTTAACGCATGGTTCAAGAAGACGTTTCTTCTTTAAGCAAAGTATTCTTTAAACCGAAATGTCTGAGTGAATAGAAAAATATCGTGGTATGCGCAGAAGCTACGCATACCACGATATTTTTGTAAGCCGATGAGCCAAACGTATATAAGAGTTCGCCTCATTGTGAGGATCTCGGGCAAACCTCAGATATCCATGTATGTTCTTTTTTAGGATGCGTTTATGCGGTACATCTTCGATTCATAAGGACGTAATGTTTGACGCATATCGTCCTCATAGTTTGAAAGTACTAATTCGCCTTGATCTAGTAGCTCATATTCACGAGTGAGCTGTTGATCGGTGAAATTCGAGATAACAAGTAGCTTAGAACCATCTTGTGCATGACGCTCATAGGCATAAACCTGAGCATCCTCAACATCAAGAGGAATAAAATCTGCATACACAAGAAGGTCTTTGAGCTCACCACGACGTAGCTGAATGAGCTTTTGATAGTGATAGAACAGAGAATCACTATCAGCAAGAGCTTCTGCTGCGTTAATGTTCTGGTAATTAGGGTTAAGTTTAATCCACGGTTCTACGGCGCTAAAGCCTGCGTTATCGCTTGCATCCCATTGCACGGGGGTTCTCGCGTTATCTCGTCCTTTAGCGTAGATGAGTTCCATACACGCGTCGTGACTAAGGTTGCCACGTTCTACGACCATATCTTCGTAGAGATTCAACGAATCGAGATCTCGATAGTCGTTAATCTCTTCAAATTGGACGTTTGTCATACCGAACTCTTCCCCCTGATAGATATAGGGGGTGCCCTGCATACCGTGAAGAGTTGTCGCTAACATTTTGCCTGAGAGCACACGCCACTGTGGTGAATCATCACCGAAGCGAGAAATCAGTCGAGGCTGGTCATGGTTATTCCAGTACAATGATCCCCAAGCTCGTCCTTGTAATGTGGTCTGCCACGTATTAAGAACTTCTTTAAGGTCAACGAGATCGTAGGGTTTGATAGACCACTTGCCCATACCGGTGGCGGGGTCTGTATCTACACCCATATGCTCAAAATGGAAAATCATGTTGAGCTCTTCAGTATCAAATCCCGCAAATTGTACGGCGTCTTCTGCTGAGGTTTGAGACATCTCTCCGACGGTCATTACATCATAGTTCGCTGCGGTTTTGAGATTAAGTTCGTGCATCCACTGGTGCACTTTGGTACCGTTTTTGACCACGAACGGGATAGATGAACCATGCTTATCGAAGTCAATATTGGGGTCATCTGGTAGCCCCTCTGGTTTAGAGATGATGTTGATAGCGTCGAGGCGGAAACCGTCGAGTCCTTTATCGAGCCACCAGTTAATCATGGTGTAGATTTCTTCACGAACCTTTTCATTCTCCCAGTTCAAGTCGGGCTGTTTCTTGGAGAAGATGTGTAGATACCATTGATCGGTGTGTTCATCGTATTCCCAAGCGCGCCCCCCAAATTCTGAGCCCCAGTTGTTTGGAGGTAGTGGGTTGCCGTCTTCGTCAACACCTGAAGAGTCACGCCAATAGTAGTAATCACGGTAGGGGTTCTCTCGGCTAGAGCGAGATTGCTTAAACCACTCGTGTTCATCGGAGGTGTGGTTGACGACAATATCTAAGAGAATCTTAATACCGAGGCTATGGGCGGTCTCAACGAGAGTATCAAAATCTTCCATCGTGCCAAACTCATCCATAATGCCCTGATAATCGGAGATGTCATACCCCATGTCATCGTTGGGGGAAGAAAATATCGGGCAAAGCCAGATGACGTTAATTCCTAGTTGTGCAAGGTATGGAAGGCGTTGTGTGATACCGGGAAGATCGCCGATACCGTCATGATTAGAGTCTTGGAAAGAACGTGGCCAAATCTGGTATACGACAGCTTCTTTCCACCAAGTACGTGCTGCTGAACTCATGGAGAACTCCTTAAGAATAAGTGGGTGATGGTTGGGGGACTATGGAACATGTTGAATGTTAGAGAGCTATCTCTACGAGAACTCCAGAATGATCAGAGATAGCTTCTGGAGTGTTATCGGCAAAGACTACTCGGTGGCGTAATACTGGAGCGTTCAATCCCTTGGTCAGGATGAAATCAATACGTTTAGCCTCCGTCGAATTTTCCCATCCTGCAATATTTTTATGAACGGTGTATTCTCCGTCAACGTGTTTTGCCTGAGTGTAAGTATCGGCCCACCCCGCCTCGAGCATTTGTGCGTATCCTTCTGCGGGGATACCTGCATCATTATTAAAATCTCCGGCGAGGATGATGGGGCTATGATGGGCTAAGGCTTGAAGTTGTTGGTTAAGTGCATCAAAATCGTGGCGGAAGAGCTGTTTTCCTTCTCTTTCCCACCAATTCATGTGTGTACTAGCGAACCAGAAGTCTTGTTGATTGATATTGATACATGCTGCTAGAGCGCAACGACGGTACACATTTTTATAGTCGTATTGCGGGTCGCTCATGTGCACGGTGTGCAGTGTATTGAAGGGGTGTTTGCTCAGGAGCGCTACACCTTCGTCGTAGATTCCCCATCCTTCGTGGGACTCTGCCCAGCTCCAGTAATAGGTTCTTCCGTCTTCTTGGAGGAATTGTGCCAGCAAGAGTGCAAAATTATCAAAGGTGATAGGGCGTTCTGTGAGTGGGCGATATAAATGGTCTGTCTCAACAAAAGGTGCTTTGATGAGCTGGTTGACCTCTTGTAACGCGATAATGTCGATATCTTCTGACAAGATGAAGTCTGCGAGGACTCGTATCTTGTGGAGTTGATGAAGTTCTAGCCAGCTATGTGTATTAAGCGTCAAAATCTTCAAGAGCTAAAACCTTTGGTGTGTTTGGGTACGGTCTTATGAAAAATCCTAAAAGTACTTTTGACGAAAAGCGATAGTTTTTATAACTCAGCGAGAGGAACTTTTTCCATCTCATGGAATTTCTTTCCAGTTTCTGAAAAACGTACCAGAAGTGCTTCTTCTCTCAAAGAAGTATGTTTTTAGCGTACTAATACACATATAGTGTGGTGTAAAACAAACACATCCATTACATATACATTCAATTACGGTGAAAGGGATTCTCTAATGATGGAGAAAATCCAGAGGTTCGGCTCGGCAATGCTTGCCCCCGTCCTCCTCTTTGCTTTTGCTGGTCTTGTCGTTGGCATCGCAATTATCTGCAAGAATGAGCAACTTCTTGGCTCAATCGCTGCTGAAGGCACTGGCTGGTACAACTTCTGGTCTGTATGGGAGTCTGGCGCATGGACCGTCTTCAACCAGATGGAACTACTCTTCGTCTTGGGTCTGCCCATCGCATTAGCAAAGACCGCTAATGCTCGTGCAGTACTTGAAGCTGCGATGGTATACCTGACCTTCAATTACTTCATCGCAACAATTCTTTCTATTTGGGGCCCTGCGTTCAACGTTGATTATGATGTTGATCTTTCCCAAGGTGCAGCTGGCACTGGATTGAAGATGATTGCCGGTATTAAGACTCTCGATACTGGTATCTTCGGCGCTATTATCATTTCTGCTATTGTCGTGTGGCTTCACAACCGTTATTTCGACACTAAGCTCCCCGACTTCCTCGGTATTTTCCAAGGAACACAATGGGTATATGCTCTTGGCTTCTTCTTGATGATGCCGGTAGCCTTAGTGTTCTGCCTTATCTGGCCTTCCGTTCAGCATGCAATTGGTTCTATGCAAGGGTTCTTCCTGAGCACCGGCGTCTTTGGTGTTTGGCTATACACCTTCCTTGAGCGTATCTTGATTCCTACGGGCTTGCACCACTTCATTTATACCCCCTTTATTTTTGGCCCAGCAGTGGTTCCTGACGGAATTATCAAGCACTGGGTAGCCCACCTTAACGAGTACTCCCAGTCTTCTGCACCGTTGAATGAACTTTTCCCCGGTGGCGGATTTGCACTTCACGGTAACTCGAAAGTCTTTGCTCCTATCGGTATTGCTGCCGCATTCTACGTCACAGCACGTAAAGAGAAGAGAAAAGAACTCATGACGCTATTGGTTCCTGTCTGCCTCACCGCGATGCTTATCGGCATTACAGAGCCTCTAGAATTTACCTTCTTGTTCCTTGCTCCTCCTCTGTTCTTGGTACACGCAATTCTTGCGGCGACCATGTCTGCAACCATGTACTTCTTCGGACTATCCGGCAACATGGGCGGCGGCTTAATCGACTTTGTCTTCCAGAACTGGGTTCCCTTGTGGGCAAATCACTGGCCAACCTATGTTGCTCAAATCGTGATTGGTCTGTGCTTCACCGCGTTGTACTTCTTCATCTTCCGTTTCTTGATTATCAAGTTCAATTTCAAGACTCCTGGCCGTGAAGAAGACGGAAAAGAAGCTAAGTTGTATTCTAAAGCTGAGTACCGCCAAGCGAAGAAAGAAGGAACTCTTAAAGCTTCTGCTGAAGAATCAACGGTAGCTGTTACTACTGATTCTTATACTCAACGTGCAACAGACTTCTTAGCACTCTTAGGCGGGGCTTCAAACATCACTTCCGTCAACAACTGTGCTACGCGTCTGCGCGTTTCGGTAGAGAACCCAGAACTTGTAGGTTCTGAAGCAGATTTCAAATCTGCTGGTGCCCTTGGCCTTGTCAATAAGGGTAAAGCCTTACAGGTTATTGTTGGGATGGATGTCCCACAGGTTCGAGACCGTTTCGAAACCATGGTGAACGAACCATCATAAAGAGAACACGTCATATGACATTCTCTTGAGATGAGGAAGGCTCCTGAACCGAATACACATGTATTATCTAGAGATAGGTACATCATCTTTCGGCTCAGGAGCCTTCGTGGATCTTCAGACAATAGTTAACGCGCATCAGCATCACCTCAGCAATACTGAACGTGAAATTCTTGCCTTCATGTTAACGCATGAAGAATTTGTTGCAGAGTCGACTATTAACTCTTTAGCGCATCGTACGTATACGTCTACTTCGAGTATTATTCGGCTGACCAAAAAACTGAACTTCTCAGGTTTTACAGAGCTAAAGTATTTCATCAAAAACTCGTTGAATACGGCCTCTGAACGTCCTGTAGACTTTGTGAGCTCCGGCGTTGAAGACATTATGAAGACTCTTGAAACACTTCAAAACACCGATTTAGAAGATATTTTGAGCCATATTCATCGTGCCCGTACCGTGTATTGTTTTGGTACCGGATACGCTCAACGAAACGCTATTCAAGAGTTTTCTAAATCTTTATTAGTATGCGGAAAATTTGCGCATGTTATTCCTGCTAAAAATGAATTTGCTGGAAGTATTTCGAGTATGACCACCGACGACCTCGTCATTGTGGTATCGCTCTCTGGTAATACGGAATCTGTACAAGAAACAATCAATGCTCTTTCCTCACGCAAGATTCCGATGCTTGCAATTACAGCTCAAAGTCTGAACTACATTTCATCTCATGCAACCTATTCTTTGCGCTATGAAGCAACTCCCACTCATATTGGTGACCATAGCAAACACCCCTATCATTCTTTTGTTGCGTTGAGCGTTCTACTAGACTATATCGTTCGGCAATACATGAATTTCTTAGACACAGAGGATCAATAGTGAATAGTATTCTGTACCGGCTTAACGACCCCGACTCCACCAAAAAATACTTATTTTGGTATTGGATTATTTCTCCACTGTGCTATTTTCTATACACTTTTTTACTCAGCTCCCAAACTCAATTACCGTTAGAAGAAGTTCTTAACGCGCCGTTGATTGCGGTAACTTTTCTTATCGCCTGTATGACTATCCTCTTAGCAGGCCTCCTTAACCTCATCAAAGATGAGGGGGACTATGTTGAACGTAACTTTGGTATTTTTGCAATGGTTCAGCAACTTCTCGTAGGAAACCTCTTGGGTGTTTTCTTAGCATTTTTCTTCACTCGTTCTCGTTGGGGTGCTCTTCCTGCAGCATGTTCTACACCTCAACGATGGATTCTTTGGGCAGGCATGGCATTGATTTCTGTTTTGACAGTTTTGGTGATGATTTCTTATTGGAACTTGTCGATGGCTTAACTCCTGAGGGCCTTGACCCGTATGATGGATAACTAGAGTAAAACCGCACCCTAAACAGTATCGAAAGAGCTTTCATTCGTGAACGAACAATCAGCTACCCCTCAACCGGCTCAATCTTGGGAATCTGCCGGTAGTAGCGCCTTAGGAACCTCTGCACCCTCAGTGAGTGAACAACTTGAGAACGTCGTAGAGATTCTCGACTATGAAAAAGGGTTAGAAACGTGGAACCGCCAAATGGACCTTTACACCGGTCCAGATGCACTCCTTGACTTTAATCAGATTGATTATGTCCATATCGACATTACTGATGCTAACCCCTCAGGCTTAGCTCAGCTGATGATGGGGCGTAAAACACGACTTTCTACGATTATTCGTGATAAAAACAAACGTGAATCTGCTATGCGTGCAGCTCAAGCTTTACGTAGTAAAATCTTTGAGCTTGAAAACCAGCACGGGCTTTCTGCTGGTTATTTTGCTGCAGGTACTGCTTCCTGGCTTTCTCGAGATGTTCACCATGCTCAAGGTGCACCAGAAAAACGTTTTATTGCGCCAGTTCTTTTGACTCCTATTGTCATCACACCTCACCCAACCAGTGAAGATTTTGAAATCCGTCTATCGGGATCAGCGAAATTAAACCCTGCTATGGTGCGTCAAATCCATAAAGAATACGGTATTGACCTTGGTTCTATGGATGTTGCGCAATTAGCAAACTCTATGTCAAAACTTGACCCGGAACCTGTGATTGACCGTATGCGCACCAGCACCGGCCACGTTCCTGGAATGTTGATTGAGTCAAAATATCTTATTTCTACATTTGCTGACATCAAGGAAAATGCGGCAGAACTTCCGGAAGACTCTTTCACACCTCTTGTTCGTAAACTGGCAAAACTTGCGTTAGAGCCTGAAGACACTACACGCCCAGAAGTCTTTGTTAACAATTCTGCAGCTCCCCTTGATCAGAGAGCACCCCATAGCGAGATGTTAGCTTTTGACGCTGATTCCTCGGCCCAAGAAATTATTGACTTGGCGCGTTCTGGACATTCTCTGGTTGTTACAGCACCATCTGGTACCGAGCCGCTACAGATGGCAACCAATATTGCTACAACTCTTATCCACGACGGTAAATCTGTTCTAGTTGTGGGGGAGCGTAGTTCAACCGTTGAAAACTTTGCGTCACTTCTGAAAAATATTGGCCTTGACCAATTCACTTTTGATCTTTTGAAGGAACATTCTTCAGAAGAGTTGCGAGAACTTCTGGTACAAGCCATTATTCGCAATGAGAACGCAGCTTGCCCGAATATGAGCGATGTGTACGAGCGACTCGTTTCCTCTCGCAATAAACTTATTTCTCACACAAACTCCCTCAAATTTACGGAATCACGTTGGGGTTGTTCAGTGTACGATGCGTTGCAGACCCTTGCCGCTTTAATGACGCAAAATCCTGCACCTACTACGACGGTTCGCTTCAACCGTCACGTCATGGATGCACTCTCTCATCGCGCAAAAATTACGGAGAAAATAGAACGTTTTGCGCAACTACGCGCGTTCCGTCCTTCTACTTTGCTGTCTTCTTGGCATCGGGCAAAACTCTATGATCAAGAAGAATGTAAAGCTGCGCACCGTCTCGTAAAATCTTTGATAGATTCTCTGCAATCAATGCACGCGAAGATGAGCCAGCTAAGCGAACAAACCGGTTTGCGCATGGGAGAAAGCTACCATGAATGGGACGCTCAACTTCAACTCCTAGAACGCATTCGTCAGACTCTTACAAAGTTTCGTGTAGATGTTTATGACCGCCCAGTGACTGACCTTATTGCTGCTACCGCAAGCAGCGCATGGCGTCGTGAACACGGTATAGAAATGAGCAGTATTCAACGCTCTCGTCTTCGCAAAGCGGCGAAAGAATATATTGTTCCTGGCGTGCATATTAACGACCTACACGAGAATCTTCTCATCGTTCAACAAGAACGAGAAGAATGGATTGCACGTGCTGTTTCTCCTCGTGAACCACAGGTTCCTGCGAACCTAACACGTTTACAAGAACAACTTGCGGAGTTAGCAGATGAGTTCTCGGGTCTTGCCATCGTTCTAGAAGACCACCCCGACGGAAATGACTTTTTAAACACTGAATATAGTGTTCTTCTTGAACGTCTGACCATGCTAGACGCCGACGAGGAGCTACTATATACCTTGCCTGAACGCGAAGAAATTCGCCGTGAACTCTACGAACTGGGCCTAGAAGAATTTCTTGCAGACCTCCTCAAACGCCAAGTTCCAGCAGAACATGTTAGTGCAGAACTTGAACTTGCTTGGTGGCAGAGCGCTCTTGAAAAAATGTTGGATAGCGATGAGATTGAAATTCTTGATGGCGATAGCTTGAGAATTCTTGAAGAAGAGTTCCGTACCGCTGATCAAGCTCATATTGCGGCAACTCCGGCGCGACTAGGTTCTTCTATCCGAGATATTTGGAATAATCGTATTGCTGCAGATCCTGATGCTGCAGCGTATCTGAAGAGCCAGCTTCGTGGACATCACTTTGATTTTGATGCGGTTCTCAAACATTCCAGTACGCTCGTTCATGCCCTGTACCCATTATGGACGTCGAGCCCGTTTGCACTGACTCGCAGACTTGCTAATACGGTGCGTTTTGATGCGGTGATTCTTCTTGACGCAGAATCGACCCCATTAGCAGCAAACCTTCCGGCTATCATTAGGACCGAACAGGTTATTGCTATTGGGGACCCCCACAGCGGTTTCCCTGCACCGTTCATGGTTTCTGCTGTGGCAAAGAATGCTCCCTTGGAGAAGAACCCAAAAATTGAGAGTACTTATAATGCGCTTTCGAAGATTCTCCCTGCACGGACTTTAGCTCTTCTTTCTGAGCGGACTGTTGATCCGGCAGTATTCAGCTACTTGAATGATAATTTTTATTCTGGTGCTTTGAACTTCTACCCTTGGGGTGAAGAAATATCTGAGGACATTCCTGCCTTCATCGCTGAGTATATTGACGCTACTGGAAAGATTAGTGATAACTCAAATCTTGATTCTCCTGCTGTTGAGGTTGATAGCGTCGCTAAACGTGTCCTTGAACATGCGTATAAGAACCCTAATCAGTCTTTGGCAGTGGTGACAGCGAGTACTCGTCATGCGCGTCGTATTGCCGAAGCTGTGCGTTCTTTGCTCGTTCAATATCCGCAGATGCTACCTTTCTTCAACAACGCCCAGCACGGTGAACCATTCCGTGTTGTAGATTTGTCGAGAGCTTCAGGACTTGAACGTGACGTTGTTATTTTCTCTCTCGGTACGGGCAAAGGTCATAACGGGGTTGTGAACCATAAACTTGGTCAGCTTTCTGAACCTCATGGTCGTGAATATTTTGTACTAGGGATGACTCGTGCACGTCACCTGACCCGTTTAATGTCCTGCGTTTCTATCGAAGATCTCGATCCGGCATTGCTTGAGTATGGGGCTTTAGATCTCTATAAGATGTTGCGGGAGCACGAAAACTGGCAGAAGATTCGTCACGAAGAGCAGACTGCAACTATTACCGATAGAATCCCTCAGAATGAGTTTCTCCGTAACGCCGATATTGAGGCAATTGATATGGGGGACTGGTTACTGAATGATATGGTACGTCGTTTAGGAAACCGTGGTGTACATTTGCGTGAGCATGGAACGCAAGGTATTTCGTTGGTTGCTTATTCTGAGCATGAGTCGTTGATGGCAGGTTCTACACCTAGCCCTCGCCGCCGTAAGAGCGGAAACTCTCAAGAGGCTGTTGCGTTGAATTTTCCTCTTGCTGCTTGTTCTGATGGTTCTGACGAGTTTGCTAGCATGAGCGTTCGAGAACGAACTCGTCTTCTGCCAGATCGTTTAGCTCGTACTGGATGGAACTATATGACGTTGTGGACTATAGAAGTTTTCTCAGACCCTCATGCGGTGGCTGAACGGATGTGCCGGTATCTTGGTGTAGAGGACGAATAATATTTTTATGGCGGAGCAGTATTCTTCAACTCCTAAAAAACGGCGTGGGCACCGTCGGGTGGTCTCTGGTGACCCTTCGTACGGTGAAGAGCCCACAATATTAGGTGTTCTGAAATCGGCTGAGGAAACCCAGGATGTTTCTTCTGAAGAAGATTCTCGTGCCCAGTGGTTGAAAGAACAACGTCCTCCTCACCACGATTTTAGGTCGTCTATCTAAGATGTGGGGAGAGACAACGCTCACATCACGTTGTCCCTCCCCACATCTTATATTTTTAGGAACTGCTCTTATCGTTAGTATAAAAACCTGAGCCTTTGAAGACTACTCCTACTGTTCCATATTTTTTCCGTAGCTGTTCAGCCTTGCATTGAGGGCAGGTCGTGAGTGGTTTGTCTGTGAACGATTGGTGTTCTTCAAAAAGGTATTCGCAGTTTTTGCACTGGTATTGATAAACCGGCATGGGGTTCTCCTCAAAATAGTCTATGTGTCGTGGAATATTCTACTGCACGGATAATTTGTGAAGACCATTTTCGGTGAGGGCATGGAACAACTTTGCGTCCCATGGCTCTGCTGGGACAGAGGGGAGTATCTCCCAAGAATAGGTTGTTCCGTAGTTCTTTTCTGGTGTGGGGTCCTGTTCTAGGAGCCTGTCATAGTATCCTCCACCTTGTCCGAGGCGACGCCCGTCTGCTCCTATAGCTAGCGCAGGTATAAGTCGTAGCTGTGCATCATAGAAAGCCTGTGATGTTTGATATGGAGGAGATGGCTCTGATATTCCTAAAGCATTGGTGCGTAGGGTGCTTTGAGGTGTCCACGGAGCCCATAGGAGAGCTTTCTGTGGTGTTGTTATCGGGACAATAATAGTGTGCCCGCGGTTATTTAGGGTTTTTAAACCTTGAATGATAGGTGGTTCTGTGGGCAAAGGTAAAAAAGCTGCAATGATTGAGTTTTGTGGTAAGGCCAAACTTTCAACGAGTTTGTTGAGATGATGATCTAATTTTTTTTGAGCTTCGTGACGTGTCGAAAAATTTCGGCGTTGTTCCCTGAGTTTTGAGCGTAGTTCTGCTTTGTGTGCAGCTAAGTGGTGTTGTTGAAAAGGCATATTCATAATGTGAAGAAAGAACAAATGATAGAAAATATCTATCCCATCATAAAGATATTCTTGTCCTCATTGTTAGGTTCATGTGATGAAATAGTTTTAACGTTTTGTCGCCATTTTTTCTCTCGTCATTTTCTGCAAGAGACGACGGTCTTAGAGTATTGTTGTATTTATGACTGACCCGAAAAAAACTATCACAAAGGCAGTAATACCTGCAGCCGGTCTAGGCACTCGCTTCCTTCCCGCAACTAAAGCAACTCCTAAGGAGATGCTTCCTGTAGTAGATCGCCCTGCAATTCAATATGTTGTTGAAGAGGCTGTTAAAGCTGGGCTTAACGATGTTTTGATGATTACAGGACGTAACAAGCGAGCGTTAGAGGACCATTTTGACCGTGTTCCGACCCTTGAAATTCAGCTCGCTGAGCAAGGCAAGGATAGCTTGCTGAAAACTGTTCTTGATTCTAATGACCTTGGAGAATTGCACTATGTTCGCCAAGGCGATCCGAAAGGCCTAGGGCATGCAGTGTTGCGTGCTAAAGTCCACGTCGGAGACGAACCTTTTGCAGTTCTTCTGGGTGATGACCTCATCGACGAAAAAGAAGATTTACTATCTGAAATGGTTCGAGTGCAGCAGAAGACTGGGGGATCTGTTGTTGCACTAATGGAAGTTCCACGTGAACAGATTTCTGCATATGGTGCTGCCGCTATTGAGCAGGTAGAAGGCGAAGATTTCTTCAAGGTTTCTGAACTTGTTGAGAAACCTTCTGCCGAAGACGCACCCTCAAACTATGCTGTCATTGGTCGGTATGTTCTAAGCCCTAAGGTGTTTGAAGTTCTTGAGAATACTGCACCTGGTCGTGGCAACGAAATTCAGCTTACCGATGCTTTGCAGACTCTCGCTGCAGATGAATCTGAAGGCGTCTACGGTGTTGTCTTCAAAGGACGTCGTTTCGATACTGGCGATAAGCTCAGCTATCTTAAAGCGAATGTTATTCTTGCTTCCGAACGTGAAGACCTCGGTGCAGATCTTCTCGGCTGGCTCAAAGACTTCGTCAAAAATAAATAAAAATACATTTTAGTGCTGTTGGGGAACGTGTATTACACGTTCCCCAGCGGTTATATAACGTATTCTTAGTATCTACGTAAAAAGTTTTAGAACCATTTATCTCGTCGGTGTAACACGTGATAGCTGGTCTGTTGAGGTGGACTATGGAGCTTAGTGGTTTGGGCGCAACCAGCGCCTTAGTCATTCTTGCAGTACTGCTTATTTTTGCGGTGCCTCGTATGCTGAACAGAAAAGCTCTGACAACGATGATTTCTGCAGAACGCTATGCTCACGATGTATGCCTTGATGCAACCTCACAGCCGTCTCCAACATTAACTTCTGCACCTCGGACCCCAACTGAAAGTGCATCAACCTACACTTTGCGTTATGGGCGCATTATCATTTTTGTGATGGCTGTAGCTTTCTTCCTCTTTTCTCTAGGAGAAGCCCTTCTCGCCCTCCTGGGAAGTGGATCGTGGCTCATCGGAGGAATCTCCTTCTTCTGTTCTTTGAGCTGTATCTCAACGTTGAGATTCTTCGCCATACGAGACGCTCAAAAACGTAGAAAACAACGTACACAATCTTCGGCAGTTAGCTCTCCTGTTATTTTGGAGAAGAGAAAACCTGCTGTTTCTCCTGCGGCAAAGTGCAGTTCTTCTACACCGGCAGCAACAGCTGCTTCACCGTCACCACGACGGGTAAAGCCTGTCTCTCGTCAAGGCCAAAAACCTAGCGTGTACGCTGCGAAATCTTTACGTTATCTACGCACTCAAGACACCTCGAAACGTCCTCAGCTTGAGGGCACTGCACACGGTATTTTGGTTGATAAAGAAAAACTAGACCCACCTTTTGAACCAGCGGTTTCTTCGTGGGAGCCAACACCAACACCCATTCCTACGTACTTGCAAGTTCCTGTTGTCCAACGGGAACAGCCACAACCGTTCAAGAAACCTTCATATCCTAAAAGCCAGACACAGTCCTTGGCACGAGCTCAGCAACTGCGCGGAGCTACAGAGACCTTAGACGAGATTCTTAAACGGCGTAGAGCCTAATATTTTGAACCAACACCCGCTATGATTTTGATAGTGGGTGTTGTCCGTTATAGACAAGAAAATAACGGTGCTATTCCTTACTTTTAACTTCCCCTGACTCAGGAGTCTATGATCCGATGGCAACTCATCATTTAGAAGTAGAACGTAAATATGAGCTGGCTGACCCCCAAGCAGATATTGCTCCTATCGATTGGAATGTTCTGGAAAATCTTGAGGTCTCTGAAAGTATCACCGAGCACCTCGAAGCAACATATTTTGACACTCAAGACGCTGACTTAGGTCGTAATATGGTCGCTTTACGTCGCCGTCTTGGCGGATACGACCAGGGATGGCATATTAAATTTGACGACCGTGCTGGAGCCCGCCACGAAATAGGGTTCTCACTACTGGCAGACCACCAGCGTATGCCTGCCGCTGTCAATAAGTTTGTGCGTGCCGTGACATTGGGTGATGACTTATACGAGACAGTCTCTCTTGCGACAGAACGTGAACGTACAGTATTGGTGGACGCTGAGGGAACTAAAGTTGCCGAAATCTGCAAAGACAAAGTCCGTGCACTAGATTTTTCGACGGATATTGAACGTTCTTGGACAGAATGGGAAGTTGAACTACTTGATTCGGGGCTTGTCAGCCCCGCAGATATTTTTACTGCTTGTGAAGTTATCTTCACCAATCTAGGTATCACTCTTTCAAAATCTACTGCAAAGATTGCTCGTGCACTGGGTAAAGATGAATGTTTTGAAGCGAGACGTCAAGGTCTAGAAGGTTGTGCCTCTACAAAGAACACGACAGCCTCTTCTGCAGCGAAGAAGAAGTCTAAGAAGAAAACGTCTCGGCCGAAGAGTTCTCAGAAATTTTTACGTCAGATTCTTCACTCTTTAACCTCAGACTTGATGATTTGGGAAATGAAACTGCGTTCTGATGCACCTGATGCAGTGCACGGTATGAGAAAGAGTGCTCGCCAAGTTGAGGCGATTTTGCGCTATGCAGTGTTGCCCTATATCAGTGATGATACGTCTTGCCAAAAAGTTCAAGACGATATTCGTTATCTGAAGCATCTGATGGGAGGTCTTGCCTCTGCGCGGGATATTGAGATTTTGACAACCTTTATGTGGTCTGTTGACACTCGCCCGGGGCTTATTAGTGAGACCGCACGTCGGGAGCTTGACGAATACCTGAGCTCCGATAGCGAGGTTGCGTCAAAGGCTTTAATTCGTGTTCTTGACTCTCCAGAGTATCTTCAGCTGAGAAAAGATTTAGTGTACTTGATGAATAATCTCAAAGCTCTTGTGCAGCTTCCTGAAGATTCTGACGAATATACTCGTAAAGTTGCTCAGCACTTGCGGAAAGCTCTTCGTGCATATGTCGGTAAAGAGTATCGTCATATATGGAAGCCTTCAGTAGATGAGGTGGTTTCTGCTGAGCAGAGCGATACGTTACTTTTCAAGATTCGACGTGCTGGTCAAGGAGCAAAGTACTGTTTGGATGCTTTTGAATCTGCTGGGATGCCACTCAATACTTCTGAGCAGAAATTATGGCGCATGTGTGATGGCTTCTATGATTCTTTGTCGATTCTTTCTGATGAAAAAGTCATTGCAACGTGGCTAGAGGTTGCTTTGCGTCGTGCGACTCGTCGTCAGAATGATCGTCTTGCTATCGGGTATTTATTAGGTGGCTGTGATGCTCGTATTGTTCAGCTTCGTGCAAAGGAACTTTCTCGTATTCCTGAGTTGATGTTGGAGCTGAAGAAACTGAAATTTAAGAAGAAGTCCTGATTTTTCTTCCTCCTATCGGGAGGGGGGGGAGGTTCTTCACCCTGTGAGCCGTTGAAAAACTACCTGATGCGTATATTTTCTGGTGTTGTTTTCAACGGCTCATTTTGCATGTTAAGACAGTTAAAAAAGAAGTGCCTAGTCAAGTATTTCTACTTGACTAGGCACTTGCATCACACACAGGAAGAAAAGTCTTCGAAACCATATTGTTGATTGCTTCCCACAAGCTCTCAACTATTTGGTAATAAAAATATAACCTAATTGAATAGTGCTTGGCTAGTCTTTTGAAGAAAAAATTTATATTACCTAAAAAAGAACAAAGGCTACCCTAAGTTTTGAGGGTAAAAATGCGCTCAAAGGGCAAGAAACTAGTGAGCTACTGAGAAAATCCTCATAGTCATATGATGTTCGAACGCGGTACCCTCAAAACCGGATAAACTAATAGCCGTGATTGAATGGATACAAAGCCTACAATGGCACTGGGCGCTCCTCTTCTTCTGGATTGTGGGGATTATTCGAACGAGCCTAGTTTTCATGCTTGGCTGGATTACCTCCGCCGGTAGTGCTAAGTTGGCACGTATCCGGCACCTGATGCAAACCCCAATGTACCTTCGTGCGCAACACTTCATCAACCGTTGGGGAGTACTTGCCGTTCCCTTATGCTTCTTAACTCTTGGTTTTCAAACTGCCGTCATTCTCACCACGGGCTTTACTCGCATGAGCTTGAAACGATGGATTCCTGCCATGCTCGTAGGAACTTTAATGTGGGCTTGTATCTATTCCACCGTTGGTATGGCTGTCATCTGGGCTTGGATTCAACAACCAACTGTTCTTATCACAGCAATCATTCTTTTGATAGCTCTCTCACTGTTCATCTATCTTGGTAAGCGTACTCTTCATAACCGCTCAAGACATGCTAATTTGTAAGCTATGACAGCCCACACTAGCGAGAACCACACAGAAACTGGTTCATACGCTCATGAACAGCAACTCGAACTGCTCGCTCACCTCAAAGACCAAGAACACCCTCTAGAGCTCAAAGACGAAGGGCAAGAGCTTCGTATCGGGTACGTACCAGGAATTATGCCTGGCAAGTGGTTTTCTCGATGGCAAGAACGATACGGAAAACTCTGCCCTCTCAAAGAACTTGCGCTAAAGGAAGACGCTACACGGGAAAGCCTAGAAGGTGAGCCTCCATTGGCTCATATGGTGTTGACGCGCGTAGCAGCTCACCAAAACCCCTTCGAAAAAGACCAATTCCATGCCATCACACTCTACTGCGAAAAAAACGTGGTAGTTCTTCCCACTGACCATGTTTTGACCCTGTTGGAAGAAATCCCCATTGCAGAACTTGCAGAAGAAACTCTCCTACAACAGGCACACACCGTCCCTGAATGGGAAGAAATCTCTGAACCTTATCGGCCGCAGACAGAACAAAAACTACCATTGATGAGAAACACCTCCGATGCGATTGAACTCGTTGCAGCAGGGCTTGGACTTCTCATCGTCCCCATGAGTATTGCGCGTCTGCACCATCGTAAAGACCTCACCTACCGTGTGATTCCAGATATCAAAGAAACACCTGTACAACTAGTCTGGAAACGCTACAACCGCGAAGACCACGAAGAACAAATTATCCAAGACTTTGTGGGAATTACACGAGGACGAAAAGAAAACTCTGCTCGCAGTAGCCAAAGCGTGGCTGCTCAAGCAGAACAAAAACGACGTGAAAAAGCCCGTGAAAAACACAAAAAACGTGTAGCAAATGCTAAAAGAGAACAACAAGACCGTAAAAAACGACGCCAACGACGCAGACCATAACCAACCTGATACGTCGTGAGAATATGAAAATCACTCGTTGTTTCGCGGCACTGATTAGAAGATGGGGTTGAACAGAAAACTTTCTGCTCAACCCCATCATGATTCTTGTGACAACCTAAAACAAAGAACGACACTACTCTTGAGGAGATACCTCGCCCACTGCTGAATCCTGTGCAGGGGAGGTGCTATGTACCACTGAATGCTGAGGCAGAGGAATCTGCGCACCATATTCGTCAAGAGCCTTCTTCAACTCAAGACGCAAAATACGTCCAACACGCCACTGCTCACCCGGAGCTGTCTTCATCGAAAAACGCAAGGTCAAAGCTTCACCGCTGAGAGATTCCACACCCAAAAATTGAAGACTGCCAAGAACACTCTCCGATACCTCGTCCGAAGATAATGCCGTTTGCACCCGAGACACTAGGAACGTACTGAGTTCCTCAACATCAGCAGTATAAGGAACGGGGACATCAATATTTGTCTGAGCCCATCCCTGAGAAGAATTCCCGACGCGAAGAATCTCACCATTACGAACATGCCATAGCACTCCGCTGGTATCACGAACTGACGTAACTCGTAAACCTACAGACTCCACGGTGCCAGAGGCCTCACCTAAATCAACCCAATCACCAATCCCGAGCTGATCTTCAGCGACGATAAAAATACCTGACAAATAATCCTTCACCAAAGACTGTGCCCCAAAGGATAATGCCACACCGACCACACCGGCAGAGGCAAGCACTGGCGCAATATTAAAACCTAGTTCAGCAATAATCATCACGAGCGCAACAGCACAAATCACAATAGAAGACACCGAACGCAGTACCGAACCAACTGTTTGAGCACGCTGGCGTTGACGTGAACGAGCAATAGAATCGTCCTCTTCCCAACGTAATGTGGGAAGAGCGACCTTTGCACTCTTCTCATGCTCAGTGCGGATAACCCGTACTCGTGTACCTCGGGCAAGAGAACGAGTCAGCTGACGAATCAACAACTCCAAAACACTACGGACTACAACTGCAAAAAGAATAATCAACAAAATCCGTAAAGGATGACTCAACCAAAACTCTACAGAACCGATAGAATCCCACCACACTAAAGAAAACAGCCATATAAACATCACTGCACCACTCCTCTCGTCATCTACAACAAAATCATCTCTTCTCTACCCTAACTGAGGAAGAAACCAAGAAAAAATGTCTTGTCACACAACCAACCAGATAGGATAGAAACTATGCCTATCGTCATGGAAACTCGACCAGCAGCATACGCTGTCATCATTGAACAAGGAAAAATTCTGCTCACCAGATTCCTCCCAGAAAACGCGCCCGAACGTGCCGCGTGGACACTGCCAGGCGGTGGAATGGAACCAGCAGAACAACCCGAACACACCGTACGTCGAGAAGTCCTTGAAGAAACCGGATACCTCATCGAAACCGATACAATACTAGGCGTCCATGCACTCCACCTTCCCCTCGAAAAACACCAGAAAATGCCTTTTTGTGCATTGAGAACGGTCTACCGTGCACACATTATCTCAGGAGAGCTAACACACGAAACCAACGGCAGCAGCGACCAAGCTCGTTGGATACCCATCGAAGAACTCGATAACATTCCCAAACTCTCCCTCCTCGAAGACGTCGCCCGTATGATGGGATACCGTAATATCACAGATTGGGTACAACAGCACCAAACCAAAACCCAACTTTCTGACGAAAGGAGCACCGCACATGAAAGCTAAAGCCCCGTGGCTAGCCACACTCGCCACCTGCGCTATCGCCTTAAGCGGGTGTTCAACCCCTACAAAAATTACGGCAGACCCCTCCGCACCAACCTACGGAAAAATCCGTATCTCTACTGGAATCTCAGAAGAAACCGCACTCATCGCCACCATATATTCTCAAGCACTACAAGAAGCTGGGTACACAACTGAACTTGTAGACACCGGTACTGACAGAGCCGGATACCTCAAAGCGATGGAACAAGAACAGACCCCAGAACCAACACCAGAAAACAACGAAGACATCCCCTATAACGACCCCAGCACCGTAGACATCACACCGGACTACTCAGGAAACTTACTCCTCTACCTCACTAACGACGGAAAATTTAGCCCCGCCTATATCCAGCAAGAACGCCAAAAAATATCAGAAGAAAACCCCAACGCCATGTACACCTACGGTTGGGGCGAAAATGATCAAGCTGCCGGAGAAGAATCTGTACCCACCGCACAAGAATACGACCCGAACCTTGACCAACTCACACCACAAAACAACGAGACACCATCCCAAAGCACCCCAACACCAACACCTACCCCCACAGGACTCAACGCTAAAGGGCTAAGCGATAACGAAATCATCAACGCCATCAAACAAGTGTTACCATTCGGGCTGAGCACCCTCAAACCTGCCTCAGCTCAAAACCGTGACGCCCTCGTCATCACCAAAGCAACCGCCGCAAAATACCAACTCAAATCCCTAGCTGACATCGCTCAACACTGCAAAGAGCTCACCCTCGGAGCACCAGAAAGCTTTAAACACCGCTCCTACGGTCTGCAGGCGCTAGAACGCTACTACCACTGCGTTCCTAAAAACTTCCGACCCATCAACAGCCAAGAAAAACTCTCAGAAGAACTCGCATCAGATAACGTCCATATTGCAGACATATTCTCCGCCTCAGCAACAATTGAAGACAACGCCTACACCGTTTTAGAAGACCCTGCTGGTATCTTTATCTCACAACAGATAGTTCCTATTGTTAGAGCAGAAGAACTACCTCAAAGCGCACGAGAAGCAATTGATTCAGTGTCATCTCGACTTAGCTCCACAGATCTCACAGAATTCAACCGACTCACTTCCGGACAAGGCGCAATCAGCAACGAAGACGTTGCAAAATTCTGGTTAAAAACATCAAGAGAGTAATCTAAGCAACATGAAAACTTATCAACAATCTCAAAAACTCAATAACGTCCTATACGACATCCGCGGCCCCCTCCTCGAAGAAGCAACAGCCATGGAAGCTGAAGGACACCGAATCCTCAAACTCAACATCGGCAACCCCGCACCCTTCGGATTCGAAGCACCCGACGCCATCATGCGTGACATTATTCAACACCTACCCGTCACCCAAGGATACTCCGACTCACGAGGCCTCTACTCAGCACGAACCGCCATCGTCCAGTACTACCAAAACGAAGGAATCCTCAACCTAGACCCCGACGACGTCTACCTCGGCAATGGCGTCTCCGAACTCATCCCCATGACGCTACAAGCACTTTGTAATGATGGAGACGAAATTCTTATTCCTTCGCCGGACTACCCACTATGGACAGCATCCACTGCGCTCGCAGGAGGAACCCCTCGACATTACCTTTGCGATGAACAAAATGGTTGGGAACCAGATATTGAAGATATCCGCTCAAAAATTACAGAAAAAACTCGCGGTATCGTCGTCATCAACCCGAATAACCCCACCGGTGCCGTGTACTCCGAAAATGTTCTATCCCAAATTGTTGATATTGCCCGCGAGTACGGTCTTGTTATTTTTGCTGATGAAATTTACGAGAAAATTATCTACGATGACGCAAAAATGGTGCACATGGCGTCCCTCACCAAAGACGATGTTCTCTGCCTGACATTCTCCGGCTTATCAAAAGCCTATCGCGTAGCGGGGTATCGTTCTGGGTGGGTTGCGATTACCGGACCCAAATGGGCTGCAGAAAGCTACCTTGAAGGTATTAAACTTCTGGCTTCAATGCGTCTATGCGCTAACGTGCCTGCACAGCACGCTGTACAAACAGCATTAGGCGGGTACCAATCTATTAATGATTTGATACTTCCAGGTGGCAGACTCAAAGAACAACGTGACCTCTCATACCGTCTGCTCAACGACATGGATGGGGTGAGCTGTCAACCTGCTCAAGGCGCTCTCTATCTATTCCCCAAACTAGATATCGAGAAATTCAATATTTCTAATGACGAAAAATTTGCTCTTGACCTGCTTAAAGAGTCAAAGATTCTTATTAGTCAGGGAACAGCTTTTAACTGGTCTAAACCAGATCATTTCCGTTTAGTGTTCTTACCTGATACGCAAACACTAGCAACAGCGTTGGAGAAACTCGGAAACTTCTTAGCAGATTACCGACAGTAGAAAATACTAGGTAAGAGAACTATCAGGTGGTGGGGTGCAGAACGCTAGGTTCTGTACCCCACCACCTGATGTTTATATCCCAAAGTGCGTTGATTTATGATTCGGAAGAACTCTGTTCTAAGCGTTCTTGTCGTGCAGCGTTAAGGCGTTGATGTGCTCCGTCTAACCATGCTTCACAACGGTTTGCAAGCTCTTCTCCTCGCTCCCATAGCGCAATGATTTCTTCAAGGCTAGAAGTTCCAGATTCCATCGCCGTCACGACGTTCATTAATTCTGAACGAGCTTGCTCATACGAAAGGTCTTCTACCGGGACGTTGGAAATAGATGATGTAAATGTAATGTTTTCTGAAGATTTAGGGGTCATGATGTTCTCCTTCGAGAGAGTCAAAATATGGGAGTTTTATCGGCTAATTATTTTTTTGAGTTAGCGTCACCGAGAATTTGTGATTGGACAGAACCTTGTGCAAAGCGAAGGGTGACGATATCTGCCTCGTGTAGGTCTTGTGCGTTCGTCACAAGTTTCCCCGAAGAGTTTTGAACCAAAGCGTATCCACGTTCAAGCGTCTGCTGTGGAGATAACGCTTGAACACGTGAACGCAATTGTGAAAGAACCTCACGCGAACGTAATAACAGCGAGTGAGTTGTTGTAAAACTCCGATTACGTAGGTGCTGTAGTTCCTCCTCATAACGTAGAAGAGTGGTTTGGGGAGATACTAAGACGGGGCGTGAACGCACCTGCGCCAGATGATATTTTTCTGTCTCAATCTTTTGGTACGCCATCCGCATTAACGACGCTTGAAGCTGCGTAATATAGAGACGTTCTTGAGTCATATCAGGAACAATACGTTTCGCGGCATCCGTCGGTGTAGATGCACGAAGGTCCGCGACTTCATCAAGAATAGGGTTATCCGCTTCATGCCCGATAGCGGAGACAACTGGTGTTTGTGCCCGATAGACGGCTCGAATCAGAGCTTCTTCAGAAAACGGTAAGAGGTCTTCCATCGCGCCACCACCACGAGCAATGACGATCACATCCACATCTTCTAAAGCATCAAGTTCTTCAAGTGCTTGTGTGACTTGGTGTAGTGCTTGTGCTCCTTGTACCGCGACTTCTCGTATCTCGAATTGTACTGCCGGCCACCGTAAACGAGCATTACGTATCACGTCTTTGCAAGCGTCAGAGTCTCGTCCCGTAATGAGACCAACACGTTGAGGCAGAAAAGGTAGGGGCTTTTTGTGCGCAGGGTCGAAAAGACCCTCGTCCGCCAAAGACTTTCGCAGATTTTCTAACTGCTCAAGAAGCGTTCCTCTGCCCACTGTGCGAATATCACTAGCGCGCATGGACAGGCGCCCTGTCTTCTCCCAGAAGCTAGGCTCTAAACGAACGACTACTCGCTGTCCGTGCTTGAGCGGTGAAGATAACCCTGTAAGTACTGAAGAATACAACAATACTGGAATAGATTTTTCCTGTTCCACATCGCGTAACGTCAAATAGGTGACTCGACCGCGGGGATTCAGCTCGATGATTTGTCCTTCAACCCATGTTGCTGGGCACCGATGAATATAACCGGCAAGTTTTTGGGAATAATGATGTACCGGCCAAGGGTTATACTCATCAGTTTGAGCGCCGTATTCTGGAAGTGGGCGGTTCTTCGTACGTTCCTCAGCAGCCGGAATCAGCTGCGGAGTTAAAGAAATATCCATATAGGTAGTCTCCCACGAGTTGAGAGTCTTCTTCTAGTCCACCAAATATTTTCTTGCTCAACGGCACCGCAGTATAGTGATGAGAAAGAATGTAGAAGGGGCACCTATGAGAAATCATCAATACCAGCACACATCTAACGGTGAAGACGACGCTACTATACAACTCATAGGGGATGACGCTCCGACGCAAAAACTTGTGTTGGATGAGACTGCCCAAGACTACGGAAAATCTGTCGATGGTAATTGGCATATTTCGGGTTCACCGTCTGCATCTGCTGATCATCAGACACCTTACCTTGAGGATAATAGCTACAGCTGGTGGTTGATGGTTCGTCGTACTATCGCAGTACTTTGTGCACTATGTTCTATCGTTCTAGGCGCTGCTGGCGGTGTTGGATATTGGGCAGAACAAAACATTATTTCAGAGCAAGGGTTTAGTTCTTTAGCGAGTCCATTAGGGCAAGACTCGTCCTTTCAAAAAGCGCTATCTGACGCTGTTGTTGCGGACATTATGAAAGACCAGACCGTCAAAAATTATCTTGGAGAAGGTCAAGAAGAAGGTTTTTTCGGCTCCATCAAAAACTGGTTGCGTGAACGCGTCAAAGAGAATATCCAAAAGGCTGCTCAGTCGGTGACTTCGCAAGAATCCTACCAACATATGTGGAACGATATTGTCACTCGTACCCACCGTTATAACGTAGGGGAAGAACATCAGAATATTGCCCTTGATATTGACCCCGTCTATGAGCAGGTCAACAGCCAACTAGTCCAATTCTTAGGCGATAAACTCAGTATTTTTCACCCCGGCGAGCACCTAATTGTTCTTGATAGCTCCCACTCACAAACCGCAGAATACCTCCACCAGATAAAACACTTTGCCCAGCAATGGAAACTATATTGCGGGCTTAGCGCCTTGTCGTTGCTTGTAGGAGTTATCCTCTGGGGTAGGAACCGAAGCATCTACGCGGGGTGCATCTTTTTAACACTGAGCGCAATATCTTGGTGCTCGAGCATATTTTTAGGCACAAAACCTCTAGCGCAGGCAGATGAAGCAGTTTCTTCCGAAGTAGGTAAAATTTTTGTGCAAAGGTTCAGCAGCATCATAACTGACTCTGCTACGAACTATGTGAACTCGTTAACTATTCCTCTGATGGTCATCGGAATAGTACTAATTTTGCTGGGTGTGGCATTTTCCATAGTTTCGCTAGGTGCGAGAGAGCGCACAGCAGGTGTCAGAATATAGTGGAAACACGTAACATAGTATCTATGTCCACAACACAGGTTGATTCAACAGTTTCTCTCGGGTTGCCTCAAATGCCCCGTACCCGCCGAACTCGTGAAGAGATAGAGGCTGCAGCACCTATCAAAGGGGAGAAGAAAGTTCTTCTTGCTGCACCCCGCGGGTATTGCGCAGGCGTCGATCGTGCCGTCATCGCGGTCGAAAAAGCTCTCGACCATTACGGTGCCCCCGTCTATGTTCGTAAACAAATCGTACATAACCGTCACGTAGTGGAAACACTCGAAGAACAAGGCGCAATCTTCGTAGACGACGTGGACGAAGTACCCGAAGGAGCCGTCACCGTATTCTCTGCCCACGGTGTGTCCCCAGCAGTCGTCAACGCCGCCGCAGAACGTGAACTAAACACCATCGACGCCACCTGCCCCCTCGTCAACAAAGTACACCGTGAAGCAATACGCTTTGCAAAACAAGACTACGATATTCTGCTCATCGGACATACCGGACACGAAGAAGTCGAAGGCACCGCCGGCGAAGCACCTGAACACATCCAGATTGTGAACTCACCCGACGAAGTCGATAAAGTCACTGTCCGAGACCCCAATAAAGTTGTGTGGCTATCACAAACAACACTATCGGTTGACGAAACGTTAGAGACCGTAGCACGTTTACGTGAGCGCTTCCCCTCCTTACAAGACCCACCATCCGACGACATTTGCTACGCAACCTCAAACCGTCAAGGCGCCATTAAAGAAATTGCACCCCAAGCCGACCTCGTTATTGTGGTTGGTAGTGCAAACTCGTCAAACTCCGTTCGACTCAAAGAAGTAGCACTAGAATACGGTGCAAAAAAAGCTGAACGCGTTGATTTCGCCCATCAAGTAGACGAAAGCTGGTTTGAAGGCGTGGCAACCATTGGACTAACTTCCGGCGCATCCGTCCCAGAAGTCCTCGTGCGAGAAGTCCTCGCCCTCTTACAAGACTACGGTTATCACAAAGTCGAAGAAATCGAGACAGCTAAAGAAGACATTCTTTTCTCCTTGCCCAAAGAACTTCGTGCCGCACTAAAAAATGACGAGAACGCTGGGCGACAACTTGGCGGACGTGGAGCTAAACCCACCCGCTAAACCTACCAACCCCATTAGCGGGATTTTCAAACCCCTCAGACGCTTTTAGCTATTCCACGAATCATAGTCAAAAGGCTCATCTGAGGGGTTTGTGCGTTGCGGGAAAACACGAGAAGAAGCATTCGGCGTCATATTGCGTGGGGTAGGGCGTTCAATCATCACAGCCGGCGAATCATCTTCATCCTCAGCAGAAGAAGCTTCCCACGAGGAGTCATGCCCTACAAATTCTGGTGCGCCAAGAGGCTTGGCAAAAGAATCTAAAGGGTCATTGCGCAGAGAAGATGAAATAGACGACGAATCTAAATCAGCAATTTTACGGGCCGTCACAAAAACGCGGGTCTCTAAAGAACCAACCAAAGAATTATACGATTCAACAGCCTTATTCAACGACCTGCCCATACCCTGTAGATGTGCGCTCGCGGTGCCAAGACGTTCATAAAGTTCTTGAGAGAGCGATAGAAGTTCTTTGGCATTGTCGGTCAGAGTTTCTTGACGCCACGAGAAAGAAATAGCTTTTAGACAAGATAACAACGATACGGGGGAGACCAGAGCAATATTTTTTGCGTAAGCGTCATCTAATAGTGAACTATCTGCTTGTAACGCGGCAGATAGCGCAGACTCTAACGGGATGAAACAGAGCACAAGCTCCGGAGAAGACGAAAAGCCTGTCCAATACTTCTTACGAGCAAGAGTGTCGATATGGGCACGAACTTCTTTGACGTGTTGAGCAAGAGCCTGCTGTGCAAGGTTCTCATCGTCACCGGCTTCTTGAGCTTTAAGATAAGCATTAAGCGGGGTCTTCGCATCTAAGATAATAATCTTTTCCCCGGGAAGATGAATTAACATATCAGGCCGGATGACGCGTTCTTGTTCATGAGAAGGCGTAATCGTTGCGCTCACTTGCTCTTGAAAAGAAACATGTCTAGTCATACCAGCGGCTTCAACAACTCGACGGAGCTGCGTCTCACCCCAAACGCCGCGTGCGCTAGATGAACGTAACGCACTAGATAGCCCCTGTGTGACGGTGCGTAGATTCTCTTGTACTTGGGCTGAGGCTTTGAGCGCTTCAGACACTGCACCGTATTGTTCTGAACGTTGTGACTCCATCGCTCGAACAGAACGTTCCATCGTGGCAAGTTGCACTTTGACCGGTGCTAGAGCTTGAAGGACATCAGCGTCTTCTCGTGAACGTTCTTGTAGCGCCTGAACTTGTTGAGTGAGGTATTGTTGCGTTTTTTCTGAGGCTGTGAGCTGGGCGTTAAGACGGGCATTATGCTCTCGCAACGATGAGATAGACCCTGATTTGAGGTATCCAAGATACCAGCCTAAGAAAAGTCCAAGGATAAAAACAAGGGTAAGAGCAAGAGGGAACGTCGCATCAGTCATAACTACTAGTCTAGTGTTTTTCTATCGACGTTAGCTATTGGTGATGGACGTTCCCGTACGCTGTGTTTATGTGTAGTGTGTGGTAATCCACCCGCGTTCTTGTGCCATCTGAGAGGCTTGGTGTCGGTTAGCTGCCCCAAGTTTTGCAATAGCAGAAGACAGATGATTGCGGGTGGTACCTTCGCTGAGGTGAACTATTGCGGCAATAGCCTGAATAGAATCACCGCGATGAGCGACGCTGAGTACCTCTTGTTCGCGTGATGTCAACGGGTTATTGCCGACGATACAAGACTGCGCAGCAAGATGAGGGTCGATAATCTTTTCTCCAGCGTGCACGGCACGAATGTGCTGTGCCAATTTTTCAGCTGGAGTGTCTTTGACGATGAACCCGCGCGCATCATTCTCTAACGCCCTTTGTAAATATCCGGGGCGAGAGAACGTCGTAATGATGAGGGACTTTGTAGAACTATGGCCCTGTGCAAGTTTTTCGAGTACATCAAACCCGCTGCTACGCGGCATCTCAAGGTCAAGTAGAAGAACATCAGGTTGCTCCTCTTCTACTAGAGTCAGCGCTTCAAAACCATCAGATGCTAACCCGACAACCGTCAAATCATCATGTAATTCTAGAAGTGTGCGCAGCGCTTCACGGATGAGCTGTTGATCGTCAGCAATAACAATTCGTATCATCACGCTCTCCTTAGAACAGATACTGGGCAGTGCATCTAGTTTGATGCACCAGACATATCAACAAATACGCGTGTACCAGGGCGCAGCGGATAATCGGTGGCATTGGTAATAGATACTACGCCACCGGATTCTGCTACACGCTCTTTGATACCCAGTATTCCATGACCATCGGTAGCCTTCGCAATACCGACCCCGTCATCAATAATTTCTAGGGTCTTCTCCGTGACACGAACTGTCACTGTAGAAGCCTTGGCATGACGCAAAATATTGGTTGAGGCTTCTCTGAGCACCCACCCGAAGAGTATGTCATAACGCTGGTCTGCCGTAGATTTTTCGGGTAACTGAAGCTGAATATCACAATGAGAGAACAAAACTTTGAGATCTTCTAACTCTCCAGATAGCCCAGGGGTTTTAAGACGAGTAACCGTTGACCGTAATTGCGCTAGAGCGGTGCTGGTGAGCTCTTTAATATTTTCGAGTTCTTCACGGGCCTTTTGGGTGTCGTTATTGAGGAAGGCTGATATGAGTTGTGTTTTGAGATTAATCGTGGTGAGAGTCTGCCCTAACGAATCGTGTAAGTCTCGGGCGATACGAGATTGCTCTTTCTCAACGGTCAGTTGAGTTTTTCGTTCTTGATGCTTTGTCCCTACGACATCGGCAATCCCAGCACAATAGATAGCAAAAACACCAATCATCGGGCCAATTGCTACAGGCCAAGAATCAGGGGAAACCATGATGATGAGTCCAACAAAAAATACGCTAAGGACTAACGAGACACCCATTGCAACCGTTAACGGAGCCAAAAACATCCACAATGCAACAAAATAAGGGAAGCTCGTGAACATCTCAACACCAAATATCCACGCCAAGGCGCTAATAGGCAGAAAAAGTAAAAGCGAACCATAAATGAGGGGAACGATGGTGGTCGATGAACGCTTTGGATGTTTACCGATAACCACAAAATTGCCAAGATAGATTCCGGCAAAAATCAGGAGCAAACCCCATCCAATAATATGTTCAAAAGGGGTAGACGCTATATGAAAAAGGACGGCTATCGGAAAACCTAGAAAAATAAGGCTAGGAAGAGGCGTTAAAATTTTTTGAGTAATTTTTTGTGTTTTCATGCAATTATCATCTCGTTTTAGGGCGGCACTCAACCAGTGTCATACCACCGAAGTATTCCATGACAAATGTCAGGGTGAGAGACCCTACCTCGAACTTTCGGCTCTCATGGCAGGCTATTGCTACACTGGAAAAGATTTTACGCTCAACGTCTTACTCATAACCCTTATTGAAGGACAATTCCATGCCCTACCTCTTTCTCTTTCTTGCCATTGGTGCCGAACTCATCGCAACCTCACTGCTCAAAACTACCGAAGGATTTACTCGCCTACTGCCCACATTAGGGTGCTTGAGCTTATACGGACTATCATTCTTTGGGCTATCACACGCGGTCAAAGATATCCCTGTAGGTGTTGCCTACGCAATGTGGAGCGGGCTAGGCACAGCTGCCATCGTTGGTATCGGTGCAGTGTTCCTCGGTGAGCCTCTGAGCGTCGTTAAAGTTATTGGTGTTGGGCTCATTATTGCTGGTGTGCTGATTCTTAACCTCTCAGGTGCTGCCAGCCACTAACAAGGAACGCTAAAGAGCGAGTAGACTTATGAGCAAGACTCCAACAATTTTCACAAGATAAAGGTATTAGTGTGGCTTTAACTATTGGCATCGTAGGTTTGCCCAACGTCGGCAAATCAACTCTTTTCAACGCGCTCACCAAGAACACTGTTCTTGCAGCGAACTACCCCTTTGCAACTATCGAACCAAACATCGGTGTTGTTAACCTTCCCGACCCCCGCCTGAACCGTCTAGCCGAAATTTTTGGTTCAGAACGTATCCTGCCCGCAACCGTATCCTTTGTGGACATTGCCGGTATTGTGCGTGGTGCATCTGAAGGCGAAGGTCTCGGTAACCAGTTCCTTGCCAATATTCGTGACGCACAGGCTATTGCACAAGTTGTGCGCGCCTTCGACGACCCCGACGTCATTCACGTAGACGGTAAAGTTGACCCAGCCTCCGATATGGAAACGATTAACACTGAGCTGATTCTTGCTGATTTGCAGACCCTCGAAAACGCGATTCCACGTTTGGAAAAAGCCGTCAAAATTAAAAAAGGCGACCCCGCCCAGCTCGAAGAATACCGTAAAGCTCAAAAAGTTCTTGAAGCGGGGGAGACCGTCATCTCTCAAGCAAAAACCGCAGGTATTGAACTGTCCTACCTCAAAGAACTCAACCTTCTGACCACTAAACCCTTCATCTACGTCTTTAACTCTGATGATGGTATCTTGCAATCAGCTGAGAAACAGCAAGAACTGCGTGACCTTGTTGCACCAGCTGAAGCAGTATTCTTGGACGCAAAACTCGAAGCTGACATGGTAGAGCTTGACGAAGAAGAAGCCCGCGAAATGCTCGAGATGAGCGGACAAGACGAATCTGGTCTCGACAAACTCGCTCGTGTCGGTTTCTCCACCCTTGGGTTACAAACATACCTTACTGCTGGCCCGAAAGAAGCCCGTGCGTGGACCATTAACCAAGGCGACACCGCACCACAGGCTGCCGGCGTCATTCACACTGACTTTGAACGCGGATTCATCAAAGCTGAAGTTGTATCTTTTGCTGACCTCGATGCAGCCGGCTCAATGCAAGAAGCCAAATCTCGTGGACAGGTACGTATGGAAGGCAAAGAATACGTGATGCACGATGGTGACGTTGTGGAGTTTAGGTTTAACGTCTAAGCCTGCAAAAATGTTGTTGTATGTCGTGGTGGCATTTTTGTTACTGTTCAAGGGTGGTACCAGTATGTGCTGGTACCACCCTTGAGCGATTAGACAGCGTCAGCCAGAGAAAAAGTTATAACCGCTATGTGAGCGCCTTATCCTTGGCAGGGACAACTCACAAAAATTATTAGCAAAATTTCGCTAGCTCTATCTGCTTTTCACAGAGCTGGGATACAAGGCACTTGTTATAGGTGCTGTGTGTCATGAAGAACATCATCACGTAAGTCAACTGATGCGGAGACTATCTCTAATCCTAGAAGATACCCATCGTTATCAACATCAATCGTTACTTGCGTTTGCACATTTGGTGTTTTGATGAGGGAAACTTATTGAACTGATTCTCTTGGCTAGTTCTCGTGTACGACGTATTCCGTTGAAGGTACGGTTTCGGTTTCCTAATTGGCAGTGGGCGTTGTATGTCTCCCATATATAGATCTTGGTATTTTGCGGTCTCGAACAGATGCAATGATGAGCGTCAACCCAGCCCTAGAGTAACTCAGTTTGAGGTGGTGTCCTCCAGGCTCTCAACGGTGGACTTCCGAACGTGGGTCTGCGTATGCGGAAAAGTAGGTGAAGGTTCTGGTGCGCCTGTTGATTACGGCTGTGGTGCCGAAAGAGAAAATTGATGGGCCTTTCAATGCTATCGACCGCGTTGCGAAAACCTCTGAACGGTGTACTTGCCCTTGTCTGGTTTGGTTTGAGCTAGCGCAGAACCAGCCACGGGCTTTGTCCGTGCAGAGGTATGAGCAATCGCGCAGAAGTTTCGATGCCTTGGCTGAGATGTTTGCTTCGTGTTTTGTTCGCCCATATCTTTTTCCTTTTATCTATGTTTGTCACAACGCGACTGTGTATTTGTGCAGTTGAACATTCCGAGAGTGAAATGAGACTGTAAAATCAAAATCGTTGTTCGTTTTGTTCTTGTACTTCCATGTGCAACGAATCTGTGAGTGAGTAAAGTGGTGGGCAACCTACTAAACAATTATAGAGGTGAAAAATGCCGAGCAGAATGAGTTCAATAATCTGGTTGGCTTGCATTGCCTGATGTTGAAAGGTTCCGACGATTTTGGTGAATTTATTGCGTCTATCATCATTTTTTGGGGAGGCTTGTGCAAGAACCTGACGCCGGAAATAAACGGATAACTATTAGCTTGTGCTCTATCGATGAATGGTCCAGATATGTTTTAGAGACTCGTGTTCGATTAGGCCGAATCTCGCTGATGAGTTGCTGATAGGTGGTATGCGGAAGAATTCTCCTCAAAGCTGTTGGCGAGCCTCCAAAACGGGTTCTTAACAACTTTGTCGACAAGCTCCGTTATACCGACCGAGGGAATAATAAAGGCAAGATTGGGCTTGGTTTAGGTAGCGTTATTTATGAAATCTTTATCTTTGTCAGCGATATCACCCTAGAGCGTTTGAAATTCCATTCAAACCACCCAAACTTACACCACCGTCGAGTATTCTGTATATTGATGAGACAATCAACCGGCTAGCCTTGTCTGGCTTTCTAGTCAGATGTTAAGACCTCGGACAGGCGAGTATCGTTGACAACATAAAAATACATGCCTGATATAACCGAACTGCAATCCCGCTGCAACCCAATCTGCTTTACTAAACAAGAAAGTCACGGCCGCTACGGCTTCCTTGAAAGCAACCATAACGAGGACATCATTGACATGGAGGAACCCTATGCCCAAGAATGCTACTATCAGCTACACCCCCCTGTGGAAACTACTTATCGACCGTGGCATAACCGAAACCCAATTCCAAGAATACGTAGGGCTCAGCACAGTAGCCATTGCCAAACTCGGATAAACTGGAAACATCGCTACCGGCGTCCTAACCCGAATCTGTAACGTACTCAACCGCGACATCGCCGACATTTGCGAGGTCGTCCCGAACGAACAGGAGATCGCACAATGATCCGAGATGCACGTGAACACAACGAAACCGTCACTCCGAACGACTTTGAGATCGAACGACTCCGCGCAGCGTTGCCCGAGTACTTCGATAGAGACGGGGCCTTCATGCTCGACCGGCTCCAAGAGAGCCTCAAGGAAGGCGATATCAGCATAACCAAAGAAGGCTACGAGCTGAAGTTCCTCGGCAAATCATATGCCAAGTACCTGACCTCCACCGAAACCGAGACCGTTGTCGTCCCAGACCTTGACCACAACAGCCAGCTGGAGAACAAGGACTCGGAGAACCTCTACATCGTCGGTGACAACCTCGATGCACTCAAGCATCTTCTCGGCTCATACGCAGGCCAGGTCAAATGCATCTATATCGATCCGCCCTACAACACGGGATCTGACGGGTTCGTCTACAACGACGACTTCGGATTCACCCCCGCGCAGCTCGTCGATAAGATCGGGCTCAGCGAAGATGAAGCGGAACGAGTCCTCGATCTCCAAGGAAAGGCCTCGCACTCGGCATGGCTCACCTTCATGTACCCGAGACTCCAACTGGCGAAAGAACTGCTCGCAGACGACGGTGTTATCTTCATCAGCATCGACGAGAACGAACAGCCAAACTTGAGCTTGATCGCTGATGAAGTTTTCGGCGAAATGAATTCGGTAGGGACGCTCGTATGGCGTTCAACTCCGGGTTCAAATACCGGAAATGATTTGAAGACCGTTACTGAGTATGTTGTTGTGTACAGTAAAAATAAATCTCTAAGCATGTTTCGTGGCGTATCTCCAGATGCCTCCGAATACAGACTCACCGATGACTACTATGCAGAACGTGGGGGCTACAAAGAAAATAAATTGGATCGACGAATGACGGGGAGCCACTACTCTGAAGCACTTAACTACCCAATTACAATGCCTGACGGGAGCCAGCTTTGGCCGGGCAATGGCGGTTCAAGGCAAGAACACTGGAACTGGCGGTGGAGTCGCGAAAAAGTCTCCTGGGGATTTGAGCACGACTTTCTTATTTGTAAGAAGCAGAAAAACGGCTGGTCCGTTTATTTCAAACAGTATCTGCTCGTAGATAACACCGACACTCCTATCGAGCGTTCCGTTCCCCCTCAGAATCTGATTGAGATTAATGGATTAACGGTTCAACATCTCGACGGAGTCAGTTCTGCCAGAGGCAATGCGGACGCAATGTCTGTAATGGGTGATAAATTCTTTGATTACCCAAAACCAGTCAACTTGATTAGACACTTAATGTCACTAGTGCAGCCTGATGGGCTCTTCTTGGATTTTTTCTCCGGGTCTGGAACTTCTGCTGAGGCTGTAATGCGTAACAATGCGTTTGATCATTCGACAAATAACTGGATTCTGGTTCAGCTACCAGAGAGAGTCACGCCCGACTCAAAGTCGAGTGCGTCACGATCAGCCTATGAAGCTGGATTTACAACTATTGATGGCATAGCGCGTGAACGTATTCATCGTGCGGCCGCGAAAATCAAGGAAGAGACTGGCGCGGATATTGATTATGGGTTCCGCCTGTATCGTTTGGAGGAACCATCTGGTAAGGTTTTGGATCAGCTTGAGCGTTTCGACCCAGCGGTTTCGGATGCGTTATTTGCTGGGGACTATGTGTCGAAGTTCGATCTGAAGGGGACACCTGGCCATGATACCGTCTTGGCAACATGGCTGGTGAAGGACGGCTACGGCTTAACGGCCTCCGCTAAGAAGGTGACACTGACCGACTATTCCCTCGACGTGTGTGGCGATTCTGGCTACGTCATTGACACTGGGCTAACGAGCGATGACGTGGTGACTCTCGTCCGCCTACTGGAGACTGGCGAACTGGGTTTGTCTCGGGTAGTGGTGTTCGGTTATTCGGTTGAGTTCTCGGTGATGCACGAGCTGAAGAAGAATTTGGCTGTGTTGAAGTCGGGCAAAAGCATTGACGTGATTGAGAGGTTCTAACTGATGCAGATTAGGCTTCAAACTCTTGACCATCAGCAGCGCGCGTTGGACGCAGCGACTGGGGTTTTCGCGGATGTTAATTTAAGTTTCGCATCTCCTTCAGAGGCGAATCCAATCTTCGACGTTGGTGATCCGCAGATCACGCATAATATCGCCCAACTACAGGCTGGGGCTGTTGATGGTGTGGCGGCTGTGCCGAAAGCGTGGTGTACCCGCACGGATGATGGCGTGCTAGGTGTAGATATCAAGATGGAAACCGGTACCGGTAAGACCTTGGTGTACACGCAGTTGATGTTCGAGTTGAATCGGCTGTACGGGTTCCACAAGTTCATCATTTTGGTGCCATCAACTCCGATTAAGGAAGGTACCCGCGCTTTTATCAAAGCCGATTATGCTCGCCAGTATTTCGACGACACGTATGGTGCTCGTTTCAAGCTGGATCTTGAGGTGCTTAATCCGCAGAAGTGTTCGAAGGGCCGCAAAATGTTTCCATCGGCAATATCGAATTTTGTGCAAGCCTCTCGGCTAGCTAAAGGCCGCATTAGCGCGTTGTTGATGACCGATGGCATGTTGCAGTCGAAAGCAACGATGGCGACGATTTATGACCAGTCGGTGCTGGGAATGTCGAGTCAGCCCTATGAGGCGCTGGCGATGACCCGCCCGGTTGTCATTATTGATGAGCCTCACAGATTCCGGCGTGAGAACAAGGCCTACCAAGTCCTACTTGAGCAGATTCAGCCTCAAGCAATTTTCCGGTTCGGTGCAACGTTCCCGAAGCTCGATAAGTCTGGAGCAACCGATTACAACAATCTCGTGTTCAACCTTGGATCGGTTGAGGCGTTTAATGAACAGCTTGTTAAGGGCGTGGCAATCCAATACCCGCAAGATGACGGTAGTGAGTCCGTACGTTTGAAGCTCACTGGAATGTCGCGCTCTAAACCTAAGAGCGCTACGTTCAACAACCTCGACACGGGCAGGTCCATCACACTAAGGGTTGGTGAATCTCTGGGTGATATCGATGGAGATTTCGCTGGGGTCACCGTTGAAGGTGTGGGAAAGACTGAGAACGCGCTGATCAAATCCGGTGTCATGTTATCGAACGGGCAGATTCTTGCCGCAGGTGATATTTTGGTTAGCCGCGTGTATTCAGAGACTTATCAGAGCTTGATGATGAAGCAAGCACTCGATAATCACTTCGAAGCCGAGTGGGAGAATTTCCGCCGCTCTACCAAAGTCAAAACTCTTACCTTGTTTTTCATCGACTCGATTGAGTCCTACCGTGGTGAAGACGGGCCAGGGCATCTACGTGAACGCTTCCACGAACTGCTCACCACCAAGCTGTCCGAGCAAATCGACAAGCATAAGAACGACACATCCACGGTCGGTAAAGAGTATGTCGCCTACCTGCGTGCGTCAGTAACGAACGTGACGGCGACGAACGGCGGTTATTTCTCGGCAGATAATTCTTCAAACGATGAGGCGATTCAAACCGAGGTCAATCAGATTCTGCGCGACAAGCAGTCATTACTGTCATTCACACATCCGGACGGCACGCCCAATACGATGCGGTTCATTTTCTCGAAGTGGACGCTACGCGAAGGCTGGGATAACCCGAATGTCTTCCAGATTGTGAAACTACGTTCCTCAGGCTCAGATATATCGAAGTTGCAAGAAGTCGGACGCGGCCTGCGCCTGCCAGTGGACGTGGACGGCACTCGCCTCGCACACGAGCAGTTCTACCTCACGTATTTAATCGATTACACCGAGGAGTCGTTTGCTAACTCGCTGATCGGTGAGATCAACTCCGACGTTTCCACGGCAACCCCGTCTGTGAAGGACCTCTTGCCCAAGGTCGCTGCAGAACTCAAAATTGCCGAAACAGACCTGTTTATTCTCTTGCTACAGGCAGGGTTTGTCGATACCGACAAGAACATCATTGAAGGTAAAGAATCTAAATTATTGGAAGCGTACCCGCAGTTTAATGTGGGCAAGCTCAAGCCCGATAAGGTCGTTACGAACAAGTCCAAAACCAAGGTGGGTATCCGCCCCGGACGCTATGCCGAGCTCAAAGACCTCTGGGAGGCTGTCAACGCCAAGTACTACCTGCGGCTCGAAGACCTCACCGAGGATGAAATCGCAGCCTGTATCGACGGCATTTTAGACTCGGGTATCTACACGGCACAAACCGGTCGGTTCACGCAAGAGACAATCGAGCGTAACGACGATGGTGAACTGATTGCAAAAATATCAACCAAGGCTGTGTTCTCCATCGATGACACACTCACCTACGGCGACTGGCTTAAAGGTGTCTATCTGCAAACCTATCTGCCACTCCAAGCAATCAATGCTGGACTTGTGCGCTACCACGCGAAGCATCCGCTACCGGAAGGATTCTTCAACAAGGCCACGCTGGCTAGGTTCGTCACCCAGTTCCACGAATGGATGCAACACGAGTTCATCAACCGATTCTCCTACACACGCATCGACGCGCCACTGGGAGCCACAGCACTGACCGAGCCGGATGGACAACCGCTGCGAGACATAGTTCAAGGCAACATCGGTATCTACCGTGACGCCAGTGCGAACGTGCCAGATAAGTTCCTCTACGACACGTTCGTCTACGATTCACCGAAAGAAAAAGACAACATCCAAGACTCCGACGCGCTCGACGAAGTCATCGTCTACGGCAAGATTCCCAGGCGGTCCATTCGCGTGCCTGTCTATTTCGGTGGCACCACAAGCCCAGACTTCATGTACGTACTCAAAGGTACAGACGGCAATCTGTCGCTAAACTTTGTCATCGAAACCAAGGACGTCAACGCCCAATCCGACCTACGCGAGTCAGAGAAACTCCGGTTCAAGGCAGCCAAGAAGTTCTTCGAATCCATCAGCGACGAGAACATCAATGTCCAATTCGCATCACAGCTCAAGCACGACGACATCGTCGCGCTTATCAAACATGTGGTGGCGTCGTGATTACGAAAGTTCATATTCGAGGCTACCGAAAGTTCAAAGAGCTAACTCTCAACCCCCACCAGGAAATGAACATCATTGTGGGTGCAAATGAAGCGGGCAAGTCCACTCTTCTTGAAGCTATCACGATGGCACTCACTGGCAAGTTCGAAGGTGTGGCCGCAAGTGAGGCGCTCAACCCCTACTGGTTCAACATGGAACTTGTCGATGCTTTCTTCAACGCACTCTCGAATACGAAGGCTGGAGATTCGCTTCCTGCGATTCCAGAGTTCCGTATCGATATACATCTTGAGGTTCCAGATGGGGAATTCCAGAAGATGCGAGGCATTCACAACCTGCTAAAGGAAGATAGCGTCGGTCTCTCCATTCACGCATATCCTGACCCCGATTATTCGGAAGAGATCGAGCAGTATTTTCGAGAAGAGAATTGTCCCCATATCCTCCCAGTTGAGTACTACCGTCTCGATTGGCGAGATTTTGCCGACCAAGTTGTCTATCGACGTCCCAAGGAACTAGGGGTTGCTGTTATCGACCCGCGCACGATTCGCTCAAATCGGGGCATGGACTATTACACGCGTCAGATTGTCGAAGAACGTCTTGATCCTAAAGTGCGCAACCACGTCTCAGTTGAACACCGTAAGATGAGGGCTTCTCTGGGCGATGGTTTGTTAACAGTGCTTGACGGAGCATTGGGCACGAACTTTTCCGCATTGCGCCACTTAAAGCTTGGTATTCAAGTTGACCAGTCGCGCTCATCATCATGGGCAAACACCCTGGTACCTGCGATAGACAAGGTTCCATTTTCTCAGTCTGGAAAAGGAACGCAGGCTATAGCCAAAACGGTTCTTGCGATGGGAAAGTCGTCTGAGTCTTCCGCTTATCTACTGGTAGAAGAACCGGAGAACCACCTCAGCCATACAAGCTTGCGTGAACTGCTTTCTTACATTTCAGCAGCACGTAAGGGACGGCAGGTACTCGTTACCACACACAGCTCATACGTCCTCAACCGCCTTGGCCTAGACCAGCTCGTTCTCCTACACGAGGGCACTGCGCACGCATTCCAAGAACTGAGTGACGGCACATCAGAGTACTTCAAGAAACTTTCTGGATTCGATACGTTACGACTCGTCCTAGCGAAAAAGGCCGTACTGGTTGAAGGACCTTCCGACGAGATCGTTTTCAACAGATTCTTTCTTGATAAATACGGAGCTGAACCTCTCGACTACGGAGTGGACGTCATATCAATCGGTGGGGTCTCGTTCCGTCGAGGATTTGAACTAGCTTCAGTACTGAATCGGACACTCGTAGCGCTACGCGACAACGATGGCAAGACCCCGGAACACTGGCAGGATAAGATTAAGGACTTCACGAAGCCCAACGAACGCGAGCTCTTTGTTGGCCAACCCAATTTGGGGAAGACGCTCGAGCATCAGATTATGTCGGCGAATAGTAAAGATACTCTTCGAACGGTCCTTGGACTGGACAACAACACAGACCTATTGGATTGGATGTCAACGAACAAGACAGCTACAGCGCTCAAAATTGCGACTTCGCCGGAAAAGCTGAATCCTCCAAAATACATCGTAGATGCAATCAACTCGCTTCAAAGCATCGTGATCAGGACAAGAGAATTATCATGATTCATAACTTCGTTCACGCTTGTGCTGGAGCAGGGAAAACAGAGCTCATCGTCCGAAGATGCGCTAATATGGCGAATCAAAAGAGACGACTGGTCATCACACTCACCGACTCGGGGCAAGAAGAACTCGTTTCGCGACTTTCCGTCGCGTGTAGCCAGTCTCAAATGCCAGACGTCATGGGTTGGTACGCATTCATGATCAGACACTACGTCCGACCATATCTCCCCATCCTATTCCCGGGCGTACGCCCTACGGGATTTATTTTCGACCGTGATATGCACCCCAAAGACCACTTCAAATTAGGAGGGATTCGGCGCTATTTCTCCTCGAGTGGGTCGATATACAAAGAAACATTACCCGAGCTTGCAGTCAATGTCGCCGAAGCTATGCAAGGTGCAGTCGAAAAACGGCTAGGCCGCATCTACGACGAAATAATCATTGACGAAGTGCAAGACATCAGCCGAAAAAGCCTCGACGTCATCAAGCGATTCCTGAAACAAGCGACACCGCACCTAATCTTGGTCGGTGATGTCAGGCAGTCCCTGCTTGATAGCGATCAAACATCATCGAAAAACCGAAACGCGGATCGTCTTGGACTCATCAACTGGTACCGGAAGTACGAATCGGCGGGTCTCCTTGAATTCAAAGAGCTATGTAACACATGGCGATCAAACCAGAGAATTGCTGACTTCTCAGACCGTATTTTTCCCACTGAACTAGGGTTCGCACGAACGAACTCCCAAAACTTGGCGGTAACTGGACATGATGGTGTCTTTCTCGTGCACGAACAACACCTTGCAGCCTATCTCGAAAATTATCATCCGATGCCTCTGCGCAGTAGTAAAGCATCTGGCAAACACCTCACTGATCTGGAATTCAAGAACATAGGAACAGTTAAGGGGCTCACCTACGAACGGGTAATCATCGTTCCGACCAAGCCCATGCTCAAACTGATTGCAGACGGCACGCCTTTGGCAGACAAGAGCGCTTGCCTCTTCTACGTTGGAGTTACAAGAGCAAGAGCATCGGTCGCCATAATCGTCAACGACAAAACTCTGATGCGAAGGCTACGAGAAAATCCATTCATTCCAATTAGCACCTGGAATCCTGAATCCTCCGAGCAATAGTTGATGTAACAATTCGACGCTTTCCCATACCTTTTGAAGCTCTTCACTTGACACAGAAAGATGGGTGCACAAACTCGTCCGATTACCGCCCAATACACACCGCCAAAGCAAGTCGTGGAAGGGCGACTCATATGACCGCGAGTGCCGCACCATCGCTGACTGAGTGTTTCGCGTGTTACCGCGCTATTTCAACTCGCAAGTGCGTACTCGCGCATACTATTGATTTTGTATCAAGGTCTTATCCAACGTTTTTGATAGCACCACGTCCACGAATAATGGGTGATATTCCCCTATGCTAGGGTCAATCATTGGCCAATCTGCATCAAGAGAATCACCTTCACGAGTGATGATGTTAGCTAGACGAATACCCCGCATAATCAAGTCCATACGGGGGAGGGGGAGCGCATAAGCCGTTTTCTGTAATTCTTGCGTAATACTGGACTGAGTCAGAATCACCATTACGGTGAGTAACCGCCTCACCAATGTGTCACAAGAGGGAGGCATATTCTCTGGCGGGATCATACACCTGAATACCATCATGTCCAGCCAAATGATAACCTACGATTTCAGCCATCACCGATGCCGCCTGGTGAGGGCTATAAAACTCGCCAGCTGACTTGCCAGCGTTCGCCGCGAAATGAGAAATCAAATATTCGTGGACATAACCAAGCACATCATAGTTTTGGTGACCATCTGTAGGAATCTCTCACGATACGGATAAGCTCACGCAGCTTTTTATCCTGAGTATTTGCATCCGTGCCCAACTTTGGTACAGTGGCTGCTAAAGGCGAGAAAATCTCATGGAAAATAGACCTGTAAGCTGGGTGAACTTGGCTATCAAAAGCCTGTTCGGTGTCGACGACCCAAGAAGGCTTCAAATCATTAAGGTTTTCTTCTCAGATGGAAGATAATTCGAGATAGGCGATGAAATACCCTAGTTCTTCTTGAGACTCTGAGTAATGCGCCTCCCCTTATCCCCAGATAGCTGCACCTCAAGCGATTCACGGCTAAGCCCGTTATTCACAAAAAGCTCAACCTCACGACCAGAGAGGAACTTGTAAAACGTCAGACTAAGAATCAAGTCCTTGTAATCGTTAGCGTCTAAGGACCCGCTCATCTTATTAGCGGCTTTCCAAATTTGTGAAGCGAGTTGCTGCTTATCCATATGAATAATTCCTTTATTCTTTATGCGGTGGTGCTCAATCAGGATGTACCATCCAAGAACTCTAGCGTAGCTGCCGATCAAAAGTGCTCAGATGAGATGGTGTTGTTCTAGAGAATAGTGGCGTGTTGAGGGGTTTGTTCTGAGTGATTTTTAGTTGATGAAGAAAATTTATTTACTTTTTATCACAACTAAATATGTTTAGTTGCAAGAGGTGTGTGTCAAAGAATGAGCATGTCAGAAGGTGTTTTATTGGTATAGTAATGTGCAACACGCCTTGTGGGTTGAGGTTAGGCAAACCTGAAAAACAGTTGATAATATGAAGCCATCTTGCTTTGACGCCTAACAAAACTAAGGAGTTTCTATGCGTCGCTTTCTGGCTACAACCTTTGCCACTGCCCTTTTCGCAACCGGAGTAGTCGGTTGCTCTGGGGCCGCTGACACCACTACGGCTGCTCCCAGTGAAGATAAGAGCAATACCAAAGTTCTCAACCTCTATTCCTCACGTCACTATGATGCAGACAAAGAAGTCTACAAAATGTTTGAGGAAGAGACCGGAATTAAACTCAACGTCGTTGAAGGCAAATCTGGTGAACTCATCGAACGAGTCACTCGAGAAGCTAACAACCCTGAAGCTGATGTTTTCTTGACCGTTGGTGCAGAATCTATCTCACAGCTCAATGACGCAGGAGTCATCGCAGACTCCACCTCTGAGACCATTGCAAACAACATCCCCGAAAAATATCGTGGGGAAAACTGGATGGGTATTGTCTCCCGTGCACGTGTCATTGCCTATAACAAAGACACCGTTGACCCTTCAACCATCAAAACCTATGAGGACATCACTAAACCAGAGTGGAAGGGTAAAGTTCTGGCACGCTCCTCATCCTCTTCATATAACCAAGCTCTTCTAGCAAGCTTCGTTGCTCTTGATGGTCAGGAAAAGGCTACTGAATGGGCGCAAGGCGTTGTCGATAACTTCGCACGCGAACCTAAAGGTAACGACCGTGACCAAGCTAAAGCAGTTGCAGCAGGTGAAGGCGATCTTGCTATCATGAACTCTTACTATTGGGCTCTGATGAACCGTTCATCTGACCCCGAGGTTGTTAAAGTGACCGAAAAAGTAGGCATGATCTTCCCTGAGAAGACTCACCTCAACCTTTCTTATGCTTCCGTACTTAAGGGAGCTAAGAATAAGGACAATGCTATTAAGTTCCTTGAATTCCTATCTTCTGAAAAGACTCAAGAGTTTATTGCACAAGAGAACGGTGAGTTCCCTCTGAATCCTAAGACTGGTCTTCCTGAGCCACAGAAATCTTGGGGCGAGTTCACCACTCAAGACTTAGACTTCTCAACCTTTGGTAAGGATAAGCCTGAAGCAACCCGCATCTTTGATCAGGTTGGCTGGAAGTAAACACCATTCACTGTGATGTGCCGGGTACCTTAAACGGTGCCCGGCACATCTGTTATTGTCTTGAACCTTGTTGAAAGGACAGCTAACTGTGAAAGCCCGTATTGGATGGCTCGCCGGAAGTAGCCTCATCGTATGTGTGATGGCGCTGCCGATTCTTGGTGTGCTCATGGGGCTTTTCTCGCCTGTTAACGATACTTGGCGGCATATTCAACAGTATCTACTTGCTGATTACCTTATCGAAACTGCTCTTTTAACTATCAGCAGTGTTTTATGTGGGATTATTTTAGCTAGTGCTTTGGCGTGGTTTGTGACAGCCTACCAATTCCCTGGGCGTAAGTTCTTATCGGTAGCGTTGGTGATGCCGTTAGCTATCCCGCCTTATATTGGGGGGTACACTTATGTATCGCTGACGGGGTACACCGGTCCGATACAGATCTTCTTCCGAGAACATTTAGGGTGGACCCCTCCACCGGGCTTTTTGGATATCCAAAATATCTATGGCGCAATTTTTGTTTTTACACTTTTTCTGTACCCATACATTTATTTGGTGGTCAGAAGTTTTCTTGACCGTCAAGCCGGTCAGCTACTCGAAGCGTCTCGTATGTTGGGTGCTTCAAGAACTCGCACGTATTTTCGGGTCATTTTGCCGTTGACTCGTAACGCTGTTGTTGCCGGTGCGACGCTGATGGCGTTTGAAGTGTTGAGCGATTATGGTGTGGTGTCTCATTTTGGGTTGAATGTTTTTACGACCGCAATTTTTAAGGCTTGGCTTGGTTTTAATGATGTTGCTTCGGGTCTTAAACTTGCTGCTATTCTTCTGATTGTGGTGACCTCTGTGAGCATGGGGGAGAAGGCTCTTCGTGGGCGGCGTTCTTATGCGTATGCTTCTGCTCAGGTCACACCTATTCAGGCTGTTGCTCTTGACGGGTGGCGCAAGATTGTTGTTCCTGCACTGTGTTGGGGAACTTTCATTGTTGCCTTAGTGATTCCTGTTGGGCAGATGGTGTATTGGGCTGTTTTATCGTGGGATAATATTCGTCGGAGCGGAATTGTCGAAGCTTTTAGCGCCACCTTGAGTGTTGCTTTTGTGGGTGCACTGCTGACCACCTTATGCGCGGTGATTGTGGCTGAACATCAACGTATATGGCCTACACGGTTTTCAAAGTTGATGGCTCGCATCACTGTCGTTGGGTATTCTATTCCTTCAACGGTTATCGCCTTATCTATTCTGTCTCTCATTTTTTGGGTCGCAAATGCGTGGGGACTTCCTCTGACGTTAAACCCAGCAATGATTGTGTTAGCTTATCTGATTCGCTATCTTGCGGTGTCGATGCAACCGATAGAATCTGGTTTTGAACGTATTGGCACACGTTTTACTGAAGCGTCTCGATGTTTGGGGCACGGGCCAACCAAAACATTGGTTCGTGTTGACCTTCCAATGATGAAAACTGCGTTATATGGTGCTTTTCTTTTAGCGTTTATTGACATGGTTAAAGAGCTTCCTATTGTGTTAATTCTTCGACCGTATAATTTTTCGACGCTCTCAACGACGGTGTTTCAATATGCTAATGATGAGCAGATTCCAGAATCAGCGTTGGCAAGTCTTCTCATTATTGGTTTGGCGTTTATACCTGTTCTTTTACTGGTGGCACGTGGCTCATCTACGGACAAGAAAGATAAGACTTTACGATGACAACCATCAAACTCACTAATATTGTTTTTTCGTACCTTGGTTCACGCATCCGTCAGCTAGATGGTTTTAGTGTAGAGATTCCTTCTGGGGAGTGTACTGCTCTTTTGGGTCCTAGTGGCTGTGCGAAAACAACGGTGTTGCGTCTGATTGCAGGACTTGAAAAACCAGATTCTGGGGTTATCAGAATGGGGGATAGGGTGCTCTCTGATACGAGGTGTTTTGTGGAGGCTGAGCATCGTAATATTGGCATGATTTTTCAGGATTATGCGTTGTTCCCTCATATGACGGTTGAGAAAAATATTGCTTATGGTTTGATAGGTGTCCCTCGTTCAGTACGTAAAGAGCGTGTTGATGAGGTGCTGCAGTTAGTTGGTATGGGCGGCTACCAGAATCGTTATCCTTATCAGTTATCTGGCGGGCAGCAGCAACGTGTTGCTGTAGCTAGAGCATTAGCGCCGAAACCTGAGGTGCTTTTGTTGGATGAGCCGTTTTCTCATCTAGATACTCATTTGAGGCAGAACGTGAGAGAAGAGATTAAATCGCTTTTGCAGGCTGCGAAAGTAACTTCGGTGTTGGTAACTCATGATCATGACGATGCTGAAACGTTAGCTGAGAATATTGTTCAGATGAAAACAATGCGATAGCTTTTAGTCGTTGGGGTATTGCTGATGCACTGTGGGTGAGTATACGTCATATACCTTCTGCTTCTCTGTGTAGTATTTAGTAAAACACTGAAAATTTTATAACTTATGTTAGGCTTGCCTAAGTTCTGTAAAATGAGTTGAGAAGAGCCTTTCATGCTTTCTGTTTTAGACTTTTTAGTCCATGAGAACTTGGTGATTATAGGTTTCGCCGTCATCGTTCCCTTGGTCTTTATATTGCGTCGTTCTATTCGTTCTCACGCAGTTTTGTATTATCTGGGAATCACCGTCATCACCTTTATTGTTTCGGGTCTGTGGATTCACTGGGCACTAACCGATAGCTACCCTGTAGATGAGTGGTGGTGGCCTTTTATGAGTCAGATGAAGCGTGGCTCGGTTGGCTTCGTATTCTTCACTATTGTGATGTTCCAAGGTGTTATCAAACCATGGAATAAGGCAACGAGAGAGCTATATGCTATCCGTGGCGAACTTTCTATCTTTGCGTGCATCACCTCATTCTGCCATCTTCTGCTCTATGGTTTGAGCTGGCTCATTGACCACGGCGAAGCAGAAGTTCCTTATGACATTCTTTTCTGGACATCACTCCTACTGCTCATTGTTGGACTGCCGCTGTTTATTACGTCCTTCAAAAAGATTCGTTTCTCTATGAAGGCTGCGAACTGGCAGAAGCTCCATAAAGCATCGTATTTCTTCTACTTCTTGCTGTATGCAAACGTGATTTTTGTGTTTATTCGACGATTCCTTGTGTTCTCTGACCGGTTGCATGAACCCGAGAACCTGCCGTGGCTGATTGATACGTATGTTTCTCTTGCCATTTACACTGCCCTCTTCGTGACGTATACGGTGCTACGCATTCGTACGGACAGGAATAAGCGCGAGCGTGCCCGTGTACGTGAGCTTAAACGTAAAGCACACGAAGAAGGCCGCGTGCTTGAAGCTATTAGCTAGGGTGTTCGTATCATCTTAGAAGAGGTTTCTCTACCATGTCGATGGTGGGCTGGGGCTTTGACCGGAACTGGTCAAAGCCCCAATTTTTGTTTGGCGTGAACTTGTTATCCCTAAAGAACATTTCTGCTTCTGCTGTCTTCGCCTGCGTAATCTTGTGTATTTTTATGCTGTAGTTCTGTTCTAAATCTTTCATATTACAGTTTTCTTCGTATCCTTGTAATGAAGAGCTTTCTGTTTGATAGTCATTTGAGGAGTAGAAATATGCTTTTACAGGAGCTAAAGAGTATGTGCAGGGAAGTTGTGGATCCTCATACTCGTTCTTTGGTGAGAGAGATTATTCAATGTTACGAGATTGAGGCTTATACTGCAGGTTTAGAGTTACTGCGGGTAGCAATCCTGACCGATATTATGAATAAACAGTTAGTACTCTGGAGAGTAGAACAGTCTCGCGATGACAAAAAGATGCCTTATGAAAATCTTTTATATCAGTATTTAAGCAAAAAAGAAGAAGAGGATTCAAATAAAAAAGGAAAAGAGAACGTTACAGACCCATTGTCTAATGAAAAAGATCTTATTATGGGTAAATCTAAAAGTGTCGTTGATTATCCTTTTAGTAAATCATCAATTATAGATTTTAAACCTACTTTCACATACCCCAGTATATTTTCTAAAGTATGTGAAAGTAGGTGTGAAAATAAAATACAAAAGATTCTTAAAAAGATTGAAATACACTTAAATAGTGATGATTCTATAAAATGTATCTTTGTAAAATTATTATCAGATAGTGTAAAAATATTATTTTCTTATAATTTGCTTGAAGAAGATTTTCGAAAAAGTATTGTGAAGTCTGTTGATGGTAAAGATTGGCCGGGGGCTGAGGTGTTTGGTCAAGAACTTGAATCGCTATTGAATAAATCTCCTGATTGTAGGTATTGTTACCAAAAAGACATAGTTTATTATGTGGTTTCTTCCAGTGCCTCTGGATCTCTTGTTAGACATGATCTTACTAATGATTTTAAACCAAATCAAGAACAAACTAAGAAAAATATTTTTATCCGGTCGACAGAAATCATTAAATATTTAAAAAGCAAAGGATGCGAGAAAATGTATCTACAGGAATTTGAACGCGCTGTTTCAGGCTGGATAAATGTTTCGGACCCAGAAAAAGGTTGTATAGATGGGTATTTTCATGATGAGAAAGTGTTGGATCATATATCAAATATCTATGGTCCTTCTTTGTTGATCGAAAAGTGCAATAAAGTATTGGAGAGTACATCTGAGGAGTCTAAAAAAGAGAGAATTAGGAAAAGTTTAGATTATCTGGAGCAAAAATATTATAATTCGCCTAAAGAAGACATTTAATTATTTTATAAATTTTATATGTGTTTTAGATAGGAGTAAGTTTTGAAAGACTTAGAATCTATAATTTATGGAACTCATAATGAGGAAACTCGAAAATTGGTGCGTGAAGTTGTTGAGTGTTATCAGGTTGGTGCTTATCGAGCTAGCTTGGTTTCTCTGTGGGTTGCAGTGATACTTGATATAAAAAATAAGCTTAATGAGTTAAAACCTCAAGAAAATTCGAAGAATGAATTTAGAGATCCTTCTGAGGATGAGGGTGATCTTGTTAAACAAGCTCTCAAACAGAAAATTATATCAATGTATGAATGCGCTGAATTACAGCGAATTAAGAATGATAGAAATTTTTGTGCTCATCTTGGAATTGCTGATGAATATAGTGCGTCGTTATTTGTTCCGGAGCAGGAAAAAGTTCGAGCTCATTTGGTTGCAGCAGACCGCATATTGTTCTCTCAGCCTCCTCTAAGTGGGCGCATTATTTTGTACAAGCTTGATGAACAGCTAAAACAGGGTGGTAATCTTGATAAATACTCTGAGGAGGAATTTTATAGCGAGTATTTTGAGGATAAATCCGATTCACTTAAATATCAGATAATTAGGAAGCTGTGTCAAAAAATTATCGACACTCCTCCAAAGGAAACATCTTCTAATGGTATACATAAAAAGCTTAAATTTTGTATAGCAAAGAAAGGTGGAATAAATCAAGAAAAATTATGGGAGCACCTTTTTTCTGATGAATATACTTCGCTAAATACGTTTAGTAATACTAACTTATTAAAATTTGTTAGTTTATTCAGTGGGTGTAAATCATTGTGGAAGACTTTGGATTATAATGATAAAGGTCTGCTCATTAATCGTATCTCTTCCATAATAAGAGAGCGATTTAGAGATCCTTTGAATAATTCTTCTAACATTGATTATCGTTATTTTTTTGATTGTCTTTATTTAGAAAGTGTTGAAGAGGAAAATTCTCTTCTGAGTGTTGTCAAAAGATATCTAGAAGAGTGTGAAAATGTACACCAAGATATTAAAAAATATGTTATCGATAATGACAAAAAGTGTATTAGTGATAACTTGGTGATATTTATGTTCAAGATTTTTGATGAAGAAGCTTCTACAGATAATCTAGATTTAGATAGTATGACTCGATTTATTCAAGAAATCGTGGGTGTGGAGAAAGTCTCTGACTGTATCAAACATGATGCTTTATCTAGATTATTGAAATCTTTTAAATATGTTAATAATTACGATGATGCTAAGGAAATATGGAAGTCCTTGGAAGAGTTTGGTAATCGTTTTAAGGTAGAAGATGTTAAAAAGCTTGAAGAAGCAGTTAAAAGAGAAAAAGGTACTTACAGAAACCAGATACTTGGAACCCGCCAATCGTGTACATCAGCTCGAAAAATCTACAATTCAGGGGAGAAAACAGCTGAATGGTGTGAAGCATGGCTGTCATTTACGAAAACTGCCTCTGAAGATTGTAAACAGGACGGCATTCCTTTTGTGATTAGTGAACGTGCTGAAGAATTTGAGAAATTCAACGAAGCTATTAAAGCTGACCTGTGAAATCCTGCTAGAAAACGTAGAAGAGGCGGGGGATAGTATCTAAAGGCTAGGCAATAATAAAATGCTAGTATGGAGATACTATGTGGGGGCTTTGACCAAACTGGTCGACCCCCCCACATTCGCGTTATAATGTACTGTTTTGGAATCTATGGGATAATGGGGCGAACACAGATTAACGAATGACAGGAGACAGTCATGTCCGCCGCACCCGCATGCCCAGAATGCACCGAAGAATATAGCTACGAGCAAGGCACCCTATGGGTCTGCCCCATGTGTGGACACGAGTGGTCTGCCGAAGAAAGCACCGAAGAATCTACCGAACAGGTTGCTAAAATTCTTGACGCTGTTGGTAACGAACTCTCAGATGGCGACGCTGTGACCATTGTTAAAGGTCTCAAAGTCAAAGGTGGCGCCGATATTAAAAGCGGTACGAAAGTCAAGAGCATCCGTCTTCTTGAAAGCCCCGTGAACGGTCACGATATCGAAGCAAAAGTTCCAGGCGCAGGGCAGATGTACCTCAAATCTCAGTTCGTCAAAAAATCAAACTAGAATTTTTCTAGAACTCCGATAAAAATGACGGTAGTGAAGCACCCCCACAATAAAAAGGGGTGCTTTACTACCGTCATCTTTATATCTTCAGTGTTTAAGGAATACAGTTCTCATGAAAACGGCGGTAGAGGGCAACCCCTAGCCACGGTGTCAAAAGAGCCAATACAAAAACGATTCCCATCGTATTAAACGTGCTTACTGTGGCATGAGCTTCGGTCGTCTGCTGTACAACACTTTCATTGAGAGCTTGCACGATAGAATAATCTACTGTCTGGGCAGTTACTTCAGCTGCTTGAGATGGTGTCAAAAATGTTGCGAACAATGTTAGGAAAAGAACAATAATCCCTAACGTCCTTTTCTGAGCGTTCATCATATTCCCCTAAAAATATGGATGAGTATTCTGTTATATTCCCTAATATCTAGAATAAAAGAAAAAATCCTCAAACGGAATACTCATGCTCAAATGAGGTGCGTAGAGTTACTTCTTGACGGTAGCTCATGAACGGTATAATAAGCGGTGCTAAAGAAGATTTTAATCGACAGAAAAACACTATGCTTGCTCAATTCATGACCATCTTTATGGCATTTTTTGCCATCATGAACCCACTGTCAAATTTGCCAGTGTTCATTAGCCTTGTTCAAGGAGACAACACTAAAACACGTAATTCGGTGGCGGCCCGTTCACTACTTTTTGCTTTCTCTATTATCGTGGTGTTTTCACTTTCTGGAAAGCTCATATTTGAAGAATTCGGTATCGGGTTGCCCGCTCTACGGATTGTCGGAGGCATACTCGTCTTCTTGATTGGTTACCACATGCTACAAGGGAACCATTCTTCTTTTGCTCACCCAAGCCAATCTGATCAGGAAGCGAGCAAAGAGCAGATGCTATCAGTGGCAATATCGCCTCTTGGTATGCCGTTACTTGCTGGACCTGGAACTATTGCCACTGCAATGAACTATTCTGCTCAAGGAAATTCAACTGATATCCCCATCACCTTGGCTGCCTTTGGGCTCTTGTGTGTGGTGACGTATCTTTGCTTCCGCTACGGTAGCGGTATCGTAAAATTCTTAGGTCAAAATGGTCTGAATATTATGACCCGTTTAATGGGGCTTCTATTAGGTGTTATCGGAATGCAGATGCTCATTGCCGGCATGCTCGGCGCTTTCCCAGGGCTTGCGCACTAACCTCAACACCTTCTACCAACAGGACTCTCTGGGGCGGCAACCTTCTTTACAAGGTTGCCGCCCCAGAGCCTTTACCCCTATGACAGCTCAGCGCCTACCTCACCTTTAGGGCACTCGATGTGTCCACTCAGTCGTGCCGTACTTTTCATCAACAAGTTTTTGGGCTTGTTCACGTTCTTGGGTCGTAAGCTCACCCATTGTTGCCCCATAGCGAGAAGCGAACACCGCTTTCATGGTCTGAATAATTTCTTCACGAGTAGCACCCGTCTGCCGGCGTAGCGGGTCTACACGTTTCTTTGCCGAACGTACACCCTTATCAGAGATTTTTGCCTTACCAATACGCAAAACTTCAAGCATTTTATCGGCGTCAATATCGTAGCTCATCGTGACATGATGCAGGATAATGCCGTGGCTTCGCTTCTGGGCTGCACCACCAATCTTTCCAGCATCAGAGGTGATGTCATTAATAGGCTGATACCAAGCATTCACCCCGTGCTCCGCTAACGCCTGAAGCACCCACTGATCAAGAAACTCATACGACTCTTCATAAGAAAGACCTGCTACAAGAGATTCTGGTGCATAGATGGAATAGGTGATGCAGTTTCCACCTTCCATAAACATGGCACCGCCACCGGTTGCACGACGTACTACCTGCACATGATGTTCTTTGATACCTTCGGGGTGCAACTCATTCTGATATGACTGAAATGCACCAATGACGGTTGCGCAATCATCCCAATGCCAAAAACGTAGGGTCGGTTTGCGTCGGCCCTGTCGAACTTCTTCGAGAAGATACTCGTCTAAAGCAACGTTAAGCGGAGTGGGGAGAACACCTGGGTCAATTATTTCCCACTCAAAGTCAGAAAAGATTTTTGCTTCAGCTAATGCTCGACGCACCGCAAAGGCAATATCGTAACAGCTCACTCCATGCATCTGAGCGTTTGGATACCCTTCAAATGCTGTCTCAAGACGACCGCTAATTTCTTCCACGCTTGCTCGTACCGGTATCCCTACAAGTGCAGGAGAAACAGTGAGGAATGCCTCATCAGGTTCGATAAAGAAATCTCCTGATATCTGTGCTTTGGTCACTTCTGCGCCGTCAGTGCAAAGGTCTGCAACGACGAGTTTTCCGCCGGGGACTTTATGTTCGTAGTGATAAGTTTTGCTCATACTTCTAGCTTAGAGAGCTTTGAGTCTCTTAGGTAGACCTAAGTTCATTTAAGACGTGCTCTTCTATACAAGCTATATAACTCTTATCGGTTTCTGATCAGAAGAAAAGCAGCCAAGAGAGAAATACCTTCTTAGAAAAATATGACGCTTTGAGAGATACTTTTGCTATTTTCCTTGCTGTTTATCAGGTACGTGATAAAGAATAGAGTCATGGCAGAAACAAAACTAAAAGGTAATACCGTCCACACCGTTGGTGAACTTCCCGCAGTTGGCGCACATGCGCCAGCATTCTCTGTTGTTGGGGCAGATCTCTCTGAGATTACTAGTGCAGACTTCGAAGGTAAGAACATCGTTCTTAATATCTTCCCGTCTGTTGATACTGGTGTATGCGCTCAGTCTGTACGCACCTTCAACAAAGAAGTTGCCTCCTTAGAAAACACCGTTGTAATCTGCGTTTCTAAAGACCTTCCCTTCGCACTAGGTCGCTTCTGCGGTGCAGAAGGCATCGAAAACGTGGTAGCAACTTCAGATTTCCGTTCCACTTTTGGGCAAGATTACGGTGTCCTTCTTGAAGACGGCCCGCTTGCTGGTCTACTAGCTCGTTCCGTCGTTGTCCTCGACCCTCAAGGCGTTGTTCTTCACTCACAACTTGTTGAAGAAATTCACGACGAACCAAACTATGAAGCAGCGCTCGCTGTCCTCAAAGCATAAGAAAATATTCCCTCACCTATAATGCTCGTAGGGTGGTTGTGCAAATCATCTGCACAACCACCCTACGACGTTAACGTCTTAACTCCTTTTGAATCTTTTAGACGAAAACAAGATTTGCCAGAAGGACACACACGACCGTTCCGCTGACCATTGACGCCACCATGTTACGGGTGCTCACATGAACAATAATTGTGACAACAGCTCCTAAAAGATACGGGAGAAAACTCTCAGAAGAAGAATAGTCAATATGGTAGAGCGCGTAGACGGCTAATAAAATCATCGCTCCTGAAGGTATCCAACGACTGAGATGGTCAATAAGAGGTGAATCTTTAAGCGCATTTTTAATGGCGAAGGGAACTGCCCGTAATACAAAAGTTACTGCGCTAGCTACTAAAACGGCCAGTAGCATATATTCAACGCTAGGCATGATGGTGAGCCTTCTTCTCTGCAAATTCGAGAGCAAAATATCGCAAAATCAGTAAGAGAACATACAACAAAAGAGCAGCTGTGAGCATCGAAGTCGGGAAGAAAACAATCGCTACTAAAGCAGAGAACAATGCGAGGACTGCGCATACCCGATCGTGTGTTGCTCGATAAGAATCTATTGCAAGAATGATAAAAAGTGCTGTCATCACAAAATCAACACCTTTAATATGGGAGAGGAAACTCGCCCCGATAACAGCGCCCATAGCGCTGCCTGCCGTCCAACACACATGAAGCATTGCTTGCATCCATAAAATGCTAGATGAACGTAGCTTTGTTGCATCTTTTCCTGCGGTCAGAGCGAATATTTCGTCGGTTAGAGCATATATCGAATATGTTTTTGCGAGTTTTCCTTTGACCTGATGTAGAGGAAAAGATAGACCATAGATAAGATGCCGTGCGTTGACAAGAAAAGTATTGGCGGCAATAGAAAGTAGCGGTGCGTGCGAGGCAATCATTCCTACTAACAAGAATTCAACAGAGCCTGCAAAAACACAGAAAGAAATCACCGGAGCAAGCCACCATGGAAGATGTAAAGAGGTGAGGAGAATTCCTAACCCCATGCCCATAATAACGAATCCTCCCCAGATGATTCCGGTGAGTCTGAACGCTTCTTGAAAGCTAGTTTCGTGGGGGAATGTCTGCTGATAAGCTCCGTGAATAGGAGGTGTCTCATCTTCTGCAGGCTGAGATGACGTAGTGTTATCGGGCATATAGATATTCTAGAGAGGTTCTACCGAAACTGGAATAGAATGCTACCAGCTAATGTTGTATTTGACAGGAGATCCTAGTCTGTATGTTTTCCCCAGTGAGGAGATAAAAATGAGTGAACCAGAAAATACTAAAACCAATACTCCTGCCCGTGAACAGGACCCAAACTATCGTGCTGTTCAGGTTGAACGCTTAGGGGTTTCTCACTACCGTGCAATCAATGCGCAGGGTGCAACTCTTGAGTTCGGACGAGGAGAGGGGCTGCTTAGCCCCGTGGACTTGCTATTAGCTGCTATTGCTGGGTGCGCGTCCATTGATGTTGATGTGGTGACTTCTCGACACACTGAACCAGAGGTTTTTAAGGTGACTCCTTCTGCAATGCGTGTTGAAGAAAACGGTGCCGTTCGTCTTGAGAACGTTCAGGTAGCTTTTGATCTTGCTTTTCCTGAAGACCAAGGTGGCAAGAAAGCTGCTTCCTTGGTTGAACGGCTTTTGCAGTTATCTCATGAGAAAGATTGCACGGTCTCTCGTACTGTTCAGCACGAGACTTCAGTAAAGTTTGTGTGTAAAGATACTCAAAAATAAGTAGAGCTATCAGCTTTTAACATATGGGCTGAAGAACCGGCAGTGTGTTACACATTGCCGGTTCTTTTCTGTGGTGTGTGAAAGCTTTTTTATGGTTTTCTATGGGTTTCGTGCTGAGGATTACGCAAATATACCCCTGTTTTTAAAGACCATAACTGGTAATCTGAAAAATAACTTAAGGTACATAAGATTTTCTTATGTACCTTTGATGCACATTTCCCCTCACAACGTTAAAGGCAAAACTATGTCCGAAACCAAACACGAGTTGCCCACCTCAGAAAAGCAACTCAAACGCGGCCTACAAAGCCGCCACATGCAAATGATCGCCATCGGCGGCGCCATCGGAACCGGACTATTCGTAGCCTCCGGCGAAACCATCGCCACAGCAGGTCCCGGCGGTGCTATCGTCGCCTACTCACTCATCGGACTCATGGTATTGCTCCTCATGCAATCCCTCGGCGAAATGTCCGCACACCTACCAGTACCAGGCTCCTTCCAAACCTACGCCGCACGCTTCGTCTCACCCTCCTTCGGGTTCGCCATGGGCTGGAACTACTGGTTCAACTGGGCCATCACCGTCGCCGCAGAACTCGTCGCAGCCGGTATCGTCATGAACTTCTGGCTACCAGGAGTACCGGGATGGGTTTGGGCAGCAACCTTCCTCATCCTACTGACAGCCCTTAACGCACTCTCCTCCAGAGCTTACGGAGAAGGGGAATTCTGGCTAGCAACCATCAAAGTCATTACCGTCATCGTCTTCCTCATTGCCGGCGTTGCCATGATTTTCGGAATTATCGGAGGAACTTCCCCAGGATTCCATAACTGGACAAACGGAGAAGCCCCCTTCGTCGGCGGATGGCTCTCCATCATCTCCATCTTCATGGTTGCAGGATTCTCCTTCCAAGGCACCGAAATGGTTGGCGTCGCAGCAGGAGAAGCCGAGAACCCCAGCCGAGACGTCCCCAAAGCCATTAAATCTGTTTTTTGGCGTATCATGCTGTTCTACATCGGCGCGATTATCGTCATCGGATTCCTCATCTCCTACACCGACCCAAACCTCCTACGTACTGACGCAACAGACATCGCATACTCACCATTCACCCTTGTCTTTGAACGTACCGGCATTGCCTTTGCGGCAGGACTCATGAACGCTGTAATCCTCACCGCTGTTCTCTCCGCCGGAAACTCAGGACTCTACGTCTCCTCACGCATGCTCTACGCACTTGCCATCGAGAAAAAAGCCCCTCAAATCTTCGCAAAGGTCAACAGCCGCGGCGTACCAATGCCCGCTTTGCTCGCCACCGCCGCCGTTGGAATCTTCGGTTTTCTCACCGCTATTATCGGTGAAGGCTCCGCCTACACCTGGCTTATTAACATCTCAGGCCTTTCCGGATTCATTTGCTGGGTCGGTATCGCTATCAGCCACTACCGTTTCCGCCGTGCCTACATTGCACAAGGAAAAGACCTCGCCGACCTTCCCTACACCGCTCCGCTATTCCCGCTAGGTCCTATCGTCGCTTTCGTCATGTGCGTTATCGTTATCCTCGGACAAAACTACCAAGCAGTATTCAACGGACAGCTCCTTGAAGTAACCAGCGCATATATCGGTTTGCCAATCTTTATTGCCGTCTGGCTCATCCACAAAATGGTCACTAAATCTACCATGATTCCGCTAGAAGATGTCGACGTATCCGGCCTACGCGTAGACAAAAGAAAACACTAACCCTCTAAAATAGAGAAAAGTCCTGGACAGCATTTGCTGACCAGGACTTTTCTATTATCTCAAACTAGCTCTCTGAAGATGCTGTTGTGATAGAACCCGTACGCGGGTGGAACTTCTCAATAAAAGACTTATAACCAGCTTCTGCAAGAGTAGAACCTGCACCGTCATAAAGATTCACCACAGTATCAGCACCCAACTCTTTAAGCTCTTTAATCTCATCAGCATATTGAGACACCGCCACAAAAGCACAATGTGAATGAGCCTCAATCGCATGACGCATTGCATCAACGTTGGTGCCGTGAACGGGCATCGCAAGAATCACAAGATGTACCTGTGGGTTGTCCGTAACGCGCTCCCAAAACTTCTCATCGGTTGCATCAGCCTCAATCACGTTATAGCCCTGCTCTGCAAGGGCGCTCACACGAGGCTCCGAGGTATCAACCCCAGCAACTGGCAATTGATAGTTCTGAACTAAATCATCGTAGGTCGCACGACCAATCTTGCCCATACCAAAAATAACAGCTTGAACATCACCCAACTCAACGGGGCGTTCTTCAGGGTGGCGTCGATGAACAGGCACCGGCGGAACCAACGCCGCAAGACGAGACGGCAACGAAGAACCACGCATATTTAATATGGTTCCGAGAACAAAACTCAACGATACTGCTAATGAGAAAGTAATAGTCCACGATGGGTCAAGTAAACCAGCGCTGGTACTCATCGCAATCACAATAATGCAGAACTCACTAAAATTAGTCAGCGTCAATGAGGTTAATACTGACGTACGTGGAGAAAGACCCGCCCACCGCAAAATTGCTGTATATGCCACAGTGTTGATAGGGAGCAGGAACAACAGCAAGAACGCAAATAATGACTGGCTCAACGACGGTACACCGGCAAGTCCGGTGGAGACAAAGAAACCAACAAGCATGAGCTCTTTCAACGAGAACAGAATACGTGAAAGCTCATTAGACTTCGGGTGAGAAGCAATCAGCATCCCCATCACAAGAGCACCTAAATCGCCTTTGACACCAACCATGTCAAAAAGCCAATACCCCGGAACAAACGCCAGAACAATACCGTACAGAACGAGCAGCTCACCATGCCCCATCTGCGCAAGACCTTTTTTGAAAAGCCACGAAGCAGGAACTAAGAAAACTAGTCCTAAAGCCCACCACGTCGGTGAATGCTCACCAGAAACAGCCACAAATAACACGGCAAAAAGATCCTGAACAACGAGGATACCTAATGCCGTGCGCCCATATAAAGAACGCGTTTCAGAACGTTCCTCAAGAGTCTTTGCCACAAGCACTGTAGAGCTAAACGAGAGTGCAAAACCTAAAATAGCTGCTTGCTCTAGAGGGATAACTTCATGAACACCTAAGCCCAAAGCAGTCAGAAAAAGAATGAAAGATGCACCACACACCGTGGTAATGACAAGATGAACAGCACTAGTGAGCCAAACTTCAGTTCTAAAAAGTAAACGAGGGTCTAACTTCAAACCAATGGTGAAGAGCATAAGAGTCACACCCAAATCACCAAGTTTCGAGATAGCCTCTACTGGTTCGTACCCTAGAATGTTCAGAATAATTCCGCTCAATAAAAAACCGAGCATCGGGGGAAGTCTTAGGAATTTAGCTCCTACTCCACAAAGGACAGGAAGAACAAGGTAGGGAACAAAATCGCTCATGGGCGGCTCCTTATATTAGGGGTTAGAGTGCGTATTGAATAGGTAACTTTCCGTCCTCAACTGCGCTGTGCAAACGGTGAAAATCTTGGGTGCAAATTTGTGCATAGGCGTGGGCAAAACGCCCCATATGCACATCAAATATTTTATCGGCCTCACAATATACCGCGATATCGTCAATATGACGTGACTGCGCATGCGCTCGCGCCAGAAGCGATGCGCACACTTTCGCTGTCTGTTTAAGACCTTCAGCGTCTAATGCAGAAATATTGATAGAACCTTTCATATCTCTGAACTGACGCACATAATAATCGGTGGTTGTTCCTTGTCGAGTCGGAACATCAGTAATCCACCCGAGGAATGCATCTGATTGTGATTGCATCACTCTCTGTCCGGCGACAACGCGGAAGCCGTTACCCATGGGGCGGTCAGGAAAGCCAAGAGATTCTGAGGTCTGCTCAATTTTTCCGTACGTGTGCAACACCGTATCTTGTGCTTCTTTAACTTGGATGAAGAGGGGATT
>NZ_JBLXXZ010000019.1:0-20482 GCF_048513015.1 Rothia sp. P7181 | reverse complement strand
AGAAGTTTTAGCCGTCGATATCCCTAAATTTTGTAGGTGACGACGTTACTCAAAGCGAGCGCTCCGCCGTGTGCGGCATCTTGATAACGCCCAAAATGAACGTATGCTCCGCGATATGTCGTATCGGCGATGGGTGTAGAACGTGCCCCCGCAACATCAATAATGATGTTTGATGGTCGGACGATAATTTTGCCGCGAATATCTTCACCGGCAACAAAAGGTTTACGAGGGCGTAGCGTGACCAGTGGCGTCAAGTCTGATGATCCAGCGTCAACACGTAGTAATTGAACCACGTCTCCTGAGAGGTACGAGCCGTTTTCGTCCATGACAGATGCACCGGGGCGAATAGCTAGAACGTATCCGCCGCCACGGGGGTTGGTGGTGTCGAATTTTGCGGCGATACCAAAGGCTGAATCGTCTTCTCGCCCGAAGGCAAGATAACCGTATTGCCAGGTGGTGGTGGGGAGTGCGTCTTTCCACTGCATTGTGAAGTTGATGACGTAACTATCAGCGGTGGATGTGCGGTGAGCTAATGGGCCTAGAAGGATAGAGTCATCATAGGCTTGTTGATGGACGAGTTCACCGTTTTCCCAGCGGGGTAGGTTCACAACGTCTTGTTGTCCAGCCGGTAGCATGCCGTGTAGTCGTCGGCCTTGTTCTAGGGCAAGGTTGGGGCTTGTGGTTCTTCCGCTGAGCCAGAAGGGGTCTGGCGACATGAATCCGCGAACACCTAGGGACGCAAAATGTTCTTGGACCCAACGACGGTGAGTTTCCCAGACGATAACGGGTTTTCCGAGGTTGATAATTTGTGATATTTTTTCGTCGCTCATGGAGTCTTCGGTACGTCCGATGACGGTTTCGAAGAAGGGCACTCCCAGCATGTCGACGTTATCTGATGATGCTAATTGTGCGATGTCTTCGAAAGAATCGTGTGCGTCGAAGTAGCACCATGTGGTGAACCCTGCTTCTTTTGCGTACCGAATGAAGCCGTTGTCGCCGTCGAATCCGCCTTTGCCGTTGCGGAACATTTTAATGACGACTTGGTCTTGCATCCCGCGGGCAGTTAGGAGTTCTAGTAACTTGGGTTGTCCGGCAGAGTCTTTTGCTTCGATGAAGAGAACAGCGGAGCCGCCTACGGATTGGTAGGGGCCACCGGCTTCGGTGGCGAGGATGACGCCGAGGGCTTCTTCGAGGGTGGTGATGTGCACGAGGGGTGTGTTAGGTCCGAGGAAGTCTCTCATATCGATGAGGGGGCGTTTGACTTCGGCGAGGGTACTGGTGCTGACGTACCCTGTTTTTTCGGTGGTGGTGCGGCGTAGTGCGTTGTCGTGCATACAGACGAGTTCTCCGTCGGCGGTGGTACGCACTGATATTTCTACAGCTTGAGCGCCTTTGAGGATGGCTTGTTGATAGGCGTAGGCGCTGTGTTCAGGGTTGACGTCTCCTGCCCCACGGTGGGCTATGACGAATTGTTCTTGTGAGAGGAACTGTTCAACGAGTGTGGGTTGTGGTTGTTCTTCTGCGGTGTGGTTCTGTTCTTCTGCGTAGGCTGTTGTTGTGGCTGCGCTGAGTCCGAGTGTTGTGGTGGCTCCGGCTACCCAGCGGAGTGCGGTTCGACGGGATAAGCCATGAGAATGTTGTGGTATCGACATGGAGACTTTCTAAAATATGGGGTTATAGTGCCCTTGGATATAAGGGTAATGTGGTCAGTTAGTTTTTACCAGATACGGTATCTGGAAAGATTATTCTCTCAGATAATGGTCTTGATGAGTTTTATCTCGTGATGTTTTTCTAGTTCAGGTTTTTCCCTGATTACGGTAAGGATTCTTTTGAGAAAAACACAGAGTTACGTATTTGATTCTCAAAACTTTTTTATTTTACCAATGGTTTCCAAAGAAAAATTTTCAGTTTTAGAGTTCATCATGAAAGCTGTCAAAACTGAAATCACGATAATACATCGTAGATACTTCAGACAACACTCTGCAAAAAAGTTTCACTATTTTAAAAATCTTTATTTTTGAGCTGACCTGCGACGTCATTGATTTAAAGTTCAATTAATAATGATATTCGTCATCGTGTCGAGATACTCTAGAGAACAATTACCGTATAATCTCTAACGTCAAATATTTAAATATTTGCGACCGCTTCTTGCGGTAATCATCTGTGGACATACCACGTATGAGAATCATGATAAGAATTATTCTCAGAGGTTTTCTTGGGGAAGAGAATCGGTAGTTCACATCTACGCAGGAAGGTGCTGACGTACTTTGGGGAAGGTCATGTCAGCATCTTCCATCGCGTAAGAAACAACAAGCATAAAAGACTCATGCTCCTCAACGCAAGAAGGAACATGAGTCTTTTATGTATCTCAAGAAAACTATGCCGTTATGTGACGGCGTGAACTGACCACACCAGTATTAAAACCGGCAAGATGCAAACCCCCATGAAAACGGGCATGCTCAATTTTGATACACCGGTCCATCACCACATGCAATCCAGCATGCTGGGCAATCTCGGCGGCTTCTTCATTCCACAAACCTAATTGCATCCACACGGTTTGAGCGCCGACCGCAATCGCTTCACGCACCACATCAGGAAGATCCTCATGGCGGCGAAAAATATCAACAACATCAGGAGCTTCAGGCAAATCCGCCAAAGTAGCATACACTTTCTGCCCTAACACCTGTTTCCCTTTCTGCGCCAACAGGGGGTTCACAAAAAAGAGCTGGTAATCGGCAGAAGACTGCAAATACGTTGCCACAAAATATGATGAGCGTGAAACTTTATCGCTCATACCAACAATCGCGATACTACGGCTACGACGAAGAATCCCTAAACGTTGCACAGCAGATGGCGCTTGCCATGTACGTTTCGTCAACATTAACGCACCTCCTGAGCAGAGTTACCCTGTGATAATGATTCTTGGGCTTGCAGAATCTTTGCTCCATGATGGTCTTTACCCGTTGCGGCGCTCAACGCCTGATCTAAGTCCCATACAATGTCGTCAAGATCTTCTAACCCCACAGAAATACGAATCAAATCCTCCCCTACCCCAGCAGCGTCAAGTTGCTCCGCGCTGAGCTGCTGATGAGTTGTTGATGCAGGATGCAATACAAGAGTTTTTGCATCACCAATATTCGCTAAATGTGAAGCTAACTGAAGATTCTCAATAAAGCGCGCACCAACTTCACGAGCAGATCTTCCAACGCCTGCAACAACACCAAAGGAAAACACAGACCCAACCCCTAAAGGCAGAAGTTTCTGTGCCCTCTCATAATGAGGGTGCTCAGGAAGGCCAGCATAATTGATATAGCGAATACGGGCGTCTTCATCAAGCCATCGAACAAGACCCTGAGTATTCTCAAGGTGCGCATCCATCCGCTGAGCTAAAGTTTCAACGCCTTGAAGCAAGTTAAATGCTGATTGAGGACTTAAAGACGGGCCAAAGTCACGTAACTGTTCAGAACGCAGCTTCGTTAAGAATCCATATTCCCCGAAGTTGCCCCACCATGAGATGTTGTTATAAGAGGGAATGGGCTCTGTCATCGTAGGAAATTTTCCATTAGCCCAATTGAAACAGCCAGATTCCACCACAATACCGCCCAAAGTTGTACCGTGACCACCAAGAAATTTCGTCATCGAATGAATCACAATATCGGCACCATGTTCTAGTGGACGAATCAGATACGGCGTCGATAACGTTGCATCAACGACTAAAGGAATGTCGTGAGAGTGTGCAATATCAGCAAGGCCTTCAAGGTCAGCTATTTCTCCAGAAGGATTAGCAACAACTTCTGTGTAGAGAGCCTTCGTTTCAGGGCGAATTGCGTTCTCAAAATCTTGGGGGTCTGTGCCTGACACAAAAGTCGTATCAATACCGAATCTTCGCAAAGAGACATCAAGCTGAGTAATCGTCCCACCATATAGTTGGGATGAAGCAACAATATGGTCTCCGCTTTGGCAAAGAGCCGCAAAGGTAATGAACTCGGCTGCCATTCCAGAAGCTGTTGCAACAGCGCCAAGACCACCCTCAAGCGAAGCGATACGTTCTTCTAAAGCAGCAACAGTAGGGTTTCCAAGACGTGAATAGATATTGCCGTATTTTTGGAGAGAAAAAAGGTTGGCGGCATCTTGTGCATCATCAAAAACAAAAGAGCTTGTCTGGTAAATCGGTACGGCACGTGCCCCGTGAATCGCGTCAGGGGTAGCTCCGGCGTGGAGGGCGCGAGTGCGAAAACCAAAGATGTGTTCAGCCACGGTATCTCCTCAAATGATGTAGTACTGACGGGTCAACCCGTCACAAAACGTACCCCTATCTTGGCTGATACACATCAGCAATGCACCATCGTGACGGCACATTGCTGATATTGCGTTTTATTGAGTTTTTATCATCAAAAGTTACATGATGACCGCCCGCTGGCACATCTTTTAGATGTGGTAGTCGGCAGTATCATAAATGTTCAAGAACTTTTGGATACGCTCCGAGCTTGAGTTGAAGAACCCAGACGGGGCGCCCTCATACACTATTTCTCCTTGGTCTAAGAAGATAATACGATCTGCAACTTTCTGTGCAAACGCCATATTATGTGTCACCACTACCAGAGAGCGGTTCTCTCGCGCCAAAGCAATCAGGACTCTAATCACTTCGGCTTCTAGTTCAGGGTCTAAGGCACTTGTTGGCTCATCAAAAAGTAGATAATCCGGGCTGACAGCTAAAGCACGCGCAATAGCTACACGTTGTTGTTGACCTCCCGAGAGATGATCAGGGTAAGCGTCAGCACGATGCTTCATCCCCACTTTTTCCAATAGCTCATAGGCAAGAGCTTCAGCTTTTTCAGCGGTCATCGTGCCGTTGAGTACGGGGGCTAACGCCACATTTTTGAGTGCCGTGTAATGAGCAAAAAGGTTGAATTGTTGAAAGACCATCGCAGAGTGTGAACGAATCCGGCGGATATCTTCTACCTCAAGGTTTTCATTCAGGCTAACCGTATCAGAACCGATTGTTAGCGTTCCTTCTTCTGGTGTTTCAAGAAGATTCAAACAGCGTAGCAACGTTGATTTACCAGAACCAGAAGGGCCTAGGATGACGGTAGTTTCACCATCATGCACATCGAAAGAGAGGTTTTTGAGGATGGTCTGTTCCCCGAAACTTTTTGAGATGTTTTTGACACTAAGCATGGGAACTCCTAATGTACCGGCTACTACGTTTTTCGAGGACTCTTTGCACCGCAGAAAGAGCGGTAAAAATAATGAGGTATATCAGTGCAACCTCAACATACATTGCTAAGGGTTCAAAGGTTCGCGCCGCTACTTGTTTTCCTGCTTGGAAAAGATCAATCAAAGAGATGGTTGAAACAAGTGAAGTACCTTTCACCAAGTCAATGAGGTCATTACCTAATGGCGGTAAAGCAATACGTGTAGCTTGAGGAATAACAACATGTCGTAATGTTTGTTGACGTGTGAAGTTCAGCGTTTGTGCTGCTTCAAATTGCCCACGTGGGATAGATGCCACCGCTGCTCTAAATGTTTCTGCAACATAGGCGCCAGTATTTAGGCTTAAAGCGACGATGGCTGCCGTCCACGGGTCAAAAGTGATTCCTATTTTAGGTAGACCATAGAAGATGAGGAACAGCTGAACAAGCAGTGGTGTCCCTCGAAAGAACCATACGTATCCTCGTGACATCCATTGGAGAAGGAAGAAGCGATGTGTTCTTAGGGCGGTTGCCACCAACCCAATAAGCAGTGCAAGAATGAAGGAAACAACTGCTAATGGGATGGTGACTTGAATGGTTGCGATGAGTAGTTGAGGTAAGGATTCTGTCCAGAGATTTAAAAAGTGGTCCATAATTTATGAGTTTTTAGGGGTAAGGTCTATACCCACGTATTTTTCGTAGATGGCTTTGATGTCGCCATTGGTCAGGTGACGTTCTAAGGAGTCGTCAATAGCTTTTTTGAGTTCTGGCTGGTCCTTAGGCATGAGAATTGCAGCTTCTGAGGTTCCGCCGAGTTGCCCGTCAAGAAGTCGAATAGGCGCTTCGGGGTGCTGTTGTTTGTAGATTTGGAAGGTGACAGCATCATTACCGCAGCAATCTACACGTCCGGAGAGGACTTGTTCGATAGCCTCGTCAAAGCCGGTAACGGTGACGATTTGCGCTCCGGCAGCTTCTAGGAGTGTACGGAAGTTTGAGGTCTCAGATGAGGCTGCGGTATGCCCTGGAATGTCAGAGATGTTGCGTAGTTCTGAGGAGTCAAGAACAGCTACTTTGCCTTCTGAACGAACATAGGTGGTAGAAAAGTCGTATTTTTTCTGTCGTTCTTCTGTTGGGGAAACATTGTTGATGACGATGTCGTAGCGGTCTGCGTCTACTCCTGCGATGAGCGAGTCCCAGAGTGATTCAACATATTCTGCTTTAACACCTAGGTCTTGGGCGATGAGGTCTCCGATTTCTTTTTCCATGCCGACGAGGTTTCCGGATTCATCGTGGTAATTCCAGGGGCGGTAGGTTCCTTCCATGCCGATGCGGATAGTGCCTCGTTCTTTAATCTGTTCCAGACGGTTGGTTTTTTGTGCCGGTTGGGAGGATGAGCATGCGGAGAGTAGTCCGGCTAGGCTGAGGGCTCCGGTCAGGGCAATGGCAGAGCGTCTGTTCAAGGTGGTTTTCATGGGGTATTCCTCACGGTGTTGTTGATTTTTATATGGGATAGAAATTTTTAGGATGCGTTGAGTGCTGTGGTGAAGTCTTCGAGCAGGTCTTCGTAATCTTCGATTCCTACGGCTACTCGGATAAGCCGTGGGTGCACTCCAAACATGTCAAGGTGTTCTTGGGTGTAAGCGCCTTGAGTCATTGTTGCAGGTAGACATACAAGAGATTCAATACCGCCAAGGCTTACAGCAAAGCTGAAGATATTGAGGGCTTCAATGAATTTTTGTATATCGTGTCCTTCTGCAAGGATGAAGGAGAACACTGCGCCTTGACCTTGTGCTTGTTGAGATTGAATACTTGCTTCTTCTGCACTTGCTGAGCCGGGGTAGAGGACGCGCTCTACGGCGGGGTGTTTTTCTATTGCTTGAATCAGGCGTTGGGCGTTGTCTTGTTGGCGGTCTAAGCGTAGTCCGAGAGTTTTAACGTTTTGGAGTAGACGGTATGAGTCTGTTGGTGGAAGTATTCCACCAAGAATGAGTTGCGCTTTGTGAAGTTCTTCAGCTAGCTCAGGATTATTGGTCGAGGCGACTCCACCGAGGAGGTCAGCGTGCCCAGCAAGATATTTTGTGGCTGATTGTACGGTGATATCGGCACCGAGTTCGAGGGGGCGTTGCAAGTAGGGGGTAAGAAAGGTGTTGTCTACGACGACGATGGCGTTGTTTCGGTGTGCAATCTCGCTAATGCGTGCAATGTCGCTGACTTTGAGGGTGGGGTTGGTAGGTGTTTCGAGGAACACCATGGTGACATTGTCTGAGAAGTCTGCGTCAGAGAGGGTGGAGAAGTCTGCGATAAATTTGACGTGTGCTCCGCGTTTGGGAAGCTCTATAGTGGCGAAGCGATAATTTCCGCCATAGCTGGGCATTCCCATGAGGAGTGTTTCGCCGTTGCGTACGAGTCCTAGTGCCGCTGAGCTTGCTCCCATTCCGGAAGAGTAGACATAGCTGTATTGTGCGTTTTCAAGCTGTGCCAGTGTGGTTTCTACGGCGGTTCTGGTGGGGTTTGAGCCGCGCTGATATTCGTATTCTCCCGGTGTTCCGTCACTAGGCTGTATGAAGGTGGAGGCCAGATAGATAGGAGGAACTATGGCGTTTTTTTCAAGGTCATGTACAGCATGTATTGCTCGTGTGGTAAACTCTGCCATGTTTTCTCCTGAGGTGTAGGCGTGCGTTATCTTTGTGAGAACTAGCCTATATCCTCAGCAGTCAAATTGACGAGTTTTTATGACGCAATTGTTACGAAAGTAATTTATCCTAGTCAAAAGCGTTTTTATAGATGATAAAAAATATTCCCTCAAAGGTATTTATTTTCTTTTCCCTCAATTAGCGCCAGAAACGGTTCCTCGCATGAATAAAAGACGGGCGAATCTGAACCCATGAAGGACATTCCAAACGCACAGCCCTATCGCACTCAGTCAACGCCACAATAATTGACTCACACCGCTGATTGAACGCGTTCACATTCCCCTTAGCAACCACCTGCCCCGGAAAATGGCGGTGCATTTTTGATACAGAATCCGAAGACTCTTGAAAACGATGACCAGAATGCCCAGGAATATGTCTCACCACAACACGTCGATCACGAATCGCCTCAGTAAGTTTTGTCATCTCAGCAACCACTAAAGCGTCTTGAACACCCTCGTTAACCCAATTCTCAAAAGACCAACGATTATGAGCAAGCCGCAGAACAAACGTCAACGCACCCACTGAATCAGTGTGAATAACGAGCTGTCGTCCAGGGTGATAGAAAATATTAAATGCCGCCAACATAGCAGACAGCTCACCAGTCATAATATTTATCGCATCATAGTGCAAGTGAAAATAAAACCCCTCCTCACTGACACCACCAATACCCATGCGCCCACCACGAGAATATTGTTTGTTGTTCGTTGAACGAAAAGAACAGTCCGTAAAAACCTCATACACAGGCAAATCTTCTACCGGACGTTTCTGTTGATCTTTCTCTTTTTCTGCATGAGCTAACTCAGTAGCACATTGAAGATGCTCATCCACAATTTTTCGATCATCGTCACTGGTCAAACGGATATGCAACTCCCCCAAAGAATATGGATCTTGAGGGTTTAATAATTTATCAATAGGACGATACTGCATAATGGTACGCAAGGTTGGAAACTGTTGAAAAAGAAGCTTCACATAGTACGGGTGAGCAGTTACCGTCACCAGATTGTTCTTATATAAATCAGGAATATGTTCCCAACATTTAAGAATGACTCGGCCAATCATACGAACATGCGCATCAGAGCACGGTTCTAGAAGTGAATGAGAACAAGAATCCGTAATCGGCTCAACCTCAATCATTTCGCGGTCACCGTTCTCACGGGAGACAAACATGAGACATGATAGCCCCGTATAACATCGCCCTTTTTCCTGTACCGATTCCATCAAAACCGCAATAACAGCCACCCCTATATCCATAAACCCTTCTGGATACGAGGATGTATAGTCTGGTGCTTCCCATGTAAGCGTAGTTTTTTTAATATGTGCTGGCGATATTTTCATCTTCTCCACCTCCTCAAATTGGAATGTTCCATCATTAAATATCTGGCCTAATACCATCAATAGGGCCCGTTAGGTCCTCTTCGTCATGTTCTGATGACGCTTGCTTGGACTTTTACTGATAAAACACTACGCAGGTGTCCGAAAAATTACTCAAGATTTAAGGTGGGTACCAGCAGATACACTCTCACTATTGAGATTTCTCATAAGGTGGTTGAGTCATCACGCTATCGTCATGTGCTGTTACCATCTACACCTAGCTGCGTCATGTCTATCAGCTATTTCCTCAGCACTGCGCGTGTACTCACAACAGGCGCGTACGCACGATGAAGACCTAAAAAACTGCGAAAAGAACGTCGCATAAACTGCTCTTATGAAAATCTAGAGCAGCAACTTGTACCTTAGATACGACAGAGTATATAACCATATTTCTACCCCTAACGTTCTTTCAAAACAGTTATCCCATATATATCTTTTATATCTTTTCTATGTGAACGAATCAACACTTTTTCTCTCCAAGGGCAAAAAGACAGAACATCCTCAGACAGCTATCATGGAATGTCCCACGTGCTGATACACCCCTCGTCATCAGCCTCAAGCGGTGATAGGTTGATACCCCACACACAAGGAACCAAAACACCCATATACCTAAGGAGCATCATGATCGGCGTGTACGCACAAGCAATCATCAAAACCCGCTATGCCCAAGAATTTGAAAAAATAGCACAGCACCTTGTTGACAAAGCTCAAAAAGAACAAGGTATGGTCAGCTATAACTTTGGGGCGCTCACCACCGACGAACAACCAGCAGAACACCGCGAATACGCGTTTATCGAACGTTGGGAATCCATCGAAGACCTCGAAACTCATATGGATACTGAGCACTTCAAAAAAGCTGACCAACAATGCCAGCACCTTCTAGCATCTCCCATGCAAATTACCATCTATGAACTTCCCACAGCGTCCTAACTACTGTTAGGCTCTAAATACACCACATAATATGAGCCACATCCCAACCATTCTCATGTTAGGAGCAAAACCATGATTGGTGTTTTTGCCAAAGTATCCATCAAAGCAGAATCTATCGAAGCCTTCGAAAAATCTGCACAAGCCCTCGTAGAAGCAACACGCTCCAACGATAACGGACTCGTCAGCTACGATTTTGGAACTCTTTCAGAAGAAGGCGCCGAAGGCGAATACGCATTCATCGAACGCTGGGAATCTCATGACGCACTCAAAGAGCACATGGGCAAAGAACACTTCACCACCGCTGTTGGTGAGTGGGAAGAATATCTCGCAGAGCCCCTACAGGTCAGCGTTTACGACTTCTAAAAGCTCAACACTCATCTGTCCCTTTCAACGATGAAAGAACAGAGAGTAAGGGTGGGGTAGACACAGACTATAGGCTGTGCCTACCCCACCCCTTTATGTTGAGCTAAAAATATTTTTTAGACAGAAGTCTCGTCACTATACTCCGGCGGAAGAATACGCACACCACCCTTATCAGCAGAAGCAGCCATCATGCCATAGGCGCGAAGCGCCTTTGATACGCGACGCTCTCGCAGTTTTGAAGGCTTCCACGGAACAGCACCCTTGCGAGCGCGACGCTGTTCAAGAACCTCGTCCGAAAGATTAACACGCAAAATGCGACGAGAAACGTCAATCTCAATTTCGTCGCCTGTTTCTACTAGCCCAATCGCTCCACCTGCTGCAGCTTCAGGAGAAACATGTCCGATAGAGATACCCGATGTGCCGCCAGAGAATCTTCCGTCTGTGATAAGGGCACAGGTTTTTCCTAATCCAAGACCTTTAAGATACGAGGTGGGGTAGAGCATTTCTTGCATACCGGGGCCGCCCTTAGGGCCTTCATATTGAATGACCACGATATCGCCGGCTTGAACATTCTTTGAAAGAATTTCTCGTACTGCTTCATCCTGAGATTCAACGACAAAGGCTCTACCAATAAAGTGGAAAAGTTCTTCATCAATGCCAGCAGATTTGATAATGGCTCCATCTTGGGCGATATTGCCACGTAGTACAGCAAGTCCACCGTCTTTGGTGTACGCGTGTTCAACAGAGCGAATACACCCGTTCTGCGCATCGTACTCAAGAGATTCGTATTGATTTGCGGTAGAAAACGCTACTGTTGTGCGGACACCACCAGGTGCAGCTTTGAAAAGTTCTTGCGCTTGTTCACTTGCTTTTCCTGAACGAATATCCCATGTGTTAAGCCATTGTTCTAGAGAGTCAGAATGAACAGAATGAACATTGGTGTTCAGTAACCCAGCACGATAGAGCTCACCTAAGAGAGCAGGAATTCCTCCAGCACGGTGAACATGCTCAATATGGTATTTGGTGGAGTTTGGGGCTACTTTTGCTAAGCACGGGACACGTCGTGAGATAGCGTCAATATCGTCGAGGGTGAAGTCCACTTCTGCTTCGTGGGCAATAGCAAGAATATGTAAGACGGTGTTGGTCGATCCTCCCATAGCAACGTCTAATGCCATAGCGTTTTCGAAAGCTTCTTTGGTGGCAATAGAGCGCGGTAGAACGGAGTCATCGTCTTGTTCATAGTAGCGTTTGGTGAGTTCGACGATGGTTTTTCCGGCGTTGAGGAAGAGCTCTTTACGAGCAATTTGAGTCGCAAGAGTGGTGCCGTTACCGGGTAATGCTAGTCCGATGGCTTCGTTGAGGCAGTTCATGGAGTTTGCAGTAAACATACCGGCACAAGACCCGCAGGTGGGGCAAGCATTCTTTTCGATTTGGGCGAGAGCTTCATCGGAGACTGATTCGTCAACAGCCATGACCATAGCATCGACGAGATCGAGACGGTGTTCTACGATGTCTTCGATTCCTTCGCCTGATTCCATCGGTCCGCCGGAGACAAAAATTGTAGGGATGTTCAGGCGCATTGCTGCAAGGAGCATTCCGGGGGTGATTTTGTCGCAGTTAGAGATACAGACAAGGGCATCTGCTCGGTGCGCGTTAACCATGTATTCTACGGAGTCTGCGATGAGGTCTCGTGAGGGAAGGGAATAGAGCATTCCATCATGTCCCATGGCAATTCCATCATCTACAGCAATAGTGTTGAACTCTTTTGCGACAGCGCCGGCTTCTTCGATAGCTCCGGCGACGAGTTGTCCCATATTTTTGAGGTGGACATGCCCTGGAACGAATTGTGTGAAGGAGTTTGCGATAGCAATAATTGGTTTTCCGAAGTCTTCGTCGCCCATTCCGGTAGCTCGCCATAGTGCGCGCGCTCCAGCCATGTTACGACCGTGAGTCGAAGTACGTGAACGTAATTCCGGCATAACTATTCTTCCTTATGTTCTGTGGTGACTGTCCTCAAGTGTACGCCTGCTTCTAGGTCCTCATTCAATTTCTACCCGTGAAGTACTCATATTCCGAGAATATTGCTGCGCCAATTTTGTCTTCCAGTATGTGTTGAGGATACAGCACCTCTCCAGTTGTCCGTACCTATAGCATAATATTGCGTTAAAATGAAAAAAATACGTCAAAAAATCTCATGTTCCCCAAAATGCGTAACGCTTTGTTAACACATAGACACTCTTATAAAGCGCCCCTAGACTTGTGCTGTACTGCCAAGCACTCATAGCTATGCCCTTCCCACCTTTTAATGTGAGTGCCAGTAGCAGTTTTTGACGCATACACACCATGAAGAGGTAATCGATGGGAAAATATGAGCGCGTTTATCAAGACCTGTCAACAAAGATTGATAACGGCACCTACTCGGTAGGCTCCCTCCTACCCAGCGAAAAACAGCTCACAGAACATTACGGCGTTTCACGCGAAACCGCCCGTAAAGCCTTAGCGTTATTGACCAACCGAGGATACATTCAAAAAGTTATGGGTAAAGGGTCTATCGTCATTAACCGACCCCAATATGCGCTTCCAGTATCCTTTATCGCCAGTTACCAAGAACTTGCGAATATCAGCGGTTTTAGCTTCTCTAGCAAAGTTATATCGTGCGGCGAAAAAGTACACCACCCTCCACATATCTTTGAGTCTATTACCCCATCATTCCCCGCCGGCCCCTATCACTACCTCGAAACCGTGCACTATATTGATGGGGAACCCTCCATTATTGACCGAAACTATATTCTGTGTTCGGTAGTGCCGAGCATTCCGCGCAACGTTGCAGAAGAATCCCTCTTCACCTACCTTGAAGACACATTAGGGCTTGCTATCTCTTATGCCAGTAAACAAATCAAAATCGAACCGGCAACCATTGACGACCGCGAACGCCTGAACCTAGCCGCCGGAGAATACGTCGGTGTTACCACAACGGTCACAAGCCTTGAAGACACCACAACATTCCAATTCACCGAATCACGCCACCGTGCCGATAAATTTGTGTACCAAGACTTTGCACGCCGACAACGATTCCACCACTAACCGCTAAGGAGTAGGCGACCCTCGCCATACCACTAACTATGCCGTGGACAGAACGCACCATCTATCAGATATACCCAAAATCTTTTTACGATAGTAACGGCGACGGTATCGGAGATATCCGCGGAATTATCGAAAAAATACCCTATATCGCGTCATTAGGAATCGATATGGTGTGGTTTAACCCGTTCTTCGCCTCCCCACAACACGATAACGGATACGACATCTCCGACTACTACAATATCGACCCAAACATGGGCACCATGGACGATGTTGAAGAACTCATCCAAAAACTCAAAGCACACAATATTGACGTCATGTTTGATATGGTGCTCAACCACGTATCAACTGAACACCCGTGGTTTCAAAAAGCACTCGCTGGAGAGAAAAAATACCACGACTACTTTTACATCCAAGCACCACAACAAGACGGTTCGCTACCGACCAACTGGGAATCTAAATTTGGTGGACCAGCATGGGAACCCTTTGGAAAAACCGGTCTCTACTATCTGCACCTCTATGATAAAACCCAAGCAGACCTCAACTGGCACAACCCTAATGTGCGTGAAGAACTCTTTAACATCGTCAACTTTTGGCTCAACAAAGGAGTACGAGGATTACGCTTTGACGTACTCAACGTCATCGGCAAAGATAAACAGCTCTGCGACGCACCAGCTGGTGTCGTGGATAAGACACTCTACACCGATACCCCACACGTTCATTCATGGGTCAAAGAGCTACATCAAAAAACCTTCGGAGCATATCAAAACGTCATCACCGTAGGTGAAATGTCCTCAACAACCATCGAACATTCTATTGGGTACACCAAACCTAGCCGAGACGAATTATCGATGGTCTTTAGCTTCCACCACCTCAAAGTGGACTACGACAAAGGACAAAAGTGGACTAACACTCGTTTTGATTTTGCGTTGCTCAAAGAAACTCTCAACGAGTGGGCTCTTCGCATGCAAGATGGTGGGGGCTGGAATGCTCTCTTCTTCAACAACCATGACCAGCCCAGAGCACTCAACCGTTTTGGTGATGCACAACAGTACCGCCAAGAATCTGCCACTATGTTAGCGACCGTAACGCACATGCTTCGAGGCACACCTTATATCTACCAAGGTGAAGAAATCGGAATGGTCGATCCAACATACTCCCAGATAAACCAATATGTAGATGTTGAAGCACACCACGCCTATCAGAGCCTACGAGAACAAGGACTCAGCGACGTGGAAGCCTTCAACATTGTTCGTACCAAGGCAAGAGATAACTCACGCGTACCTATGGCGTGGAATCACAGCACCTATGGTGGTTTTAGCGACGTACAACCGTGGCTCATGCCCACCCACGCACAGCAAATTAATGTTGCTCAAGAAGAACGTGATGGAAGAATCCTTCCCTATTATCGGAAGCTCATTCAACTGCGTAAACAATACGCGGTTATTGCCCGCGGAACGTATGCCCCCTATCAATTAGAGCACCCAGACATTTACGCATTCTTCCGTGAAGATCACAAACATCGTATGCTTGTACTCACTAATTTCTACGGCAAAAACAGCACCATTAGCGTACCTGAAGAGTTCTCTCACGCGCAGATACTACTCAATAACCGTGAAGAAGAACCACAGCTTACCCAATCAACAATTACTCTTGAACCCTATCAAGCTCTCGTGCTTCTTTACTCGCACTCAGCGAATAAAGAACACTAATCGTTCTTCTTCGAGGAGAAGTGTTCTTCCACCCACTCTTGAGCCACTTGTGAAGGGTTTGCTTTCTCCTGCCCAGAGACTCGACTATTTAGATGAATTAAGTCGTCCGTCGTCAACAGTGCAGACACTTCATCAAGAACTTGCGCTGCAGCGTACGAAACATGTTGAGCGTTAATAACGGGTATCACTTGTTGAGCTAAGAAATTATTTTTGGGGTCATCAAGAACCACAAAATTATTCTGAGCAATTGCCGGATCGGTGGAAAAAATATTAGCAACCTGCACTTGATTATCTAATAACGCTTGAACGGTTAACGGACCACCACCATCGTTAATAGGGTTAAACGAGGCGGGAGTGAAACCATATTTTTCTTTCATACCAGCTAACCCATAAGAACGTTCAGAGAACTCTGGAGGAGCACCAATCGAGAGCTGATCTTGATGTTGAGCGAGGTCAGCAAGAGAACGAATCCCATATTTTTGAGCGGTCTGCTCTGTTACCACCAGAGTATCTTTATCTTCTGCCGGCGAAGCCTGTAAAACGGCTAAAGAAGAAGGCAAAGCCTTAGGCAACGCTTGAAGTATCTCTTCTGGAGATGTTGCAGACGTTTGAGCATCAAAATATAAAAGAAGGTTACCCGAATAGTCGGGAACAACACTGATAGTTCCTTCTTCTAAAGCACCAAGGTACGCCTCACGTGCACCAATTGCTGGTTGTGTCTGAGCCGATAGTCCACGAAGGTTAAGGGCACTTGCATAAATCTGAGCAATAATCTGAGACTCTGTAAAATCTGCTGAACCGACCACAATAGTCTCAGATGGGCTAGCAGTACCAAAAGCAGTATTTCCAGAAAGCCCGCACGAAGAAAGCGCCAACGAGGTAACACCCACACCAGCAAGACCAAATATTTTTCGGCGAGAAAGAGAAGAAGTCATATCAACAAAGTCCTAACGAATATGAGAAGAAGTAACGAGCCGTTGCACCAAGCTCAACAGAATATCGACAAGAAACGCTAAAGCAGCAACAAGAACTACGGCGGCAACCATACGGGTGTAATCTCGAACAGCTAAACCATCAATGAGGTATCGCCCTAACCCGCCAAGATTGATATAAGCCATCACCGTAACCGTAGCGATTACCTGCAACGTGGCGTTACGAATACCACCAAAAATTACGGGTAACGCCAGTGGCACCTCAACCCGCCACAGAATCTGCCATTCTGTAAGACCTTGGGCACGAGCAGCGTCCACTGTTGTAGCGTCCACAGAAGAAATACCGGCATAGGTTCCCGCCAGTAGAGGAGCCAACGCAAGAAGAATCAGAGCCAACGCCGGAGCAGTAAAACCAATACCAAGCCACAATGCAAATAACGTCAACAAACCAAGAGTCGGCAAAGAACGTAAAGCGCCAGTTATCCCAACGATAAGAGACTCTCCCTTACCGGTATGACCGACCCACAAACCTAACGGTATGGCGATAATCGCAGCAATGAGCAGAATAATCCCCGAATAGCTCAGGTGCTCAATGATGCGCTGCCAAATACCGCCAGGAGCTGTCCACGCACCCTCAGCAGTAAACCATGCCCACGTTTTATCAAAAATATTCATAGCTTCCTCCACCGTGTCAGCAATGCGCCTGCGCTAGCTAATAAACGGTCCAAGACAAGAGCCAAAAGAAGAGTTCCAATAATTCCTGTCCAAATTTCAGCTGGTAAGTCACGACGTAAACCGTCGGTAAATAGCGTTCCTAAAGACTGAATACCGATAATAGCTCCCACCGAAACCATGGAAATATTTGATACTAAAGCAACACGTAAACCAGCCATCATCACCGGAATAGCAAGTGGTAATTCTACGAACCAGAAACGAGATATAGGACGATAACCCACAGCAGTAGCAGCTTCAAGGGTTATCGGAGACACTGATTCAAAAGCATCGACAGCCGAACGCACCATCATCGCGATAACGTATAACGTCAATGCCACGTAGACGTTAAGCATTGATGTGATAGAAGTGCCCAAAATCAACGGCATCACCACAAAAAGTGCAAGAGAAGGAATGGTATATAGTAACGCAGCAAAGTTGACGACCGATGAACGTCGAACCTTCCCCCAACGAGTGCTCTTTTCTGTGGAACGTCCATCTCGACGACGACCTAAAGCAAGACGAGCTAAAGGAATGGCTATAAGAGTTCCGGCAATAACCGGAATCACCGATTGAAGAAGATGTAAGACTAGCAGGTGTAACACATAAGTGCTGTTAGAAATCAGCCAGCTCACACACTCACCCCATAGCGTCGGTGGCGTTCTGCCTCTGTAGCGTCAAGAACATCATCAGAGTTTAGAAGACCTTTAACGTAGCCTTCATCATCAACAACGACGCCCCAACCTGAAGGTGAAGAAAGAACAGAATCTAAAGCGTCACGTAAGTTACCACCTTCACGATACAGCGAACCGCCTGCAACAAGTCTGTTGTCGATAAACCATCCGGCGGGTTTTCCGTCCTCAACGTTAAGTTTCCACCGCTGCCATGGGGTGTTGAGACTATCGAGAGGGTACACTTTGAGCCCCTCTCCTGAGGCGAAGGTTAACCGTCGCATGCCACGGTCACGCCCAATAAAGGAAGCCACAAAATCATTAGCTGGTTCGCGAAGAATTTCCTCTGGAGAACCAACTTGCGCTAACTCCCCTGCAGAAAACACAGCAATATAATCGCCAAGAAGAATTGCCTCATCAATATCATGCGTTACAAAGATGATGGTTCTATTCAAGGTCTTTTGAAGCCTCAATAACTCATCTTGAAGATCTTTACGCACCACCGGATCTACAGCAGAAAACGGTTCGTCCATCAAAAGGATGGAAGAATCATTTGCTAATGCACGAGCAACACCAACGCGTTGCGCTTGACCGCCAGAGAGTTCTGAAGGGTATCTTTTCGCTAAAGAACGGTCTAAGCCCACCGTGTCCATGAGTTCACACGCTTTTGTGCGAGCAAGCGAACGACGCATACCGTTAAGGCGCGGAACTGTTGCAATGTTATCGACAATAGTTCGATGAGGCATCAGCCCTGCCTGTTGCAACACATATCCCATAGAACGACGTAGCTGATAGTCACGGATACTGTGGTTTGGTTCGCCATGAACAAGAATCTCTCCTTGGGTTGGCTCAATCATGCGGTTAATCATGCGCAATGATGTAGTTTTTCCACAGCCAGAGGGGCCAACAAAAACCGTGATTTTTCCTTCAGGAATACTTAAATTGAGATTGTTAATGGCGGTAACCTCACCGTATTTTTTGGTGACGTTACGAAACTCAATAGCATTCTTGAGCTGATGAGTAGAGTGTGTTTCGTGGTGTAATTGTCCCACAGCTGTCCTTGTGTTCAATGGAGGGTTTTCGCATAGATGAGGGTAACAATCATCTGATATGTCAAACAGTACAATCTAGAAAATTATTCCCTGCCCATCAAGAAAGGTGGAGTTGCTGAAAATACTACTGAGCAACCCCACCTCCTTGACGTTATGATGATGTTCTGCCTTCGACGCGGCTAGCCTTAACTAATCTTGGTACCACGTATCAAAGATCGTGACAGGGATAGTTCTCTTATGACGAGTGCGCATAAAACGCTGTTCAAGGTTCTGTGCTACAGCGTCAGAGACCGTTTTTCCTTCAAGGTAGTCATCAATATCGTCGTAGCTTAGTCCGAGTTCATCTTCGTCGGCACGTCCAGGCACTCCGTCGAGCAAATCTGCAGTGGGTACTTTCTCCCACAGACGCTTCTGTGCACCTAATTCTTTAAGTAATTCGCGGTTCTGACGTTTATTCAGACCGTATAAAGGAAGGATATCAGCGCCGCCGTCACCAAACTTTGTGAAAAATCCCGTGATAGATTCGGCGGCATGGTCTGTTCCAACTACTAAAAGATTTTTCTGGCCGGCGAGAGCATATTGGGCGATCATGCGTGAGCGAGCCTTGATATTTCCCTTATTAAAATCGGAGGAGTTCTCCCCTAACGCATGAGCAAACTCTTGAGTAAAGCCATCTACTGCGGGAGCAATATTGTAGGTGATGCTCTGCTGAGGTTGAATAAACTCTAAGGCTTGTTGAGCATCAGCTTCATCAAATTGCACCTTATATGGAAGTCGTACCGCAATAAATTCTGCGGGAGTTCCTTCTTCTGCTAGTTTTTCGACAGCGAGCTGGCATAGTCTTCCAGCAAGGGTAGAATCTACGCCACCGCTAATACCTAAGACAAAGCCCCGAGTATGACTTGCTTTGAGGTAATCACAAAGAAATTGCACTCGTTGGCGAATCTCTTCTGCAGGGTTAATGCTGGGTTTGACGCCCATCTGTTCAATAATTTTTGCTTGTATATCGCGCATAGTCCCTATCGTACTCGTGCGCCTATCCCAACCATAGGGGTTTATCCTCCTAAAGGATGATTTATTCTGCAGCTCCCCCCACCCTCATGATGAGATAGCTACCATGGTTATCATCGAAAACTCTCAGATTCTCATGAGAAAGAGCAACACTATGAGCAACCAGCACTCCTCCGAGTCGGCCCCTCCAACCGACACAACAGCACCCATGGATTTTTATGGCAACTACGCGCATCAGGCGCCACACGGTTCAGGGAATTTTTATAATGCTTCAGGTGTAAAAATCAGCGATAAAGAACGAAGCATTGCCGTTTTATCGCATGTTCTTCCTATTATTTTTCTTTTTCTCTCTGCCGGCACTCTCAGTATCTTTTCTCCTCTTATCATCTGGTTTATCTATCAAGACAAACCAGACTATGGGTTCGCTTCAGCGTCTGCAGCCCGCGCTTTTAACTTCAATCTCACACTGATAAGCATCAATATTGTGGCAATTATTCTGTCATTTCTCACCTTCGGAATAGCCATTTTTATGTTGCTCATTACATTAATAGTTACCTCTTTGATGCTGCTGATTTTCCATACCATTGGTGCTCTTGCCGCTCACCGAGGCACTATCTATGAGTATCCTCTACAGATTCGTGTTCTTAAATAATTTCTGTAACCAGTTCTACTAATTCTCCTAAATATCCCTTAAGCAAAAGAGTCCTTGTTGGTGGGGCAAATTTGCGCCACCAACAAGGAATCTGTTCAACTAGTTAAAAGA
>NZ_JBLXXZ010000018.1:0-21983 GCF_048513015.1 Rothia sp. P7181 | reverse complement strand
GAACCAAGTTTTGAAAGAACCTTACCCACATAAGGTTCTGCTGCAGCAGCAATTTTCTTACCTACTAGAGGAATTGAACAAGATACCTGCCCAGATACTTCAATAACAGTCTTTTCCCCTGAGGCAGTAAGCTTCTGCGTTGCTCGCGCTGAAACGGGCATACCCGAGACCTTAATATCGGAGCTAATCGTTCGGCTACCATCAGCACTTGGAGCAGAAACGGTGTCAGACTGGGTCATCTGAAGGCCTTTAGAAACAAACTTCTGAGCAATATCAGGAACACGGTCAGCTGCAACAGAACGCTTGCTCACAGCAGAAAACGCGCCTGCAGTATCTCCCGAAACTTCGAGACCCTCAAAGCCAATACCCATTTTTTCGCATACAAAACGCGCAAAGTCTTCAGAAGCATATGCCTCAATCACGCGGTCGATAGGGGCATTAACCGTAGTGGTTTCTTGAATTGCCATGAACTGTCCTTCCTAAAAGAGCGAATTGAAAAAGATATTCCTATAACGACAGTAGCATCATAAAAAACTCTTACTATAAAGCTAACCGAAAACCTCGTCCCAGCACGGTTACGTTAACAGGTTTTCGCTATAAAAGAATGACTATGACTCTACCCGTCCTATGAACGGACAATACCTCGAATAACTTGTCTCCAACGGCGAATAAACTTACGCATATCATGACCTGCCTGCACCTGAGCCAAAGAAGCTAATCCCGCAGAGAGATTTTCTGAGGCCTGATCGGCTCCTGGAACACGGCGAGAGCCAAGATACTTCTGCGGATTGTTCAACGCCTCATCAATCTTCTGTGCAAGATCACGCGCATCTATAGCAACAAAAGCTTCACCATTATTTTCCATCACCTGTGAGAACTGAACCTGATGATTATCAACAACCTCATCAAATTCTGCAAGGCGTGGCACCGCAATAGGGATAACACCAACTTCACGCGCATCAAGGATAGACCCTGGGCCACCCTGAACCACAACCACCTTAGCCTCCTCATAAATCTTTAACAGTTCAGAACGAGGCATTCTGTCAATATTTTTTGTTGCGTGTTCGGCACCTTCAGTAAACCCATGCTGAAACAAACAAGTAACCGTCGGATGATTGAGAAGATACGACTCAACCCATTCAACAAGCCGGTCAAACTTGTGATAGTCCGTACCTAAAGACACCACAAGGTCATAACTGACCGGCTGGTTCTGCAACTCATCTGACACATCAGAAGTAGAACCTTGCTGTTGAGGTGAAGGGGTACTCATGTTCTGAGAATCGCTCATGTACATCTCTTTTCACAAACGGAACGAATAAAAATGGTGACAACATTGTGCTAACGGAACAGCGCATCATTACATAATGGCCCCAATATTAACTGACTCTGGAAATGCTTTCTGCTGTTCTTCCCACTGAACGACAAACAAATCGCTCATGGGATAACATAACCGTGCACTCATCGTTGGCATCGTAATACGGTCATAGGCTTCAATAAAAACAGTGCGTATTTTTAAAAGTTTTGCAACCGCAAAAAATGACACCGACACCGCAGCACCAGTACTAATCACCACATCCGGCTTTTCTCGTCGCAAAGTCTTCCATGCGACTTTTAGATTACGAATAGCATTGGGGATATTGCGGGTTGTCGGAAAATACACCCAATCAATCGTCTCTCCTTCAAGAGCAGCCTTGACCTCAGGCAACTCAAAAGTTGCCCAAGTACGTTCATGCTCTTTCCAGAACTTATCGAGAGCAATCAGCTGTGCTAGATGTCCTCCAGCGCTCGCTACAAGTAGTACTTTCATGGTCAATCCTTACAATGGACGGAAAATTTAGGAGGTCAAGAAGACATACAAGAAATGTGCATCGGTGATGTGCTCAGCAACACTGACGAACTCTTCTAAATCATTGACTGAAGTTTCAGGAGTAAGCACTACAACGCAAGCGCCAAGAGCATCCGCTGCAGATAATACTTCTGAAAGTTCTGTGCCACGATCAGTGACTAGTACATTAGGTGTATCTGAGGGAGACAGTTTCTTCTGCGAAAGCAATGAAGCAGGGGAGTCAACAAACGTTAGGCCCTTATCCGCATAAGCTTGACGTAATGTTGCCGCAAAATCGTCAGAAGCACGTGGAACCGAAGAATACAATACGGCACCAGCAATATTGGCTTTGCGGAAATCACCATTGATCACGCCGATAGAGCGGAAAGCACGGCGAGTATCTTCGATATCTTGGGTGTCACGAATGACGAAGACATCTTCTCCCAAAATATCTTCTGCGCGGTCACGATAGTTCACTGTACGTGCACGAGAATCTAATACCCATGCAATGATGGCACCTAACAAAAGACCCGATACCGCGCCGACAAAAATACATTTAATGAACCCTAGATTTGTAGAGTCTTGAGGAACCTTTGCTGAAGTAATAATACGTCCAGCATTAGTGTCGGTAATGCGTACCTGAGCTAAACGTTCTTCTAATGCGGTGCGTGCAGCATCATTACCATTTTTGCCAAGAGCGTTAATCTGCTTTTCAATTCCGGCAGCAACCGTATTAACAGAATCCTGCAACGCATCAGAACGTACCGCAAGGTAGGCCTGTGCTACCGCATTTGCGTACTCTGCTGCGTCTTGTGCAGAAGAAGCTGTTGCCTTGACATCAAAAATAGCGGTGCCAGAGTGCGCAGAAACTTCAATAGATTGACGTAGCTCAGAGACTAAATCATCGTGTGAAGAGCTTAGTGACTTTGCTGCAGCCTCTGCTACCTCACGAGAGCTCGCAACTGAAGCTTCAGTATTGATAGAGACATTACCGTGGCTTGAAGAGCTAGGGTTTGTTGATAGAGGATTGACTAAAACGGTTGCTGAAGCCTCATACTTTGGTGTTGCAATCAGTGAGAATACGCCTGCAATAAAGACACAGACGAGAACCGTTACGCCAATCACCATAGGATGACGTACCATCTTTTTCAGCTGTGCTGATAATGAGACTGTACGAATTGCACGGGCATTAGCTCGGGGCGAATCGACGACTGCTCGACGAGAAGTATTTCTAGCCATAAGTTTCTAGACCTCTTTCTTAGGGGCAAAGTGTTTGCCAACACGAGTTTGTTGTGGACGTTTATTGAAAAGTTTTTCTAATCCCATAGACTTTTTGAAAACTAAAATAGCTGAGCAATATAGTGCTATAGCTATACTGAGATACACCAGCAGAGACCACCACGTAACTCCCAGCCAAATGACCACTAATAGAGCTACCGCTGTGGGTATACCCCCAGCAATACCCATCACCGGTAAAAGCTGTGATAAGGAACTACGGATACCAACGAGGAAAAAGACCTCATACGAAGCAAGAAAAGTATCAACTAAAATAGCTGCCGACCACGCAACGACTGCACCATATAAGCCCCATACAGGAACAAGGGTGAAATTCAGTAGAAGTGAAACGGCCAAGGACGAAAGCTTGTTATAAAGTTGCCAGCGGCTCTTACCGCTCATCAAAAGAACAGACTGAACTCCTCCTGCGGCAATCGCGACCATCATCGCCGGGCAAATCACCCAGAGAACACCTGCGCCAGAAGAAAAACCATGGCCAAAAATCTCCAATAAGAGAGGGCCAAAGAACGCCAACGTGAGATAGAACGGCCAGCTTAATGCGATCAGTGCACGAGTATTGCCGAGGAAAATTTCTTGTGCACGCGGATAATCATTGACGGCTAAAGCTGCGCTGATAGAAGGACCCGTCACAATACGACCAGTATGCTCAACCATGACGCCAACTCGCACCATACGGTTAACCGCACCATACACACCAGAAGCGCCAACTCCGACAAAAGCCGCTACGCAAAGGACGTCAATCCATTCGAGAATAGACTCAACGACAGCAGAAACTCCACGGGCCGAGCTAAAGCTCCAGAAAGAACGAGAAGTCTCTGCGGGTAAAGGATTCTCAACTAACGAATCTTCTTCGGTCGGAAGCGAACGTCGTACAGCAAAAAATGCAACGATAGCGACAACCACTACGGGGATCACCCAAGAGAACGCTAATGCAAGAGCATTACCGGCTACCGTAACTACTAAGAACACCGCGACAATACGTAGCGTTGGAAGCAGAACATTTTGCAAACCGGTAAAGAGAACTACCTGACCTAGGCCTCGTAAGACACCAAAACAGATGGTCATAAAAGTTGCGCAAAGTAGGAAAGCTGCGGTCACGCTGAGCATCATTCGGTAAGATTCAGAGAGCTCAGGCATCAGCCAAGCATAGCCAATTGTCAAAGAACTGATAGCTAAACAAATCGCTACCGATGGAATAGCCGCAAAACGAATAAGAGACGTGATTGCTGAATAACGCCCCGTTGCTTTCTGCGCTGACACCGTACGAACTAAACCAGTATCAGAACCAAACACCGATAACGATGTTCCAATAGCAAAAAGTGCCATGACCTGGAAAAAATCTCCAGCGCCAGAGGTTCCTAAGCTATTAGAAACGATGAGAGTCGCAACAAACGCAGCGCCAGCACCATACATGACAAAAACAGAGGAAATTGCCCCACTTTTAGCAAGAGAAGCCATAACTATAGACCCTCCTCATGCACAATAGAACGCATAATCAGAGCAAGGCAGAGCATCATTGCTGTCATTTGCATGATGTCAAAACTGTAGAAGATAAAAACGCAGATAGCGCATACCGGAACAGAGTGAATCCAAATACCGGCAGCTGAACTTACACCCCATGTGCTTGCGATGGAATAGAGCATAAAGGCCATGAAGAGGAATAACCCGACCAAACCGAAACAGAACATGAGTGCCCACAGGTAGCCTTGAGTGCCCATTGAAACACCAATAGTGACATTCATTCGTGATGTGCCATAGCCAACGAGTGGTGAATCTAAAACAGCTTCCCACGTTGCTTTATAAAGAGCTGCACGCCCACCGGTTGAATCTGAGTACTCTTGACGTCCTAGAATCTGAGCTAATGTTCCTGAAGCAACTAACGCAATAAGAGCGATGATGGCTGCAACCAACCCGTAGAAAGCTACTTTCAAGTTTCCTTCAAGGACATGGCGGAAAATAACATAGCTGACGCATAATGCTAAGCCAATGAACATGCCACGGTTACTGGTAGCGATTGCAGGGAAAAGACCTGCCGCAACGGATAAGCTCAAAATAATTTTTGTACGCCTCTTGGTTGCTGCAGTAATCACTGCCAAAACAACGGGGGTTAAGAAGGTAAAGGCTAGACCCCAACTATTTGCGTAAGGGAAGGGCGCTGACGGACGAATATAAGGTTCTGGGGCACCCCAAGGAAGCTGTACTTCTGCCAATGGTGGTTGCACATAATCACGGACGAGAGGATTATTCAAAAGTCCGCCTGGCATGAGATAACTCATGGGTGTGATAAGACGAAAATCTGGGAAGAATAATGCAAACCACCCTAGAATGACGACGGTGTACCATACCGTGACAAGCCCACCAAGCATTCCCTGAGCCGATATCTTTTCTCGGGCATTGAAAAAGTAAACGCCGTAGACACCAACGTTAAAGATGTTGACGAATCTCAGCCCCCACGCGAGGATATCGCTACCGCCGTGAAGAGAGACAGTACATACAAGACACCAAAATGTGAGTGCAAACCAGAGCCATTGTGTCTTATAGACAAGAATATTCCCGCGAATCATCATATAGGCAACCATGATGAGGGCAAGAACCGTCGGTAGGAACTGCCAAAGGCCCAACGCCCAGATGATAGGGAAACCGTAAAGGAGTGTATATAGAGGCCAGGCTGGAAGATGAGCAAAACTTTGGGTGGAGTAGGGGTCCGGTTGATGTTCGAAACGTGTGCCACCACGAGATTTAAGAAGTGCTAGCGCCATGTTTTATAGCCCCCGACCTGTTTTTTGTACAAAGTCTAATAGAACATGTGCTTTGACTAGACCGGTGGAAACAATATACGCAGCCCACGCTCGAAGTTGAGTGATGTCACGTGAAAGTGTTGCTCGTGCCCAGCGTCGTGCTTGTTGTGAGTTCCCTAGTGCAGCATACGCAAAAGCTACCTGACCGCTGATACGGGCAAGTCCTCGAGGCTGCTGTTCAAATTCAGGGAACTTCTGTAGAAGATAGGTGAGACCGTCTACCATAGACTGCCATTTTCCGGCAAAGAATGAAGGCCTATCCCATAAGACGAGAATGAGAGGGTCTTGGACGCTGAGCACATCAGCATGTTTGGTAGCTCTTAGCAACAAATCATAGTCTTCGCCGTAGGCACTAGGAAGTTGTTCGTCTACAAGACCAATTTTTCCGCCGTCAAGGTCTGCTCTACGGTAGAGCATGGCGGAGGGATGGATCTCGGTAATACGGGAGAGAAGAAAATCTGTGAAGGTTGCTCGCTCAGGTGCTAGCCGTTGTACATCTTCGCCGGCAGTGCGGATTGTAATACCGCTAGAAATGGCGATAGCCTGTGGATTCTCTTCCCAGAGTTGAACTTGGCGAGATATCTTGTTTTTGTACCAGTAATCGTCATCATCGCAGAACCCGATAAGTTCTCCAGAAGCAGCTAATATACCGCTATTACGACCGCCGGCTAAACCTTGTGGACGCTCATTGACAATAGTTTTGAGGGAACGATTTTGCGGAATATGAATATCGGTGAGCGTATCAATTTCTACGTGGTCAAAGACGACAATGACTTCGATATCTCCTGGATAATCTTGCTCCATAATAGAACGCACTGCTGTGCGAAGAAGCTCAGGGCGTGAACCGATAGTTGCGATAACTGCGGAGATAGTTGGAAATGACATGCTCAGACCTCTTTTATACGTCAGCTGGTGTGTTCAGGGACTGGAATTTACGTTTCATAGAAAGCGCGGTAGTGGCAAGGTTTGCGCAGAAAAGGAGGGCATAAACAGCGATAAATGCTGGTGCCCAACCCCAGAGAATGAAAATCCAGCAGAGTGTGCCAGCATCCATGTGTAAGTTGATGAAAGACCTGAGTGCGCCGCCGGCAGGAGGTGCTGCTGTTTTACGGTTGTTGCGTAACTGTTCTGCAAGGATTTGGCTCATGAAGTGCCCAACAGTTTGTAACGTAAACGCAATAGGAATCCACCATAATGCCCATCCGTGTATTGGCCAGTCATCTTGCCAGCGGATGAATGAAATCAGTACGGCAAGGTGAACAGCTGGTACTCGGATGGAATCAACGACGTGATCTAGCCATTCTCCGGCGGGGGAGGATGCTCCGGTGACTCGTGCGACTTGTCCGTCTGCCGAATCGAGGGCGTATCCGAGAGCGAAAAGGATACTGATGCTCAACGCTGTTCCGAAGGTGGGGGGAGCGAAAATTATGAGGATTATTCCTGTGAAGGACCAGAAAGCGCTAATTGCGGTGACTTGGTTGGGGCTGATTCCATATTTGACAGCTGCTGCCGCGAAATACCGTGCAAGGCGACGATTCACCCAACGAGTGTAAGCAGGGACTCCGTGGCCAGGTTTTTGGGCAGATTCTAACGCCGCGAGAGTCTCACGGAAACCTTGCGGAGAAGATGCTGTGTGTTGAGTACTCAAAACGAAAACATACCAATCAAGTCAGTGCAAACCATGGTGTGGAATGCATGGTGTATGAGGAGAAAAACTTCGGCTACATCTGCTAGAGCAGAAGTATTCGGTGACACTAGATAGTATCCTCAAAATCTTGAGAATACTGTGAGATACCAAGCTAAAACGACGTTTGTGGGGCAATATGTACCGAGAAAACATCGTTTAGGTGATGAGTTGCCACGAAATATTTGGTCTTGTTGTGAGATGTATTAAAGCTGAGAAAGCTGGGGTGTGTTCTTTGAGCATTCAAAGAACACACCCCAGCTCACATGAGTTGAGCCCTCAGCTCAACTTATGGTCTCGACTAACCAACACGCAAGGTTGCGGAGAGGTCGAAGGAGACTCGTGCCCACCAGTTGGTGAATCCGTGAGTTTCTACAGCAATAACGTTCTTGCCTTCAATGAGGTCAGAGGCAGGAATCTGAATGATAACTGGGTTATTGATTGCAGACCAGTCAGCAGGAGCTGCAGTAGCTCGAGTCAAAGCGTCAACATAGCCAGAAGGCATATTGTGGCGTTTGACCTCTTTACCATTGACGTACACGATAGCGCCGTCATCCAAACGCATGTTGAGTTCCAAAGATACATAATCCGAGGGATTCTCAATCTGGATTTCCTTGCGGGTGTACATGGATGTGGGCTGCTTGAAGACATTTGAGTTGAGCTCAGTTCTTAGCTGTGCACTGTTCCAACCCATTGGAGCTGTAGCGTTGTACCAACCGGTAACGTCAGTATCAACCTCGCGCCAAGAGTTATTCGCCCAGACTGGGTCTAGAAGAACGTTCCAGCGCTCGCCACGGTTGATAAGGACCTTATCAGTAACAGGTGCCACAGGGTCTACAGGCTCTGGTTTTTCAGGATCTACTGGCTCTGGTTTCTCAGGGTCAACTGGTTCTGGTTTCTCAGGGTCAACTGGCTCTGGCTTCTCAGGATCTACTGGCTCTGGCTTCTCAGGATCTACTGGCTCTGGCTTCTCAGGGTCAACTGGCTCTGGCTTCTCAGGGTCAACTGGCTCTGGCTTCTCAGGGTCAACTGGCTCTGGCTTCTCAGGATCTACTGGCTCTGGCTTCTCAGGGTCAACTACACCGTTACCGAGACCTGCGATAGCCACTGGGGTTGATGCGGAGTAGTTTCCAGCTGCATCAACAGAACGTACAAAGTAGCGAGCGTTATCAGCGTGCTCGACCTCGTAGGTAGTAACGCCAAGACCAACGGTTGCAATAACGCGGTCGTCACGAAGGACTTGGTAGGTGGTCTTGCCATTAGTTTTGCTATCCCAGTTGAGGATATCTTGACCGTTACGAGTCGTTACAGAAAGATTTGCAGGTGTTGCTGGTGGAGTGACGTCACGGGGTGCGTAACGAGCAAAACCAACAGTTTGTTGAACGCCGGAAGCACCAGCACTTCGGTTGATGTCGCCACCAACCCAGAGAACGCCGGTGGAGTCTACGAAGGACTCCCAGATACCGTATCCACTAGCACCGCTGATGATGGGGTTGAACTCTGGAAGAACCGCTCCGGTGTTTGCGTCAAAAGCGTTGACGAGGCGTTCCATGTGGATATTGCTAGATTCATCCCATGGGCGGTCGTGTGTCTGTGCGCCTTCATAAATCCAGTCACCGCAGTGGCATGCAGCGTACACTACGTTGCCACTCTTGTGAAGGTCTTGGAAATCGCCACCAGATTTGGTGATGGCTGCAGAACGACGTGAAAGATCGTTCTTGTTGTATTGCGCAACGAGGTGCTCTGCGCCGCCTGCCCATACTGAGTCATGAGCGTCTTGGACGTCAAACTGGAAACCTTGGTTCTTGTGGTTGCCTTTGTTATATGACAAGCGCCAATCCCAGTCTTGTTTACGGGTACCGTTGTTGTAATCGATGGCTGCGAGTTTCCAGGTACGTTCTGAACCAAGGGTTGAGAAGTATCCTGCTGCATAGACTGCAGAGTTATCGTCAGCTGCGCTGATGCCGTTGACAGTGCCGTTAAAGTTTGGACGCCACTTCCAGTCGACGGAGCCGGTGTTGAGGTCGAAGCGTGCAGCGCTACGGGAATATGCGTATGCGGAAGATCCGGAGCCTTTAACGTGGGTGAAGATACCACCGATGTAGAGGTAACCGTTTTTAGCGTGGATGGTCTTGACCGTGGTTACACCGGAGGAAAGGCGGTTTTGGATATGCCAATCGTAGGTGCGGTCAATCTTTCCGGTAACGGGGTTGAGGATGACGAAGCCATCGACCTTTTCACCGTTGACTTCGGTGAACTCGCCACCAACAGCTAAAGTTCCGTTAGGTAGAGCTTCTACAGCTTTAACCTGCCCGTTGAGCTTGGGGGTGAAAGAACGTACGAGCTCAGCAGTTTTAACGTTGTAGCCAGCGATGAAGGACTGGTTGACAGTTTCTCCACGTGCACTGACAACATTTTTAAAGTCGCCACCGGTGAATACTGTGTCACCGACCTGTGTGATGGCCTGAACGTAGGTGTTCATCTCTGATTTGGTGCCAGTTCCGGTTGCTTCGGATGTGCGCCATTTCATGGCAGATGAGTAGCTATTAGGTAGTTCTACTTTTTGGGAAGCCGCTGCACCGGAATCAGCAATAGCGTTGAGGTTTAGGTCAGCCTGAGTAAGTTTCGGGCGAAGATATACCTGAGTGAATGGTACTGCGTAGGACCCATTGGGTGACCATAGGTAGGAGTTAGGGCTGGTGTTTCCATACACGCGAGGACCAAACTGGAATCCAAGTTTCCAGTTGAACTCTTTAGATGTGCTGAAACGAAGGACATTGTATCGGGTGTTAAAAGTTCCGATGCGTCCTAGAGAGTGGTGGTAGAACCGGTTCCAATCGGTCCAAGAAGGGTTATCAAACTTGATATTTTCCCAGTTTGCAGTTGCCTGGAGCGCCCAAGTCCAGTTTTTAGCTTGAGCTCGTTGAGCAGTAAGCTCCTGCCATTTGGTTCCTTCAGCGTTGGTGCTACGACGGAATCGTACACCATCTGATAGTTCGCTGGGGGACTGCCCGTTAAGGAGCGCATCAACAGTTAGTGAGGGAAGTTGGATAGGGGAGAAGGCGTCAGTGCCGTCAGGGTTTGTCGCTAGCTTTTGGGGGTCTCCTTGTCCAGCGTATTGTTCTGTCCAGCCTTCACGTCCGCGTCCGATGAGAACCCATCCGCCACCATTGGTTTCTTGGTCGCAGTAGAACTGTTCTGGCGCGTCCATCTCTGGGGTATAAAGCCAGTATGTTCCGGAGCGTGAACGGGAGTTATTTTGTTTAATTTCGTAGCACGATGCTGCTGCTTTGTCGCTGGATGAGCCATCTTTAGTGTTCTCCGCCTGTGCCGAGGTGGTGGTGAGGAACGATAGCCCAAGAGCTGCGGTTGCGGCAGAAGCTAAAAGTGCTTGGGATAGTGTTTTCTTCTTCATAGCCTTTAGCAATCTGGGTTGTTCGGGAAATCGTGAGATGCGATTTTCCACTGACCGTTATCTTGTATCAAAGTAAAAATATTGAGTGAACGTTCAGGTGCTGAGGTGTTATTGATAACGTCTCCTACAGCGTTTTTGACCTTAACTTGTGATGAGTCAAGGCATACCTGAAGTATTTTTGCTGGCTGGTCGTTGTATGTACCGTCAGCTATTTTGGGAGTGCCGACGACCTTTGCTGTGCCCTCTTGAGTCCACTGATTATTTGCGAACTCTTCGGCAGCAACGATGAAGCTTTCAGCGGCGCTTCCTGTTGCAACAGAGGTAATTTTCTCTTCAGTGGCTTGGTCGAGAGTTACTGTTGTTGCTGGGGCACTGTCTTCTCCACTTTGTGCAGGGTCTTCTTCTGTTGGTTCAGATGGTTTGACTGTTCCAATATCAGAAAGTACCTGCTGGTAAGAGGTGTAGAGCTTTTCTGTTTCGGCAACGTGTTCTTCTGAAGGTTGTACTTCTTTGGAATGTTGAAGTGACTCTGCTCCAGCATAGTTTTCTTCTAGCTTTTGCTCAGGCTCCTTATGTTTTTGCTCTGTGTTAGCAGGTTTCTGTGTTGAATCTGCTGACGCTTCGTTGTGCTGAGTGGGGGTGTTTTTAGGGTCCTGAGATGCGGATGCGGCAGCAGAGCTATCGGGTGAAGCTTGGTGTTGCTGTTGCGATGATGATGCGCTTTTTGTCTCTGGCTGTTCGCCAGAACATCCGGTCAGTAGAAGGAGAGGAACGAGGGACGCTCCCATGAGCTGCTTAGACGTTAGCCTAGGCAGAGGTGTTCTGTGTGCTCGATGCATTAAAGCCTCTAAAAGGGTAGACAGCAAAGGTTTTTCTCAGTGTGGATACTGAGTGGTGTGGTTTTGCGAGTGATGCGAGTGTTTGCCTATGGACGGGCAAACTTTTTTTATTCTATAGAGTGAACTAGAAAAAAATTGGAATTATTTTGTACCCATAAATGCACCTAGGGGATATATAAAGGTGAAAAAATCCTTTACAAAGTTCAAAAATGCTACAAGTTTTCAAAAATGAACAATATATAGTAGACACTATGTAACTAATATGAAATAAAAAGACGCTCAAGGGTTTAGGTGTTGGATATTTTTTGGTGAGGAAGATAATAGCCAAAAGGTAGGTTTTTGCCCAACAAAAAACACGAGGCGTGTCTTTCTTAGGGAAAGGGAAGAAGATTGAACGCGGCATAAAAGTCCTTGAAGTCCGTGAAGTCCTTATTGAAAGGAAAGGTTGCGCGTTGAACACACAAGGTTGTAAAAACAGCTAAAACTAGCTTGAAACGGATATTTTTGAACCCAAAGAACATCCCAAGAGCTTCTTGATGAGTGAAGTGATAATCCGTCAGCCAGGGGCCTCTCGACCTCGCGGTGATGATCCGTGTTACCGGCGAGTAACCTAGAGCCTGTCTCTTTGGGCAAAAGGCGGCAGTGTAAATCTCCTCTAGATATAAGCAAAACGCACTATGGGTTACGCTACGGTGAGAGTGTTGATAAAAAACCACGTCACGCCAAGAAAACGAATTATGCAATAAAAACAACAATAAAATTAAATAAAAATAATTATTGATAAAACTCAAAGAAAAATATGAGCCACGCACCAAATATAAAAATATCTGAGCAAGTCACCGTTCAGTTAAGAAAAAACAAGACCCAAAACCAAACCTGCAACACCAACGTTCCTATGCGATAATAATAAACAGCTTAAATCCACACTAAACAGCAGAAAGAAGCTCCAATGAGCCTCACGGGACTCACCCTACTTCTTGAAACAGAACCAACCTTCGCTCGTATCGGAGAATATGCGGCGCAAAACCCAGAAAAACGAACCACAGAACTAGCCATCGGCACCGTCGACGGAGCACGTCCCCCACTCATTGCACACATTGCAACGAACCTCCAAAAAACAACACCTCAAGCAACCACTCTCGTCATCACCGCAACAGAACGAGAAGCCGAAGATACACGCCTAGCCCTCGAATCCTTCCTAAAACCAGACAAGATAGCACTCTTCCCAGCATGGGAAACGCTCCCACACGAAAGACTCTCCCCACGCAGTGACACCGTCGGAGAGAGACTCAGCCTCCTTAGAAAACTAAAGACCGAAACACCTCAAGTTATCGTTGCGCCCATCCGCTCCATCATCCAACCCATCGTAGACGGACTCGAAAAAATGGAGCCAGTCACCTTACGCTGCGGAGAAGAACAAAACTTTGAAGACGTCATCCACGCTCTACAAAATGCCGCCTACTCACGAGTGGACCTCGTCTCCAAACGCGGAGAATACGCCGTCCGCGGAGGAATGATAGACCTCTTCTCGCCGACAGCAGAACACCCCGCACGTATAGAATTCTTCGGCGACGAAATCGAAAACATTCGATGGTTCTCCGTTGCAGACCAAAGAACCATCACCTCAAAAGAACACCCACAAACACTCTACGCACCACCTTGCCGCGAACTCCTCATCACCCCCGAAGTCATGAGCAAAGCCGCAAAACTACAAAAAGACTTCCCCGGCGCACGCACTATGCTCGAAAAAATTGCTGGAGGAATCTACGTCGAAGGCATGGAATCACTGACCCCACTACTCGTGGAAAAAATGACCACCTTTATCGACGTCTTACCAACACATTCCATCGCACTCCTCCTCGAACCAGAAAAAATACGCACACGAGCTAGAGACTTAGTCGCCACAAACGACGAATTCCTTCACGCAGCATGGGATAGCGCCGCAGAATCCGAAGAGAACGACGCTGAAAAAGCACCCCTAGACGTCGGACAACACCGAGAAGAATTCAACGAGGGATCATTCCAAAACTTGCAACAAGTGCGCCAACACGCACACAAAAACCACTGCTCATGGTGGTCAATGACAGCCCTAGGCATTGACGACGCCATCGAAAACGACATCGACTCCATCACCTTTAACGCCAGAGAACCGCACTCCTACGCAGGAAAAGTTGAAGAACTCCTCAAAGAACTTCACCAGAAAGTACGTGACGGATGGAGAATCGTTGCTGTAACAGCCGGCAACGGGCCTCTCGACCGCCTCATCGAAGTACTCCACCAAGCTGAAATTCCTGCCACACGTACCGACAGTCTAGAGAACATCCCCGACCCCGGAATAATTGAGCTAACCACCGCTCAAACAGGAAAAGGGTTTATGCTCGACGACGCCAAAATTGGTTTCCTCACTGAAGCCGATATCCTCGGACGAACCAGCAACTACATCATCTCCCGTAGCGGAAATACTAAACTACCTACTCGACGCAGAAAAAATGCTGTAGACCCCCTCGCCCTCAAAGCAGGAGACTATGTTGTTCACGAACAACACGGTATCGGGCAATTTATCGAAATGATACAGCGCCCCATCGCAGGAACAGCGCACAATTCACCACACAAAGCCTCCAAAGAATACCTCGTCCTCGAATATGCGCCCTCCAAACGCGGAGGACCTAAAGACAGACTCTTCGTACCCGCCGACCAACTCGACCAAGTCTCTCACTACGTTGGTTCAGAAGCACCAACATTATCTAAAATGGGAGGCTCTGACTGGGCAAAAACTAAAAGCCGTGCTCGAAAAGCTGTTAAAGAAATCGCTGCAGACCTCATCAAACTTTACTCTGCACGACAAGCCTCAAAAGGACATGCCTTCAGCCCCGATACCCCATGGCAGCGTGAACTCGAAGAAGCCTTCCCCTATAACGAGACACCCGACCAGCTCTCTGCCATCAACGATGTCAAAGCAGATATGGAACGTGAAATACCGATGGACCGCCTCATCTGCGGAGACGTCGGATACGGAAAAACAGAAATTGCCGTCCGAGCAGCCTTTAAAGCAGTACAAGACGGAAAACAAGTGGCAGTACTCGTACCAACCACACTCCTAGCACAACAACATTACGAAACATTCTCACAACGATTCTCTGGATTTCCCGTACGTATACGCGTCCTCTCCCGATTCCAAAAAGCGAAAGAAACAAAAGAAGCACTAGAAGAAATAACGCAAGGCAGCGCCGATATTATTATTGGAACACACCGACTATTCTCACAAAACGTTGAGTTCAAAGACCTCGGGCTCATCATCATTGATGAAGAACAACGCTTCGGTGTAGAACACAAAGAAAAACTCAAACAGCTCAGAACAAACGTTGACGTCCTAGCCATGTCAGCAACACCCATCCCACGAACACTAGAAATGTCACTCACAGGTATTCGTGAAACCTCTACCCTCGCCACTGCACCTGAAGAACGACATCCCGTTCTCACCTACGTGGGCGCTCGCACCAACCAGCAAATCACTGCTGCTATTCGTCGTGAAATTATGCGAGAAGGGCAAGTCTTCTTCGTGCATAATAGGGTTTCTTCCATCGAATCTGTGGCACGAGAACTACAAGAACTTGTTCCCGAAGCACGTATCGCCATCGCTCACGGGCGGATGAGTGAAAGCCGACTCGAACAAATTATTGTTGATTTTTGGGAACGAAAATTTGATGTACTCGTCTGCACCACTATCGTTGAAACCGGTCTAGATATTTCTAATGCGAATACCCTAATCGTCGATCAGGCGCAGAACTATGGCCTATCTCAACTGCATCAGCTACGTGGACGAGTCGGAAGAGGCCGAGAACGAGCCTACGCTTACTTCTTATACCCCCCAGAAAAGCTCCTTGGAACGGTAGCACTAGAACGACTCAAAGCTGTGGCTACACATAATGAGCTTGGCTCCGGTATGCAATTAGCGATGAAAGATCTTGAACTTCGAGGGGCAGGAAACCTCCTTGGCGGAGAACAATCTGGACATATCACAGGAGTCGGCTTCGACCTGTACCTTCGTCTCGTGGGCGAAGCTATCACTCAGTTCCGCTCTGATGGTGAAGAAGAAAAGAATATTGACGTTAAAGTTGATATCCCAGTCAACGCACACTTCCCGCATGAATATATTTCTTCTGAACGTTTACGCCTTGCAGGATACCGACAAATCGCACAAGCTAATAGTGAAGAGGAACTCAACGACATCCGAGAAGAGCTCAAGGACCGTTACGGTGAGCTTCCCGAACCGGTAGAAAACCTTCTCTTAGTGGCATCGTTACGTATTTATGCTCGTTCTTTAGGCGTTCAAGAAATTGTTGTGATGGGAACGAAAGTCCGCTTCTATCCGGTAGATCAACTTGCAGAATCTCGTCAAATGCGTTTAGAGCGTATGTACCCTGATGCAACTTACCGGAAAATTCCAGAGAGTACACATTCTCAGATTCTTCTTCCACGTCCTAAAACTGCACGTGTTGGGGGCAAAGATCTCAGTGACCGTCCACTCATTGACTGGGTTCAGAACTTCCTCAAAGTCATTATTGACCCACAATGAGACTTTAAGGTGGGTGGGGGAGTGACGTTCTAGAAAAATAGCGGTGGGACATAAGAATTTCTCTTATGTCCCACCGCTATTTTTCTTAAGCGTTTAATGGCTCTTCGACGGTGAAGATTAGAGCTGGGTCAAGTCAGTGCCGCTGGTACGCTGAGCAGTATTTGTCTTGGATGGCAAAACATGGAAGACAACGCCCCAGATGCTACCAAGGATGAGTGTTCCTAACGCAAACCAGAATGATCCACCATCAGGGAACGTGTTTAAGCACCATAGACCGGACAAAAAGATAACAAAAAACACCGAGAAGATACTAATATTCTCAAGGTGCTGACCTTGACCAGAGAACTGCGGACCAGACTGTCCACTAGATTCTTTATGGTAGTCGTGCTGGTAGTGTGACATAGAAAAACGTCTTTCTCAATGCAGAAGCGAACGATATGTAATAAGAAGTTAAACCTCAGTATAGATGGTGTAGAAAACTTATGCACATTGTGTGCCTAAGTTTTCTACACCTCTTAAAGATTAATAAGCGCCCTCAACGGCATCTGCAGCACCAATAATGGCGATACCTTGAGAAGCTCCGATACGAGTAGCACCAGCATCAATCATGGCAAGAGCTTGCTCACGTGTACGAATACCGCCAGAAGCCTTAACCCCTATATCAGCACCAACTGTTCGTCGCATCAAAGCGATGTCCTCAACCGTTGCACCTGCTGAAGAGAAACCAGTAGAGGTCTTCACAAAATCAGCGCCAGCTTCGATGGCAGCTTCACAGGCAAGAACTTTCTGCTCATCGTTAAGTTCAGAGGTCTCAATAATGACCTTAACAATTGCCCCACCATCATGAGCAGCCTGAACAACACCACGGATGTCTTCGACCAAAGCCTGACGATTCCCGCTCAGAGCATGAGCAATGTTAATGACCATATCAACTTCGCGAGCGCCAGCTGATACAGCTGTTTGAGTTTCAAAGGCTTTGACCTCTGGTGCAGATGCACCCAAAGGGAACCCAATAACAACACAAGGAACTGCTTCAGATCCGGCTAGTTCTTCGGCGAGGACGCTAACCCATACAGGGTTTGCGCACACTGATGCGAAACCGTGTTCACGAGCTTGTGCGCAGAGTAAACGGACTTGTTCTTCTGTCGCTGAAGAAGCAAGAATCGTGTGATCAATCATGTGCGCTAGTTCAGTGGGGCTTAGCTGTGCAGCTGAACCGCCAGTAGTAGGTGTATTCATCTAAATATTCTCCATGACCGTAAAATATGGGGCACACCACTGCAAGATGACAAGGCGAAACCCAAAAATAAATAATTCTAGACGCCTAAAGCAATCTTCATCGTATGCGCAATACGTTCTAGACGTTCTTGCGCCTGTTGACGTGCTACCACGAGCGCACCATCTTCTTTAGAGACAGGAACAATAACCTCAACATAGCATTTGAGTTTAGGCTCTGTACCTGAAGGGCGAACAATAACTCGTGAATTATCTTCGCTTAAGAACAGTAGACCATCGGTGGGGGGAAGACCCTCATAACCATCTGATAAATCAGCGTGAGTACGTAGTGGTGAATCACCTAAGGTGGGAGGAGTCGTCGTTCGTAGAGAACTCATCATCTGTCCGATACGGCTAAGGTCTTCAACACGAACTGAAATCTGATCGGTAGCGTATACACCGTGTTCTTGGGCGATGCGGTCAAGAACCTCAATGAGAGAAGAACCTTGTTCTTTGAGACGATGAGCATAACGAGCTACGACAAGTGCGGCAGAAATACCGTCTTTATCTTTGACTAAATCTGGGGCAACGCTATAGCCGATAGCTTCTTCATAACCGTAGCTAAGCCCCTCAATGCGAGCAATCCATTTGAAACCGGTGAGGGTTTGATAATGACGGATTCCGTGAGCTTGAGCAATAGCACCTAGCTGACGAGATGAGACAATTGAGTTTGCAAACGTAGCGTTCGTAATGCCTTCTGGTGTTTTGGTGAGCTTCTCGATCATTGCCACACCCAAAAGTGAACCAATTTCATCTCCACGAAGCTGACGCCAAGAATTTTGGTGGGGGTCGTACACTGCGAAAGCTGCACGGTCTGCGTCTGGGTCATTGGCGATGATGAGGTCGGCGTTTTTCTGCTGAGCTAACGTAAAAGCAAGGTCTAAAGCACCGGGTTCTTCTGGATTAGGGAAAGATACTGTTGGAAAATCAGGGTTGGGAACAAATTGTTCCTGCACAGGAAATACCTCAGTAAAACCTGCGTTGTTGAGAACAGAAAGAACGGTCTGCCCACCGACACCGTGCATTGCTGTATATACGATACGTAAGTCGCTGGGTTCTGTTGAGTCTAGATGATTAATTGCTTCAACATATTCTGAGGCGATGTTCTGATCGAGAACTTCCCAACCTTGTTCTGCTAAAACAATTTCTTCATCAACGATATTGGCGATTGCATGAGCAATATCTGCATCATAGGGAGGCACAATTTGAGCTCCACGGCCGTGTTCTGCAACAGCTTGACCGCCAAGATATACCTTATAACCGTTATCTTCGGGTGGGTTGTGAGAAGCTGTGACCATGACACCAACTTCAGCATTAAACTTACGGCAAGCCCACGCTAATACAGGTGTTGGTAGAGCTGAAGGCATCAAGAGTGTGCGGATACCGGCTGCCGTAAAAATTGCGGCGGTTTCTTCTGCAAAAATATCTGAGTTATAGCGTGCATCATAGCCAACAACAGCGGTGATACCAGACCACTTCTCGTGCGTTGAACGCCCGCTCACATACGCGGCAAGACCAGCTGCTGCGCGGCGTACCACCACACGGTTCATACGCATTGGCCCTGCTCCTAAAGCAGCTCGTAACCCCGCAGTGCCAAATTGTAAGGTGCCGCTAAATCTCTCGGCGAGGTCTGTGGCAGCTTGGACGTCACCGTCACGAACTTGCGAGAGTAACTTTTCGAGTTCTTGACGTGTTGTGGCGTCGGGGTCAATGCTCAGCCAATGTTCAGCTTGAGCTAATAGGTCAGAGGACTGATCCATCGAGAAAATCCTTAAAATGACTGTGGAATGAGGAACAAAAGAATTAAATTTTTGCGATGATATCGGCAAGTAAACGCGAGATACGAGGTCCGGCATCGATACCAGCCTGAATCACTTCTTCATGGTTCAAAGCAGTCTCTTGAATACCTGCAGCCATATTCGTGACTAACGAAATACCACAAACTTCTAGTCCCGCAGCTCGAGCAGCAATGGCCTCTAGCGCGGTAGACATACCCACCAAATCAGCTCCCATCGTGCGCATCATGCGAATCTCTGCAGGAGTCTCGTAATGAGGTCCCGGCGCCTGATAATAAACGCCTTCTTGTAAGGAGGGGTCAATATCCTGCGCAATGGCGCGAATACGAGGAGAATACAGGTCGGTTAAATCGACAAAATGAGCACCCGATAGGGGAGAGGTTGCCGTAGCGTTAATGTGGTCACTAATGAGAACTGGCATGCCCGCTGAATATGACGGGTTGAGACCGCCACAACCATTAGTCAGAATCATTGTTTTGACACCTGCCGCTGCTGCACATCGAACTCCGTGAACAACGGCGTCGACTCCACGACCCTCGTAATAGTGTGTTCTAGCGCCAATTACAAGAGCGCGCTGGCCAGAAGGGGTCAAGATAGAAGAAATTGTTCCAGCATGGCCAGCTACACCAGAAGCGTGAAATCCTGGTAACTCTGCTGCGGAAATTGTGTGTGTTGTTTCTCCGATAAGTTGAGCAGCCTCACCCCAGCCTGAGCCGAGGGTTAGAGCAATATCGTGCTGAGCGACTCCGGTCAGCTCACTGATGCGTGTAGCGCTTTGCTGTGCAAGGATGTGTGCAGGGTGCTCTGGGGAAGAAGTAGGCAGAGCAGACGTTAAAGTACTTTTCTCATGTATCACACATGCTAACCTATCAAAATTGCGTTCAAAGGTGGGAAACGTGCACGAAAAAGGCGTAAGAGTTTGAATGAAATTATCTTCTGCATCACAATAGAAGGGTGACTCATACAACAGATTACGCATCACGCACTATTATCATTCTCGGCGGAGGCCCCGGCGGGTACGAAGCCGCACTCGTAGCGTCCTCCCTCGGCGCACAGGTAACGCTTATCGAACGACAAGGATTTGGTGGTTCCGCAGTACTTACCGACGTCGTCCCCTCAAAAACCCTCATCGCCTCAGCCGATATTATGGCATCCCTCGACGAAACAGCAGATCTTGGAATCTGCTTTTCTGAAGAAAAAACAACAGGCAAACCCTACGTCGACCTCAAAACCGTTAACGAACGGCTCCTACGACTTGCCCAACAACAATCAGCAGATATTAAACGATCATTAGAACGAGCCGGAGTCACCATTATCGAAGGCACCGGAAAACTCAAAGACCAACACACCGTAGAAGTCCAAGAAAACAACAACCTGAACTATGAACTACAAGCAGAGTTCATCCTCCTTGCTGTTGGAACACACCCACGAGAACTGCCAACAGCAAAACCCGATGGAGAACGCATCCTCAACTGGACGCAACTATACTCACTCAAAGAACTCCCCGAAGAACTCATTGTTGTCGGCTCCGGAGTCACCGGTGCAGAATTCGCCTCAGCCTACAACCGTCTTGGCTCACACGTTACCCTCATTTCTTCTCGAGACCGCGTACTACCTGGAGAAGATGAAGACGCCGCTGAAGTCCTTGAAAATGTCTTCGACCGCAGAGGGGTTAAAGTCATTCCACGTTCACGAGCTCAAGCCGTTAACTATTCCGAGGACGGAACCAAAGTAATTGTCTCTCTAGCAGACGGACGAAAAGTTCAAGGAACACATTGCCTTATCGCTGTTGGCTCTATTCCTAATACTGAAAATCTTGGACTAGAAAACGCCGGAGTCAAAACCACACAAAGCGGTCATATTATCGTCGATAAAGTATCACGTACCAACATCTCCAGTATCTACGCAGCAGGAGACTGTACCGGCGTCTACCCTCTAGCCTCTGTTGCCGCAATGCAAGGGCGAGTCGCTATGGCACATATGATGGGAGACGCTGTAAAACCGCTACGTACTCACCAAGTTGCCGCCAATATTTTTACCTCACCAGAGATTGCCACCGTTGGTATCACCGAAAAAGAAATTGCTCAAGGAACGTACCGTGCAGATACCATCATGCTATCTCTCTCGACGAACCCACGCGCAAAGATGATGGCAGTCAAAGACGGTTTCATCAAAATTTTCTCACGCCAACATTCTGGAACAGTTCTCGGTGGTGTGGTTGTTGGACCGCGTGCTTCAGAACTCATCTTTCCTCTAGCATTAGCAGTCGATAAAAAATTGCATGTTGATGACCTTGCCGAGACCTTTACCGTATATCCCTCATTGACAGGATCTATCTCGGAAGCTGCTCGAAAACTGCATAAGGCCCTCTAAGTCATTAACGTCGGAGGCAATATATAAGGGGTGGGGTGTTACCAGTACTGGTAACACCCCACCCCATATATGCCGGGGCTGAAGATAATATCGCCCAATAGTAAGC
>NZ_JBLXXZ010000017.1:0-26515 GCF_048513015.1 Rothia sp. P7181 | reverse complement strand
AGCTACGGGTTAGCTTACATGTTCATAGGAACAGCAGTTTCAGATTCTGCTTTTTCCATTGCTTTTTGAGCTGCTGGATCTTCGAACATCTTGACTGGGTAGTCTTTACATGCTTCAGATGGTTCCATGAAGTTTTCTACAGTGTTTTCCTTGACGATGTCGAGGTTTTCCTGAGTAATCTTCCATGGCATCACAGCGGTGAGTGGTTTGAACCAGCCGCGTGCAGGTACACCAGTGATGTAGTCCTGATGTAGGTCGTAGTTGTTGGGTGGGTAGATGGTGACGGTGAGGGTGTAGTCGCCGGGTTCGGTGATGGAGTCCTTTGGCAGGTTGGTGCCGTAGTGTGAACCGTCGATTGCGTTCATTTCCATCATCATGCCGCTTGCAACAGTTTTGCCTTCGCTGTTGTCGAGCTTGTACATGAGGTGTAGGTCAGCAGGGGTTTCGTCGACGGAGTAACCCCAGTTGGTTGCGAACTCTGTTGCTTTGAGGTCGAACTCAAGGTGCATTTGTGAGTCTTTGTAGTCAAGCATTTTCATGGTTGACTTGGGGTTGTCGAACATTTGTCCTGGTTGGAAGAAGTGGATTGCACCGATGAAAGGTCCAAAGTCAGCTTCTGGTCCGGCTTGTTCCTGAAGTCCGCATTCGTCGGGGCGTTTGTTGGCTGCTACTGCGCCTTCTGCTTCTTCTTCAGGTGCAGCTGCTTCGTCGCTAGCTTTAGCTTCTGCGCTCACGCTGGCGGTTGCTTTTGCTTCATCTGCAGTTTTTGATTCTTCGTTCTTGGTGCAGCCTGCTAGCGCGGTCGTTGCGATAGCAAGTGATGCCAAGGTAATGAGGGTCTTCTTACCTAGTTCCATGGAGTTTCTCCTTAGATATTTATGTCGCAATGAATATCCGTACCTGTATGGTGAGGATATTTATTGTGTCGAGGGTTTTCCTCTTTTTACACCTCAATGGGTGAAGTTTTTGTGTGGCCCTTAGTTTTTAGCTAAGGACTGTTGTTTTTCTTGTTCTGCTTCGCGGCGTTCGCGACGCTCTCGTAGGGTATGGGACAAGATAATCCATACGCTGGCAACGAAGAGAATGATTTGCGGTAGTAGTGTTTCTGCTTGGGGGTATATTCCTAGTTCTGGAATGTAGTATTCCATCCATGGCAGGTTGGTGCTTCCAAGGATGACGTTTGCTTCTTTAAGTTCTTGTACGCCTTTTCCGACGAAGGAGATACACATGATAAAGAGCATGATGGAAGTTCCCATGAAGATGGGGCGTACTGGTAGTTTTGCTCCGCCAAAGCGGAAGATAAGGAAAATAATTGCGAGAAGAGCAACACCGGCGAAGAATCCTAAGGCTATCCAGAGGGGGTCGCTTTTTCCACCAGAGAAGGACGCGGTGTAGAACAAGACGAGTTCTGCCCCTTCTCGGATGACGGCGAGGAAGGCTGCAAAGACGAGAGCTTTTGCTGCTCCTGCTGATACGGAGGTTTTAACCATTCCGTTGATGTATTGTGACCAGTTTTTTCCGGATGATTTTGAGAGCATCCAGTTGGAAACGTAGAAGAGCATACCTACGGCGAGGAACATGGTGATGCCTTCGAGCAGTTCTGATGCTTGTCCTGCTCCACCGAGCAGTTCAGAAAGTCCCCAGGCGAGCAGGAAGGATAGAGCGATAGCTGCAGCAACACCGAAGTACACGTATTTGACGAGGTTTTTATTGCCACTTTTGACGAGGTAGAGCACAATCGCGACAACGACGAGGAGCGCTTCGAGTCCTTCACGTAGTAGTAGAGTCATCGCGGTACTGAAATCTACCCATCGTTGGACGGTGGAATCTGCTTTTTCTACGTGGTGTGCTTCAAGTAGTTTGTTTCCGATAGATTCGGGAGAGTCTGCTGGTGCTACTCCGTCAAGTACCATGGCGTCTCGTGCCACTGCGGTTTTGATGGTTTCTAGTTGTTGAATAACGTCGGGGTTTCCGGGGTCAGCTTTGATAGCTAGTTTTACGCGAGTGAAGCGCCCTTCCATTTTGACTTTTCGGTTTCCCGATAGTGTCATGGAGGCTGGTTCTAGCGAGTTTTCGTACCATCCAAAGTATGCTTCGCCGATATCATCTAAAGTTTTGTTGTAATCCTTATTTTTGTAGGCGGCGATGGCTTGGTTAATTTCTGCTGCCATGCACAACGCGTAGTCTTGGTGGTTGCGTTGTGTTCCGTCTGGGTTGGTTGCGCCTTTTTCGCAGATTGGCAGAGTTTGCTCTACTGCACTGCTGGGGGTTGAGCTGTTCTGAGCTGGTGCCGCAAGAACTTGTGTAGGTGCTGATGATAAGAGGATGAGAGTGGCAAAGAGTACTGCTATTGCTCTTATCAGAATATTTTTAGATGTATTTTCGCGAAGCGAAGCTGTCAATGTGTTATTCCCTAGTCTGGGTTTTTTGGGGTAGAACCCTATTGGTATTCAAGGGTACTTAGATTAGTCTAACCTAATTATCAAGATTTTTTGGTTCTGAAATTTTTTATTGCTCCTATATTTTTGAGTGGCTTCTGATTCAAAGACACGTATTTTTTAGTTTTCTTCTCTCTTGTTTTCTAGGTTTGCTCAGGTTTTTTGTCGTATTTCTAGGGTTATTCAGACATGTGCGGTTAGTCTTAAAGACAGTTAGTTTTCTTCATTCGCTCTATTTTTAGGGAAATATCCGTGACTCCCCTTGTTCTTTGTTCGTTAACGGTTGTTGCCGTTCTTGTTATTAGTGGTATTGCTAAGGCAAAAGAGCCTCAAAGTACCGCAACTGCTCTGGTCAATCTCAAGTTAGATAGTTGGCTTCCTTTAAAGTTCATTGCAAAGACTCTTCCTTGGGTTGAGTTATTTCTTGCGGCGTGGATTCTTGTAGTTCCTGGTCCTATTGGGGCTTTGGGGGCCTTTGTCGCAGTTATTCTTTTTGCAGTGTATTGGGTTGTTATCGCTCGTGCGGTAGTCACAGGAAACACTGCTTCGTGTCAGTGTTTTGGTTCTAGCTCGCAAGCACCTATCTCCGTATTTACGCTTGGCCGAAATACTGCACTTTTTGGTGCAGCGATGGGAGCGTTGGTTGGTGCTGTCCAAACCGGTAATTCTGCGTTGGTTCAGTTTTTCTCTCTGAACAGCGAAGGCTGGCTATGGATTTTCTCAGCTGTAGTTTTGTCGTCAACACTGTGGTTTATTTACCGTTCTGAAACTGTTCCCGCATCGCCTACGGTAGGGAGATCTGATTCTCTCGAAGATTCTTCTGCTCTTGAGAGTTATCTTCAAGAGTATGACGGTGTTGAAGCTGAGTACGTTCGTTTGCCTATTCCTTTTGGAACATTAGAAAATAGTGATGGTTTCCAGGTTAACGTACGAGAATTTGCTTCTTCACAGGCACGTATTTTGCTGTGGGTGTCTCCCGGTTGTGGCCCGTGTCAAGGTCTATTAGAGCAAATAGATGACTGGCAAGAGCAGCTTCTTCCATTAGTGAAGATTCATCCTATTGTCTCGGAGCATGATTTGATTCCTTATCTGGGCCTTTCAGATACTTTTGAGCCGTTGGTTGATCCACAACACCAGTTCCAGCCAGCTTTTGGTTGGGGTTCTCCGATGGCGGTTGCGTTGGGTGCTGATGGTCTTGTCGCGGGTGGGCCTGTTCGCGGGCAACAAGATATTGAACAGTTCTTTGCAGATATTATTGCTCAGCTTACTGAACCTGCCGAAGAAGAAGATGAGGCTGTGTCTGCAACAGATGATGTTTTGGAATCTGTCGCAGACAAAGATTCTTAGACAGTTTTAAAGAATGCCGGTAACGTTGTACGTACCGGCATTCTTTATATATAGGTTAGGTCAATATCATGCGTGATAAGTCGTTGTGGCAGATTAAAAAAGAGCAAAATCCTGGTCATTCTCAGTGGTATATTCAACGTTTTAAGACGATGCAAGATCAAGGTGCTGATATTTTAGGTGAGGCCCGTCTGATTGATGCGATGTGTGCTCGCGGTTCTCGTATTTTAGATGCTGGTGCTGGCCCCGGACGTATCGGTTCTTATTTGCAGAAGCAAGGCCATCAGGTTATTGGTATTGATATCGATCCTGAATTAATAGCTGAGGCCCAGCAAGTGTGCCCTGAAGCGCAGTGGATTACCGCAGATTTGGCGGATACAGCTGAAGTGTTAGGTTATTCTCAGCAAGATGTTGAAGCACCTCAACCTTTTGACATGATTGTCTGTGCCGGAAACGTGATGACTTTTCTTGCACCGTCCACACGTGTTCAGGTACTTCGCGGATTCGCTACCGTTCTGGGTACGTCAGGTCGAGCTGTTATCGGTTTTGGCGCTGGCCGTGGCTATTCTTTTGAAGATTTTTTCTCTGATGTTCAAGAAGCGGGGCTAGAAGTTTCTCAGCGTTTCTCGACATGGGATTTATATCCTTATACGCCGGATGCTTCGTTTCTCGTCGCAGTATTAGCTGTTCCTTCAACTTAAAAAGATGATGGTGGTGTTTCCGTTAGAGAGGAAAACACCACCATCATTTTTATGGGTAAGTCTTCGTTTCTTTTAGAGAAGATGTATCTCTTCAAGAACTTCTGTGGGCAGAAAGTTTGCAGAAACGACGAGAGACAGCAGCAATAAATACACAATAATGGCTAAGGTGGAACGCCACTGGGGGTGTAATTCGTTAAAGCTCACAAGACCGGGGTGTTGTTTATTCATCTGCAAAACGTTGATGTTCGGGTACATCACGGTTTGCGGTGAGATATCGCCACTAATCTTTTTCATCGTTTTTTTGTCCCAGATTCTTCCGTCCATGCGGAAGATTCTTTTTTTCTGTGCGTTAGTAGCCCAGAGTGCTGGTACTCCACGGTGCCCTAAACTTTTAAGACCTTTTTGGGCTTTGTGCACCGATTTTTTTTCGATGAGACGTTCAGCAAAAATTGTTTGGTGAATTTCGTTGAGCTCAATGGTTCTCCACCCGAAGGTTCGCCCCATCAGAAAATGTGTTTTCGTGCGCACTGCAATAGTTGGTTTCAAAAATGAGTACACGGACAGTGCTGCGGCTAAGACAACAAACACAAGAATAACGGTGTAAGGCAGGGCAAGGCGTCGACGCGCAAGTAGCAGACCGATAGCAATAATGACAAGTGATGGAGGAACTGCTGCTATCAGACGGCGATGGTATGAACTGATACGCGGATGATAGGTTGCAAGAATTTCGCCGTATTTTTCAGGGACCTGATGGATATGTTCTGCCATAGGTTCATCTTATTAGTTTCTTCTCTACACAGGCGCTTCTTTTTCTGTGTTCTTTGCTGAGTTCTCTCACACTGATTTTCTGGGCTACATTAGTGGTATGCGTTTTCGTTCTTCTGTTGATCGTATCTTAGCTTTTTGGGCTGTTGGAATGTTCTGTGCAATAGCTCTGGCATTAATTTCTTTGAGCCTTATTAACCGTTTAGTGTACGCACCAGAAGGGCAAGTACATCAGTATTTTCAGGCTCTTGAACATGGTAAAGGAGCACGGGCTTTGGGCATTCTCGATGCTCACATTCCTGATGCTGATGGAACCTTACTAGATGGGAAAGCCTTAAAAAATTCTGTATCAGAGATTAAAAAATTTTCAATTACTAATAGTGCTATTACTGATGATGGTTCCAAAGCACAAGTAGATGTCGAATACGTCGTTGATGAGTCAACGTACCAAAGTAGCTTTCATCTAACAAAGGTGGGCTCTCATTGGGGAGTCTTTGACCAATGGCGTATCGACCCTCAAACCCTTCCTATGATTAGATTGCAAGCACCAGCAGTGCACAGTGCAACCGTAAATGGTGTGAAGGTGGGTGTTGATTCAACATCTCAGAATTTTGCGGTTCTTTACCCTGGTGTTTTTTCAGTAACTTATGAGTCATCCCTGTATTCGGCTGAACAGCAAAAAGTTCTTGTCAGGGGGAATGACCCTCATGAAACTACAGTAGATTTACGTCTTGTACCGAGCGAAAACGCCCAGAACTCTATTACGTCACAAGTGTCAGCAGATTTGAATGAATGTGCATCAAAAAATTCTCTATTTCCCGCAAATTGCCCTTTTGAATATGATTTTGTGGGGCGTGTTCAAGGAAATGTCTCATGGACTATTAAGAAATATCCTACGGCTGAGGCCGTTATTAATGATGAGGGACAGTGGGTGTTGCCTTCATCTTCAGGGGTAGCTCAAATATCATTTACCGAACTTGACCTTTATACAGGTCAACAGAGCAAAGTGAAGGAGGACGTTCCTTTTACGTTTTCTGCTGATTTAGAGGTCTCCGATCATGAGGTAGTTGTTCGTCCTCGTTTTTAGGTCTACATTTTATGAAAAAAGGTTTTAGGCACATCGTTGTGTTGATGTGCCTAGAACCTTTTTTCTTAGGAGTTTACGCCTCGTAGGTCGAGAGTGAGTGTTTCTTCTCCTTCACCGTCGACAACTACGGGAATACCCCAGTCTTGTTGGTAGAGGTGGCATGCTGCGTGTTCAGGAATTTCTTGTCCTTCTTCTCCGTCGCAGGCAGCAGCTCGAGCGGTAATGTGTAGTACCGCATTATTAATTTGGGGGTTGAGAGTTAACGAACGTTGTAGCCCTTGGGATGTTCCGGCTCCTGAGAGGATGAATTCTTCAGGTGTCGAAGATACCTGTAACTGGGTGGGGTCTCCCCAACGGTAATCAAGTTTTTGTCCCGTTGGCGCACTAAAACGGGCCACTAGTTGCAGGCTCTCCCCTTTGAGTGAGGTCGCTGGGCGTGCTGTTTGTGATGATCCTTCATCAATTTTTTGTGCATTTTCAGGGATATTGATGCGGATGAGTTGGTGTGCGTTAGCTTCTACTACGATTAGGCGAGCGCCGGTGTCTGTATGTTCGATAAGGACGTCTGAGGGTTCGTCTAGGTCGCGGATGAGCGTTGTTACTTCTTGTGTTTCGGGTTGGTATCGGCGGATAGCACCGTTGTAGGTATCAGCAATAGCTATTGATCCGTCGGGTAGGGCGGTCAGTCCGAGGGGGTGTTGTAGTCGTGATGTGGTGCTGTTTCCGTCAACGTATCCGAAGTCGAAAAGTCCAACGCCTATGGCTGTTTCTATGTGTGGGGTGTTGTTTTCAAAGCGGATGAGACGAAGTGCGGAGGTTTCTGAGTCTGCAACCCAGATGTTGCCTTGATGGTCTTCTGTTAGCCCGGAGGGTTGGGCGAACCAGCTGTCTTGTGCTGTTCCGTCTTTGAGTCCTTCAGCTCCTGTTCCGGCGAATACACGGATTCTATTGGTGTGTGGGTTGTAGCTGAAGAGTTGTTGTGTTCCAGCCATGGCGATGATGAATTCTTGTGCTTGGTGTGACCATGTGATGTCCCAGGGTGAGGAGAGTGCAACGTCGGTTGGGTTGAGGTTTTCTGGGATGTGGTTGGGGTCTTTTGAGCGTGCTTTTTCTCCGTCGATGAGGCGTTGTACACCGTTGCCCGCGATGGTTGTGATGCGTTGGGTTTTCCAGTTGAGGGCGCGGATACGGTGGTTGACGGTGTCTGCGATGAAGATGTCGTATCCGAGTGTTTCGCGGAGTTCTTCAGGTACGAGGCATAGACCTTGTGGCTCGTTGAAGAGTGCTTCATCGCTGTTTCCGTCTTTCCATCCTCGTTGTGTTGTTCCGATGGTGCGTTGCGCTGTTTCGAGGTCGGGGTTGAGTTGTACGAGTCGGTGGCGTGCACTGTCGGTGACAAGGTAGGTGGTGATGTTTTCTTCGGAGTATTCGGCAGGTAGTTCGATAGCTTTTCCGGGAAAGGCTAGGGTGCCTTGTGGTTTGGGGCGTGGGACGTAGGGGCTGTTGCCGTAGCGTAGAGTGCCGGATTCTTTGTGTTCTTGGATGAGTTCTTCGACGAGTGTGGTGAGCCCTTGAACGTGTCCTTCTCCGGAGAGGTGCGCAACGATGTATCCTTCGGGGTCGATGACGACGAGTGTGGGCCAGGCTCGTGCAGTGTAGGATTGCCAGGTGCTTAGTTCTGGGTCGTCGAGGACGGGGTGCGCGATGTCGTACCGGTCGATAGCTGCTTCGAGGGCTTTAGGGTCTGCTTCGTGTTCAAATTTTGGTGAGTGTACTCCGATGGTGACGAGGACGTCGCCGTATTGTTCTTCGAGGGGGCGTAGCTCATCGAGGACGTGGAGGCAGTTGATACAGCAGAGTGTCCAGAAGTCGAGAATGACAATTTTTCCGCGGAGGCTTTGTAGGTTGAGGTCTTTGCCTCCGGTGTTGAACCATCCGCGTCCGGTTAATTCGCTAGCGCGTACCTTGTGTGAGCGTATTGTGTTGTTCATTCGAGGTAGTCTTTCGTATTGATATTGGTTCGTTGATGTGTGTTTACACTATCTTAGGATGTATTTTTGTCTGAAAGTATTTCTTTTCTTGAGGTAGTGCTTGTTATAGATTGTCATATTTTGTGATGTTGTGTCATATAGGTGATGTTCTCTTTTATTTTGTTATTACCCCTTGTCGGAGTAGTCTATGTAGCGGTAAAAACACTTTCCTGATGGTTGTGTATGGGCTTGTGTTGTTGTTTGCGTTTTAGCAGAAAGTAGCAGTTTGGCTATGTCTCATGATTGTGAGAGTTCTATGTCGTCGGTATCTGATGGTTCTGTTGGGTTGGTTTCTTCTTCTGAACGTTCGTTGACGAAGTCGTTGAGTCCTCGTCATCTTTCGATGATTGCTTTAGGCGGGGCTATTGGTGCGGGTCTTTTGGTGGCGTCTTCTACTGCTATTACGGTTGCTGGTCCTGCTGTGATTCTTTCTTATGTTTTCGCTGGTGTTATTTTGACTCTGGTGATGCGCATGTTAGGTGAGTTGTCTTCAGCGTCTCCACAGACTGGTTCTTTTTCTGCGTATGCTCATCGTTTTATTGGTGCTTGGGCAGGTTTTACCGTGGGGTGGTTATATTGGTGGTTTTGGGCTGTTACGGTTGCTATCGAGGCGACGGCTGCTGCCACGATTATTTCTGGGTGGTTTCCGGCTTTTGAGCAGTGGGCGGTTGCCGGTGTTCTTGTTCTTGCTTTGACGCTTTTAAATCTCGTATCGGTTCGAGTTTATGGGGAATCTGAGTTTTGGTTTTCTTCGGTTAAGGTGTTTGCTTTAGGTCTGTTGATTGTGTTGGGTGTGTTGGCGCTTGTAGGTGTTATCCCTCATTCTTCTGCGGGTCTTTTTCAGTTGGTTGATCATGGTGGGTTTTTCCCGCATGGTGTGGGTGCTGTGTTTAGTGCGCTTCTTGCCGTCATTTTTTCAATGTTTGGCGCTGAGATTGTTACTATTGCAGCTGGTGAATCAACGCATCCGCGGGAGTCTGTGGTGAAGGCTGTACGTGCTGTGTTGTTGCGTATTCTTATTTTTTATATTGGTGCTATTGCTGTGACGTTGTGTGTGGTTCCGTGGACGTCTATTGTCTCGGGTGTTTCACCTTTTGTGACGGTTTTTGAGAGTTTTGGTGTCCCGTATGCTGCGGTTGTAATGAACATTGTGGTTCTTACGGCGCTTATATCGTGTTTGAATGCATCGTTATATAGTTCTTCTCGCATGCTGTTTGCTATGGCTTCGCGCGGTGATGCTCCGAGATTTTTGGGTGGAGTTTCTTCGGTGGGTAGCCCGTGGGTTGCGGTTATTTTTTCTTCGTGTGTGGGTGTTGCGTCGGTTCTTTTGAATTATTTTATGCCGGATGCTGTTTTTAGTTTTTTGGTGAATACGACCGGTGCTACTGGTATTTTTGTGTGGCTTTTTATTGCGGTGTCTCATCTTCGTTCTCGCCGTATTCTTTTGGCAGAGGGTGTTGATGTGACGACTCGTGCGGATGTGCTTAAGATGTGGGCTTTTCCGTATCTTAATTGGGCGCTTATTGTTGTGTTAGTTGCTCTTTTGCTGTTTATGGGTGTGAGCGTAGAGCACCGTTATGAGGTTCTTATCTCTACTGGCGTGGCAGTTGTGGTGGTGTTCTTTGGGTGGTTGCGTTCTGTTCGCGTAACTCGTTAGTTGTTATTGTGATGTTGAGTTTTCTTCGTTGAGTTTTTCAAGCATTTCGTTGTAGGCTTTGAGGTCTGCGTCGCCGTCTCGTTCGGCTTGCCGGTCTAGTCGTTTGGCAACTTTTTTGTCGGATGCTGCCCATTGAATACCGACGGCTACAGCGATGAGCATGGTGGGTAGTTCGCCTATCCCCCACATGAGGGATCCGCCAAGTTTTTGGTCGTCGATGGCGGATAGTCCCCATTCTCTTCCAAGGTTTCCAAACCAGGATGCGGCAAGTAGTGTTTCCATATTCATCATGGCAATACCAACAAATGCGTGGTACCCCAACGTTGCGATGAGCAGGATGAGACGCATGGGGTAGGCGGGGCGATACGGGATGGGATCGATACCGATGAGTACGAGAGAGAAAATGTATCCGGTCATTAAGAAATGGATAATCATCAACTCGTGGCCCACATGGTAGGAGAGTACGAAATTGAGTAATGGTGTGAAGTAAACGATGACGATAGAACCCGCAAAGTTAACGGCTGCGAAAATGGGGTTTGTGACGATTTTGGACCATCGAGAGTGAATAATTCTCAAAATCCATTCTCGTGGGCCTCGTGTTCCGTCTTGGCGAGGTTCTAAAGCCTTCAAGAGGAGTGTGATAGGTGCTCCAAGGACGAGAAAAATGGGAACAATCATGGTCAGTGACATATGTTCCACCATGTGCGCGGAGAAGAGTACTCGACCGTAAATGGCTAAGGCTCCGGATGTGACATAGTTCAGTGCGAAGAGTCCAACCAGCCAAGAGACGGTTCGCATGATGGGCCATGTTCCACCAGCTTTTTTCACACGATAGTAGGCCCATAGGTAAAAGTATCCTGCACAGCAGATGAGGAATACCCATAGCCAGTCAAAACGCCATTGTGTAACCCAATGGGTGAGAGAGGGTTCTGGTGGCATATCGTACCAGGTGATGATGCGTACAGGTGGGGCGTCGGTTGCAAGGGTTTCTGGAACGGGTGGGGCGGTTCGAGAAAGTGATACGGCTAGTCCACTTGCTGCGCCCATAATCATAATCTCAGCGATAATTGCGCGCCATATGCCGATGATGGGGCGAATTTCCCCACGTGACATAGCAGGTATGAGGTAAAGTCGGTGAACTGCACCTATGACCCCTAACATCATGGTCAGAATGAATTTTGTGAGAATCATATTGCCGTAGGCTGTAGTGAATAGTTCAGAAAGATTATTCATACGCACAGCAGCGTTAATAATTCCTGATAGAACAATAAGAATAAATCCGAAGAGTGCTACTGCAGAGTATCTTCTGAGAACCACAATTGCCATTGGGGCACGACGGTTCAGAGTAGTATTAGTGCCTCGGTCTTGTTCTACAGTGGTGCCGGTTCCTGCTTCTGGTGCGCTAATTTGCTGAGAGATGTAGGCGAGCGCAATCAGCCCGCCGCACCAGCTGATAGCTCCTAAGAGGTGCAGTCCGAGGGAGTTGACGGCTCCCATATGGTCTGCACCGCCGGCGGAGTGCCCGCCTAATGCCATATCGATGATGGCGATTAGCGAAATACCCCAGGTGATAAGTAGTCCTAGTAGTGAACGTACCGCAAAGATGAGTGTTGATACGGTAGCTGCAACGATGATTGTTGTGGCTTGTTCTTTTCCTGCATCGATGTCGGTGATGTAGCTGATGAGTTCTGATGCGTAAGAGCTTGCAGCAGTTATCGGTCTACCTGAGATGTCGGAGTAGGTAAGTACGAGCACTGCTATAGCGGTGAGTGTCCAAGTCACTGATAGTGCTGATGCGAAGTTAAGCAGTGCGGTAAAGGGAGGGTATTCTGCTCGTTGTTTTTGATGTTGAGTGGAGTTTTTTCGGAAGGTTTTTGTGTTCAGTGTTGAATCTGTAAAGCGTGGGATGATGCCTATAGCAAAGATGAGAGCACCCATTGTTGCCATCATGGCGAAGTTATGAAGTACTTCAACGATAGGTAGCCCCCAGCGGACAAAGGCTCCGGCGTCGACAAGAGCAGTTGCGTTGCTTTCGCCGGTGACGAGTAATGACAGGATAAGTAGCAGCAGGGCTGATATGGGAAATGCCCAAATCCATTGGCGGCTTACTCCCCCGTAAGAGAGTGCTTTGATAAGCTGTGAGGTCTTCTCTTGAGGTGTTTTTTGTTGCGTAAGTCGTCGCTGCGCCATGGGGTTGGTTGTTCCTGTGTTGTGGTGTGTCTGTGGTGATGGGCTTGTTATGGCTGGGAGGGTTTGAAGAGGTTTTCTCCGATAAATCCATTTTCTTGGCATCCGGCGGGAATCGCAAATACTGCTGATCCGATGGGTACCGTCCAGGTGTTCAGCATGTCGAGTTGTGCTAAGCGTTTTTGGATGGGAACGAATTGTTGTGTGGGGTCACTCTGGTATGAGGCGAAGATTAGTCCGCTTTGGGAGATGCCTCCGGTAGTTTCTCCATGTCGTGAAAAGCCTGATGCGTCTGTTACAGGAAGGTCGTAGTTGTATCCTCGTCGGAGGATACGTTCTTGGGGTTCTTGTGGGCTTGCTCTACGTATGTGTGCGTAGGGTGCGATGACGTTAAATCCGAGGTGGTCTGTTGCCGAGAGGTCGGGTATGTCGTGTTCTTTTTCTCCGGTAAGAGGTGCTCCGTTGCTTAGCTTTCTGCCAACGGCGTCTTCACGTGCAATTCTGTCTGCTTCGTCCCAGGTGTCGATATTCATATGGATACGTCGGATGACGATAGAGGTTCCGTTCTCTTCCCATGCGGGGGTCTTAGGGTGTTTTCCCCATACGACTTGGTCCATGCTGTTATCTGATGTTGTGGGGTTGACGGTTCCGTCGACTTGCCCAAAGAGGTTTCGCATGGTCTGCCCGGGTTTTTGGGATCCGTACGCGTGGCGGAATCCTTCTTGTACCCATCGGATAGTTCCAAAAGTTCGGGTGTCTTTGAGTAGCATTCGTTGCGCGTGGGCGACGGTCATTCTGTCGTCGGCGCAGATTTGAATGAGGAGGTCGCCGTCACTCCAGCGTTCTTGTAGTTGGTCGATTTGTGCGAAGGGTGGTAGTGGTTTGAGCCATGGTGGTTTTTGGCGGGGGTTTGCTATCTCGAAGATTTTTTCGCCGAATCCAAAAGTGATGGTTAGTGACGCTGGAGTTTCTGCGAGTTCTGGTTCTTGGTCAACGATTGGGGCGTGTCCTTGAGTGAGTTGCGCGGCGTCATCGGTGAGGATTCTGAGCAGACGGCTTAGCTGTTGAGCGTCGGTATCGTCGTTTAAGTCGATAGCGATAAAATGCCCAATTGCTGGTGCTGGTGTGTCTATTCCAGCTTGCCGTGCCCCGTAAAAGGATGTTCTCGATTCCTGAAGAGGTGCAACTTTTTGTTCTTTTGTTGTTTCTTGGTGGGTTTCGAGGGACATCCTATGGATTGTTTCTGTTGCAAGAGCTCCGATACCTGCGCCGAGGGCACCTGCAACGAGGTGTCTACGTGTTGGTGCTGGTTTTGTTTCTTTGTCAGAAATGTGTGCGGGGGTCTGCTCAGAATCACTCATCGGTTTCCTCAAGGTGGAGGTTTTCTAAAACGCTATCAGCGCCTTAGATGTCGTAGGTATTATTGTGCGCATTGTGGAAGCACGGTTTGGGAGTTGTCTTCGCTTTCAGACATGCCATCCATATGGTGCATTCCTTCATGTGAGTCGCCGTGTTCGTGGGAGTGCTCACCATGTTCGTGGGAATGTTCGCCGTGTTCATGGGAGTGCTCACCATGTTCGTGGGAATGTTCGCCGTGTTCGTGGGAGTGCTCACCATGTTCGTGGGAATGCTCACTACCTGCAGGAGTATGTTCCTCGCCAGGAGCATACTCTTCTTTCGCACCAGCATAATCGCGAGCGACTGCTTCAAAGCCAAACTCTTGACCATCTTCGGTTTTGAGGGTGACATTTGCACGAAGTCCTGCAGGTAGGGAACATTTCATTCCCACTGCCATAATGTGGTTTCCGCCTGGTTCAAAGACAAAATCTTCTCCGGGGTTGATGGTAAAACTTGTCACTTGTTTCATCATCGTTGAGCCGGTAGCTGGGTCCTTCTCTGTAGTATGCAGTTGCGTATCATCAGAGATAGAGCTCGTCGCAGAAACAATGGTGATGGGTTTATCCGTCGTATTTTTTACTTTCCCGAAGAACGCGGTCATACCACCTTTTGTAGCTTTAACCCAAGTATCAGAAAAGACCAGTGCACTATTTTGCGCAGAGGCATTCGTTGTAGTTTCTGTAGGTGTCGTAGCAGTACTGCTAGCATCGGCAGAAGATGTGGGAGTAGCCGAGCTTTGAGAATGATGGTTTGAGGTATCTTGCGCTCCGCAGCCCGTAAGGACAAGCGCACCAATAGCGACAGAGCTCAATAAGACAGTAGTTTTGGGTGTAGAAATCTTAAACATGAGTATTCCTCAAAAAAAATATAATAAAACGCTTTTAGGAACGTTTGGTGATAGAAAAAGATGCCTTAGGAAGAACGCCTGTTCTTAAGAAGGAGAACGATAACGGCGACTACCGTAGCTAATGTTGCGAGAGAAAAGATAATGACTTTATTTTTCTCGATCAAAGAGGTTTCTGGCGCATCCTGTTTTTCGGCTGAAACTTCGTGAGTTGCTGTTGCTTCTGTAGCCGATATTTTCGGTGCACCTTCACCGACGACGAACTCGTATTTTCCTTGAATGGGATGTCCATCTTCAGAAACTACTCGCCACGTAACGGTGTATGTTTCGTTAGCTTTTTTGTCTCCTGAAAGTGTCGTCGAGACATCTTTTCCTGAAATTTCTGGAGATTCGCTAGCGATAGATTCCCCCGTCGAGGTTGTTACTCGTACTTGGTTAGCTCCATCGACATCTAAAATATTCCCACTATATTTGAGGGTGATTTTATCAGGTAGCTGGTTAAGGGTTTCTCCATCGGCAGGAACCGTAGAAATAAGTTGGTCATGGGCTTGAGCTGGAGTAATGGCTAAGGCGCTCAAACCTAACACTAATAGTGCGTATAGAGCAGAGATTAGTGTTTTATGGAGTGCACGAGATGGTGCTGTCTTCATATATATTCCTTCTATTGTGTTGTTTAGTTATGGAAAGAACAACGCAATAGAGGTGGGCCTCGTCGAGGCTGTGTAAGAAGAAGTAGCAGGGTATGGAGCGTCTGCTCAAAAAAGTAGATTGGCACACGGTATGTTCGGGGAAGGTGAATGTGTACCAGTGGAGCCCAGAACAGTTCTGTCAGGCGAAGGCTTAGGGCGTTGAGACAACGACGAATCGTTTCTTGTCCATAGCAAAACATGCCAAAAGTTATTGCTGCCGCACCAATGTGAAAAAGCACCATCAGCGGCATATTCCCATGATGCGCATGGTGGGTAGTAGTCTCTAGATGCAAGCTAAAGTTGAGCCGTTGAGCTCCATGATGATGGCTGTGTGTATCGGTCAGTGACGTCCCGCTATATGCAAGCATGAGATGCAATAATCCTTGTCCAAGGAGTATTGCTCCGGCTAAGAGATATTTTGATATGCGATACGTACTAAACGGCAAACAGGCTAATGCTGTCAGTGCAGTGCAGAGAAGCCAGATAATAGGGTGAGGCAAACCGCCTCCTGCAATACCGTGAGCAAGAGCTCCTACTGAGGTGGAGGTTAGTGCGGTACACCATGCACGCAGTAGTTGTTCAGTACGTTCAGAAGACGAGCGGTCGAGGGATGTGTGTGTCATCCGTTGTGGCTCCTCTCCTGTGTATCCAATACTTTTTTCTAGTGTATCTGAGGTTTCGTCCTCTTGAGGTTACTGAAACATCTATACCCGTAGATATACAGAAGAGGTTGCTTCATCTTTCGATGAAACAACCTCTTTTGTAAGTCTTTGACAAGTTTTTATTTCTTGTTGGAGACTGCTGCCTTCAGCTTGGAACCAGCGGTCAGCTTAACACCATGACCAGCAGGAATCTGAATAGTTTCCCCGGTCTGTGGGTTGCGACCGGTGCGTGCAGCGCGGTCAGTGCGCTCAATAGCCATCCAACCAGGAATGGTAATCTTTTCGCCTTTGGCGACAGACTTCTCAAATACCTGGAATAGTGCGTCTAGCACACCGTTTACAGCTGCCTGGCTGGTGCCAGCTTTCTCTGCAACCTCTGCGACGAGTTCGCTGCGGTTCTTAGCCATAGTTGCCCCTCCTGAGACTTTATGTTTATCTAGCGATTAGCTCAGTAGCTAAATCGTTACTAGCCAAACCTTACCAGCTTGACTTGGTGATACCGGGCAATTCGCCGCGGTGTGCCATTTCACGGAAACGGACGCGAGAAATGCCAAATTTTTGGAAAGTACCGCGGGGGCGGCCGTCAATCTGGTCACGGTTACGAACACGTACTGGAGAAGCGTTACGAGGAAGCTTCTGCAGTCCGAGACGAGCAGCTTCGCGCTCTTCCGGAGTAGCGTTTTCGTCGACTAGGGTCTTTTTGAGCGCTAGGCGCTTTTCTGCGTAACGTGCAACGATTTCTTTGCGCTGTTCGTTACGAGCGATTTTGGACTTCTTAGCCATGTCTTATCGCTCCTCTCGGAATTCTACGTGCTTACGAACAACGGGATCGTATTTCTTGAGGGTCATACGGTCGGGGTTGTTACGACGGTTTTTGCGGGTTACGTAGGTGTAGCCGGTACCCGCAGTGGACTTAAGCTTGATGATAGGACGTACGTCCTTGGTCTTTGAAGCCATGATTAAATCTTCTCCCCGCGTGCAATCATTTCTGCAACAACAGCATCAATACCACGAGCATCAATAACTTTGATGCCCTTAGCGGACACGTTGAGGGTTACGTTGCGGCGCAGTGAAGGCACCCAGTAACGCTTCTTCTGAATGTTCGGATCGAAACGACGCTTGTTGCGACGATGCGAGTGGGAAATGCTGTGTCCAAAGCCGGGAACAGCTCCGGTCACCTGGCAGTTTGCTGCCATAGTTTTCTCCTCCATTTGTTGACGTAATGACGGTGCGCAGGCGGTACATACTTAGCACAAGTGCAAGTTGTATGAGCGTCCCGTCACCAAGGTAGAGCACCGGGTTATTCGCCGGGCTGGAGTGTATGAGACTCAGCTTGGGTGAGAAAACAAGCTAAATCCCCGCCGCGGAATAACGGTGAATAGTTCAAGGTGTCGAGAGGTGTTGCCACCAATGCGACAGCCTTAAATACTATGTAAATACTGGCTTTTATGCAACCTAAAACCACCTTTAAGAATGCAAGATTCCTAGAAACTCAACGCTTCGTCAAGGCGCTCACACCTCAAAAGATGGCATCAGGTATACTTTCAAGTCATACACAAGTCTACCATAAGTTTATATTTTTGCTTGTCAAAACTGTTTTTAAGATTATTTTGTCTGTCTTTCCAGCTTTTTAAAACAGGGTTTGACCCCGATAAATTACATGCATGAAATTTACAGTGTGAGATTAACGGCTTAATTTTTTCACTCACATTATTCCAACATACAAAGAGGTGTGTCACCCCCAAAAGATTGGGGTGACACACCTCTTCTATTTAACCTTTAAAGGTTTCAACATAGAGCGTGAAAGCTATTTATGCTTTCTTCTCGCGAGAGATAACAACCTTCACTGCGTCGTGCTTAGCAGCGTTGCCGAAGAGCTCGTATGCTTCTTCGAATTCATCGAAGGTGAAGTGGTGGGTTGCCATTGCGCGTGCATTGAGGCGTCCGGACTTAACCATGTTCAACAGGTTGCCAACGGTGTTGCAGCTTACGAGACCCATGTTGATGGAGACGTTAGAAATCCACATCTTGTTGATAGGAAGCTCCACAGGCTTACCGTGAACACCAGCGTTTGCGATAGAACCGAAGGGGCGAACGATATCCATGCAGGTCTGGAAGGTTGCAGGAATACCAACAGCCTCAATTGCAACGTCTACACCAAGACCGTCGTTAGAGAGAGCCTTAATCTTCTCAATTGCGTCAGGGTCAGAAGCGTTAACCTTGTCGGTTGCACCAAGTTCAAGAGCCTTGTTCATACGGTTCTCGTCCATGTCGACGGTAATAACGCGACCTGCACCACAAAGGTTTGCAGTCATGATTGCACCAAGACCAACGGGGCCTGCACCGATAACTGCAACGGTGTCACCAGGCTTGGTGTTACCGTTGAGAATACCAATCTCAAAACCGGTAGGTAGAGCATCGGTGAGGAAGAGAACATCTTCATCATCTAGACCCTCAGGTACGAGGTGCACTGAAGTTTCTGCGTAAGGAACACGAACGTACTCAGCCTGAGTACCGTCAATCATGTAACCGAAAATCCAACCAACGCCACCAACGGTCTGGCAGTGTGCTGGCTGGTTTGCTTTACAGTAGGAGCACTTACCACAGTTGGTAACAGCAGGAATGATGATGCGATCGCCAACTTTGAGGTCGGTTACAGCTTCGCCAACTTCGGTAATGGTGCCGATAGCTTCGTGTCCAAGAATACGACCCTCTTCAACTTCAGGAACATCGCCTTTAAGAATGTGGAGGTCAGTACCGCAAATAGTGGTGGTGTCAACACGAGCGATAACGTCGGTTGGCTCCAAGATGGTGGGGTTTGGTACTTCTTCCCAGTTACGCTTGCCGGGACCGTGGTAAACGAGTGCCTTCATAAGGTCTACTCCTCCAATAAATGTCTAGTGTGTTGCCCGTGATGGTACTCGGGCGTTTTCCATCTACACACAAGGATAACGCCCTGTGTTACGCCACACAATACTAACTCGTACTTACTTTTTTTCTACTAAGTTACACATTGTCGCCAAACCATAAAAACAAGGCTTTTACTTGGGAAAACTTTTTTATGCAAAAATAAAAATCCATAAAAAAAATTTTTATACCTTAACTCAAGCTGTTTCATAGAAACATACAAGAAAACCTTGGTGTGTCGCATAAAAACTTAGGGTAAATAAGTCCCTAAATCTCGCATTTATAAGAGGTAAAAACAACCTTTATTAAAAAGTATTAAAGTCATGACATTAATACAAAATATGAGCTTTCCAGCAAAAGCTCAACAGCAGAAAATCACCCCAAGATTAAACTATCTAGGCACTTCACGAGTGCTGATTCTAACCAAAAAAACAGCACCCAAAGTTATGGATTGCGAACAGAAGACTTCTTATACAGAAGCAAAGACATCGATACAAGCGCAACAATAGCCAGAATATCTGCGAGGAGAACCAGAACACTATTATTCTCTCCAACACACCTGAATAACACCGAAATTCCGGTCATACAGTAAAGAGGCAGAAGACTCATAACCGTCAGAAAAATCCGCTCTCTCAAGACCCAGTAGAGGTAGAACATCAGTAGAAGGACAAAAGAAACAACAGCAAAAATAGAATGAGGAGCATGAAAACTCGCCAAATACGTAGACCAAAGCATCAGCACAACCAGTAAAACAACGGTTAAAGCTTTATTGCCGCCTGTTGTCGTGAACATAGTATTTTCTCCTCCCCTTACATCAGCCTATTCGTTGGAATAACCATACACATACCATTTTTATCGATCGAGCACCGATATGCATAGATATTTTCATATAGCCCTCAGAACCAGGTAGAACCAGGTAGAACCAGGTAGAACCACATTACCAAGGATGCACACAAGAAAATACATAAAAATGGTTCGTTTTAGCCATCATCAACGTGTTTGCAACCTTTAACGGGGGGGGATACTCACATCCCCTTACAACCAGAATAATTACCTTTTTAGTGCCGTTTCTTCACCAATACACGTATCCGATAGAGCTCCCACCTACTAACTTTTTGCAAACCACTTTATTTAGGTTGATAAGACGGAAAGCGTCCGAGCCTGAATAGCAATAGTGTAGAAAACAACACGAAAACCACAAGAAACCCTCCAAGGACAGCAGGCACCCCAATCAGAGGAATCATAAATGAGACAACTAGTAGGGTAAATAACGAAACTATAGTCCCAGCAGTACCGGCCAAAGAACCAACCGAAGACATCAGAGAAGAAGGAATCACCCTTTGAAGCGCAACCTCTGCCTCCGCTATATAAAGGAAAAGCGGCAAAGGTAAGGCAAAAAGTAGAACAGCAGAAAAAATTGAATCTCTAGTAAAGATCAGGAGAAAACCGATACTGATAATAACAACAAGGAGTATACGGCGGACTGACGTTTTAGAGCCTATACGCATAAAAATCCAATTTGCCAAAATATTAAATATTTGCGAAGCAATGAAGAAAACTCCAAATAGTTGGAGAGAAACCTTGGTCTCTATAAAAACCATCTGCCACAACTGGAAAAAAGGAGTTAGAGCAAACTCAACCACGCAAAGGATACCGATCATAATAATCAATCGAGAATCTTTCAAAGCTACCCGAAGCTCATCTCGCAGTCGAATTGACGAATCATTTTCTGCAGGATTCGAGGTCCCACCATATGGCAGGCACACACACCCCATCATGAAAGCTACCAACATCGAGCTAATTGAAAAAATGTAAAGACTATCCTGAAAATGTTGGTAAAGAGTTGGTCCTATAAGAGCAGCAACAACGGATGTCAACAGAATAATATTTTTATCGTTTGCGTAAAATTTACGCAGCATAGACTCATTGGCACGAAGACGTTCAGCAAAGTAATAGTCAAGAGTTGCCGATTGCAACGCAGCCGCCACCCCATATAGTCCCCAAGCAACACACATTGCAGCGAACCCAGTGGCACTATAAACGATAAAATAGGAGAGAAGCATAAAGAAGATAGACGCCAGATAGGTCCATTTACGCCCGATTTTGTCAGACAAGATACCTGAGGGAAATTCAAGAAGAAGTTGGCAAGCAGAAAAAACTGCTTGAACAATCGCAATATCAGAAAAGGTAAGACCCTTAGCTACAAGAATAGGTGTCAAAATCGCCTGAGGTAAAGCCCTACCTATGCTAAATAGCGCGTTAACTGTAAAGTATCGTCGAACCTCATGCTTCAAATTTATTTCCACGGTACTACGTATCCTAAAGTCCTCTATTTATACCAATAAGTAAACGGCACATCTTCATCATTACGTGTAATCCCACCTCTAAGGTGGTGTCCTTTTGCTAAACAAATAACGGAGATAGGCGTTGTACTAAGCGACTACTATCTCTGACCGTTTCGGATTTACCAGAGAATAGCATTTAGAAATTATAAAGTTCAACTTGGTATAGAAATAGATTTAACATAGCGGCAGAGAAGAATATCTTGAGTTTATCCCCGCAATCGTTTGTAGAGTCACTCTTCAGGGGCAGTAAGCTTTTGATCGGACCGTTTTATTGCACTCTAGAACTCAACTGATACACTGCTCAGAAATTGAATATTTATCTTTAATTAGCTCGGTACAATCGGTAGTAAAACAAACGAAGCTAGGGTTACTAGTAGTAATTGTTATTATGAGAAGAATGAAGAAACCGTCCCACGGCGTTACGTATATCTCTCTATCTGCTGACAAAGTAAAGTCCCATGCAGAAACAATAAGTAGCTCGAAGAAAGCTGTCAACCCTGAGCTTTCAACCTTCTATGGCTGAGACAGCTTTGCATAATTTATATGCTGCACTCAAGGGAATGCAATGTCATATGAGCCTTGGGTCTTTCCCCCTGGCAGCAAGTTGGCGACGGAGGTTGTCTAGAAGATGATTAGCTCTGACAAATTGCTCTGAGCCTTCACCGTAGCGGGTTTTGATATCGGCTAACCGTTCTTCGGCCGTGACAGGTCTACCGTACCCATCAGTTTGCATGTCGGCCATATTGAGGATTATGAGCTCATCACTCATCTCCTCGATATCGGGGTCTCCGTGGTCATAGATTGCCTGCCATCCGTCCATTCCCATGAATGCTAAGATATCGCCCCCGATATGTTCGTGCTGTCGTTGATCTGTCGTATATTCGTAGCCAATATCATGGAGGAAACCGAGAACGAACATCGAACGTTGTTTTTCTGGTGAGAAACCAAATAGCTCTCGAGATAAATCTGCTGCTCTGCGCCCAACAGATCGGAGGTGGAGTAGGCGTTTATCGCTAATACCTAAGGGACCATCTGAAGCGGTAATAGCAGTATTATTTGGAAATGGAATCATGCGTATCGCTTTTCTCCAGTTTCGAGGTAACGGATAAGATCGTTAAGGCGTTTACGCTGGGATTGGGCAACGTCAGCTTCAGCAAGCGCAGAAATCGTAAACCAACGGTATTCACTGGATTCTGAATCGATGCGAACCTCGGTACTTGTCGTTGTTGCAAGATAAACAATGGTAAACTCTCTGCGAACTTCACCATCTGAATATGCGATGCGGATATCCGGGTCAGTGTAAGTACCCAAAAGGTCTATGATTTCCACATCTATCGAGGTCTCTTCTTTAATTTCTCGAACTGCGCATTGGGGCATACTCTCGGTCATTTCGAGTGTGCCTCCCGGTAGTGTCCACTTCCCATTATCATGACGACGGACAAGCAGCACTCGATTATTGCACACGATGGCCACAGCAGCTGCGGGTTTGACGGAGTTCGCGGCAGGAGCATCATGATTGTGGTAATAGTCGGTACGAACTGTCCGAAGCTGTTGGTTCATCCAAGTCGCGACATCATCATTGATCTCCGCTAAATTCTTGTCATTAATCGAAGGCACTTTAATGAAAAGAATCTGCGTCCCAGGCTTAGACTTTTGGGCATATGTGGTGCCCGGGAAAATCGTGTAGAAGTCTCCAGCCGTGAAATGAAATTCTTCTCCTGTATTGATGTCCAGATAGCTCGTCCAGCCATTTATGACGTACTGATATTCAGTCGCTAAAGTGTGCCAGTGAGGGGCCTCGTCTGTATACTCGGAGTAACTAGTAATTCCGATTTCTAGGTCCTCTGATCGTAGAAAGCGAAGTTGCTGAGGACGGTGGAGGTTTCCCACTAGGTATTGTCTGCTAGCATCTCTCAGCGAGGCTTTAATTTCGACATTACTGATACGTTCAATCATTGCTTAATCTCCTGGAGAAACATTTGTTTAGCACGTTTATGCCTGCGTTTTTGAGCAATCCTGAAAATAATCAGTGATGCAATACCAACGATGACACTGATAATGCAACCAATCAGCACGGCAGTCGTAGTAGGTACGGTCTCATCTTGGTTCTGCCCGATAATTGACATTGAATAAAATGAGATAATGAGCGTTGGGATGAAGAATACCGTCGTAGCAAAGTTCAAGAATGTGTTGGTTTTCTCTGCTGCTTCCGCGGTCTCGCGATTAGCTACTGCCTGCACTGACTGAGCAGTATTCGCCAGCAAAGTCGAAGCCTTTTCCAAGAGGGTCCGGTATTGGACAATTTCTTTTTGAAGCTCCTCGAGCTGTTCTTTAGCATATTCGCGAATTAAACAGTGGCGCTGAATGAGCTCGTTATTATCCAAGCGACGCTGGAGGTTACGAGTTGATAAGAATGCCACTGTGATGAACTCTGACAGGATTGCGAGCTCTTTCAACGCGGCCGCTAGCCGGGCAGACGCCACATCAGCATCATCAGTGACCATGACCTGGAATGGCTGGTTCTCCCAAAAATCGAATTCGATACGCCAGTTTGCCAAGTTGTAGCGCTCATATTTGACCGGAATCTTAAAAGCCTCAACAACGTCGCCAATCGAATCACTTGGTTGAAGGTAGTAGTCCTTACCACGATTGAGCCAGATAGCATTGTGTGGCCATCGCAGTTTTTCTTTCTCGGTCTCATCCATTGCTTGGTAAATCGTGACCGTGCCACGATCTAACTCGAAGATTCGGCACCACCGAGAGATTGCGCGCAAAGGCTCAGTAGCATTACCAGAGCGCGCGGGAAGGTTCTGACACAACAGGTCTACTGTGTAGATTCTTTTCCCATCGTTACTTTCAATAGTCTTATTTGCTCGATTCGCGGAGACTCTTTGAACCATCTCTCCCATAGATTCCAGCATATTGCGAGCATCCTGTGCTGAGATAAATCGAGACAGTAAACTCATCAAAGCATCTGCATGCAACCAGTCAAAAGACAGCTCTATCTCAAATCGGTCAATCGACTCCCCATCTAAAGTTTGGATTGAAGTGCTACTAGCGGTACCGACACTATCTAATTGGATAACGCCTAGCTCATTCATAATATCGAAGCTGACCTCTGGGTTTTCAAACTCGATCTGTCGACGATGCCAGCCAGACGCAAAAACAGCTTGCCTACCGCTTAAGTACTTGACCTTCGCTAACAAACTGGGTGCGTCATCCCAAAACTCCGGATTGGAATTGTAGGTGACTGAAAAATCAGGTGTTTGGGGAGATTCAGACGTCATAAAGCAGTCCTATAGAGCTGTAATTAAGCAGATGAACATTTGGACATATTAGTTGTCTATGCACTCCACCTTATCAAACATTCATTAAGCGTAGAAAATGACAACAAGGTTACTCGTTACTAAGCTAGTCAAGGATACGAGGCACTTAGAACCCTCCAAATGGCTGTATTCGAATGGTCACAATCATAACATTTCAGCACTAAGATAACTTTATAGGCCTACACGTTACGCATAACCTTGTATCTATGGAGATACCAGAGTCAAATAAAAATTTCGGCAGTTCTCTCCCCCCCCCTTACATCAGGATTCTGGGATAGAGAGTGCATAGAAACTATGGGGCACAGCCTATGCGAGGGTTTTTAACATGAATAAGAAGCACAGAAACCAAGTACAGTAAACAGTCAGTCTGTCACCTTGGGACGCGCTCACTAGTATGGACTATGCAAAGTCCGCGATTATGCACTTCTGTAACATATGAGGATATCTCAAAGATAAAGCCGAGACGGGTGCATCGTAATCTTCAAAGAGGATAACCACATACAGGTCCAAGACCAGCCCATAAAGATTATTGGAAAAGTCTAATTCCAGTAGTAATTTTCGTTATATATTAGGGATTTTGAACCCTGAGGTAGCACAGAGCGATAATCCTGTTATGTAACTATAGTTAGAGCCCCCTACCGGATTCGAACCGGTGACCCCCTGTTTACAAGACAGGTGCTCTGGCCAGCTGAGCTAAGGAGGCATATGCGCTAAGGCACTCAACTAGTGTACCTGAACTTTAGATAATATGCATCTTCAGCAAGACCTAAAAGACAGGAAACACATCACAAAAAAGCGTTTCGCTCACATGCCTAAAAGGCTCATGAGCGAAACGCTTTCCAAAAACTCTACAAACGTCTATAACGTCTTAGAAGATTATTGAGACTACTCAGACTTCTGTTTAGTTTCAATAATGCCGTTAATCCATGTTGTGAAGTCATTAGAAGTGTACTGTTGTCCATCAGCATAAACCGTAGGAGTACCAGAAACACCGTTATTAGAAGACTCAGGTGTCACAACATTCACGAGAGAACGCCATTTATTGTTATCCATATCGTCCTTGATATCAGCACCATATTTTTTAGCGATATCAATAATCTCAGCATTCTTCATGACTTTACCCTGATGCGAGAAAATCTCTTTCTGATATTCCAAGAATTTCTCTGGTGAAACCTGATTTGCAACAGCATAAGCTGCAGCAGCTGTACGAGCAGAATACTGACCAGCATACTCCCCATCGAGGAAGGTTAGATTACGAATTTCAAGAGTAATCTTTCCCTCTTTAACCAGTTTTTCTATTTCATCACCATAAGCTTTTTCAAATTCAGCGCAGTGAACACAGTTATAATCTTGGAAGATGGTTACACGTACGGGTTTCCCGTTGTGTGCAGCTTCCTCAGGAGTCTGTACGCCTAGAGGCAAAGGTGTTTCTTTTGCCCCTTCTGTCACTTGATGCGATGCTGTTGCACTATAAAGGCTCTTGATATCGCGTGTAGGCTCATCAGAAGCCCCTTTCTCAATACCGTCAGCAGTCAGAACAATACCACCATATTTATTAGCTGATTCTGGTACAGGACCTGCATCCTCAATGGTGTTTTTCTTCGTTGTGATAAAGATTGTTGCCACAATAGCGATGATCGCAACAACAACCAAAGCGATGGTTGCTTGCATCCAACGTTTATTAGAACGTGCACCAAGCTTTGCTTGCTTAGCAGCAATCTGGCGAGCACGTTCACGTGGATCAACAGAGTTTTTAGAATCTTCTTTAGACACTAGAGATACTCTCTTTCATAGTATTTTACGGATAATAGCCTAGCTGAGTTATCTCCCAAGAATAAACGTTATAGAGGCTTTTATAGAAAACTGTCATTCTTTCCACAGGAGTACCAAGTCGTAAAATTCATGGACTTGTCGTTAAATAAAAAAGAGGGGCTTTCACATAATTGTGAAAGCCCCTCAATATCCCGATAAAAACCGGCGGCGACCTACTCTCCCACACCGTCCCCAGTGCAGTACCATCGGCGCAAAGAGTCTTAGCTTCCGGGTTCGGGATGGAACCGGGCGTTTCCCTCTTGCTATAGCCACCGTAAACTTACAACAAAGTTTACGTTGCCTGAAACCTCATTTGGAGGTTA
>NZ_JBLXXZ010000016.1:0-28056 GCF_048513015.1 Rothia sp. P7181 | reverse complement strand
GGCGCCCAAAACAAAAGTCTGGTGGGCGCCCCACCCGTTTAATATCAGAAACAACTAAATACCAGTCGTACGATAAATCCAGTCACGCTCAGGAGCAGAAATAGACATAAACGAATTAGACTTTGATTTAGGCCAATAAGCAACAGTTACACCAGAAAGCACTCCGTTGCACACAAGAGACCCTCCAGAATCACCTGTTACGAGGAAGCCACCGCGGTCGTTATAACCACGAAGCTGCGCTGAATTAGAGTTCTTAATAGAAGTACTCGCATAACGAATCTTCATCTTCAAACCTCGCTGACGTTGAGCATAAGAACTCTCAGCATCAATGTTGTCCTCCCACAAGCCGTAACCATACGCCGTGCAACGAGCATTTTTAAGATCTTCTGCAGTGCCACCATCACGCAAACGATAAGTTGCCACACGAGCTTTGGCTAAACCTGGTACATGCACCAACGCCATATCCTTATTTTCATCTGGATGGGTGACGATTCGGTCGATACCAGAATTTGGGCCGGTGTACTGATTCTCTGGAAGATTCCAGTTAATACGAGGATTTCCCCAAACAACACGACTTGACCATGTGTTGACACCAATATCATCCACACAATGTTTTGCTGTAAGAACCCACCCATTACCAATATGGCTACCGCTACACAATAAGTCTGGTGCTTTATAACCATAAGCCCATAACCGAACAGTTGCGCTCTGATTAGAATTGAACCCTCCAACTACTGCATGAGCAGGTGCTGCTACCGGCGCCACGAGAACAGTACTCAGCGCAGCTGCCGCAAGGAAACGTAATTTCTTGAACCTAGCCATAACATATTCCTATCTTCTTCATTGACACGCATAGTGCGGTCTTCCCCTCGACGTTGAGGCGTAACCTAAACCGCAAATAATTGTGATACGCACAACCAAATATGCGTTGTCGTTGATAGGGAACATCATAAAACGCCAGAACAAAAAACTCTGTCCCCATAAGGGTATACATTATTCACTAATGGTACTTTTAGCGCGCTAAACCGCGAATATAATGACGAAGAAAAAAGTTCTGCACTGCCACTGACCTGTCATATATCCACAGATAGCCATAACCTTCTTTCCAATACACTCTTCTCATTGTAGGTTTAATGAAAAATTAAGTTTGTCTTTGAACTTAGACTACTAACTCCCTTATGAAACAGGTGCTCTTATGTCGTTTAAAAGCTGGTTGCTTCGTTCTAGCGTAGTGCTATGTATCAGTTCCCTACTATGCGGATGCTCTGCTCAAGAACCGGTATCTGAAAAAGATAAGATGAACTCGCCTTCAGCTTCCATGACGGCAAGTGTTAGCCCGTCAGCTTCTTCGTCAGCTGGTACTTCATCTACGTCAGAATCCGAAAATGCTTCTACATCACCTGATGATGTTAACGAGTCTGGTCTGACGGTAGAGGAACAAAAGAAAGTTGATGCTGGTGAGTATGTTGCGGCTTCTGTAAAGCATCGTGCGTTTAATGTGCCGAAGCCTGTTTTTCCTGAGTCTGCTCGTGAAGAGACTTTAGAAGGTGCTGAGGCGTTTATTCGGTATTGGGTTGATTTGCGTAATTATGCTTCGAGTACGGGGGATGTGGATGATATTTCTCGTATTACTGCGCCGGATAATGATTATGAGCAGGATTTTTATCGGGATCTTCGGCGATGGTATAGCGATCGGGAATGGTTAGTTGGGCTTACCATGAAAGTTGATTTTGAGGATAACGATTTTGTTTTGGGCGAGGATGGCTTTTATCGTTTTTTGGTTCGCCCCTCTGTTAGTGAATCTAAATATTGTAAAAATGTTGATTACTGTGCCAGCGATAGTGGCGATATATTTCGAGGTAAACCCGGTGTTATCGGTCTTTATTATGATGAGGGCTGGGTATTTGGACAGCTGATTGGGGTAGAAGGAATCAACTATGCGGAATAAAATAGGTATTCTATTTGGTTTTTTCTGTTTACTAATAAATATATCTCCCTCGTATTCTCAGGAAATCGAATATGAAGCAAAAGCTTATAAGAGTAATGTAGACATAAAATTTCAAGTATCGTCATCAGAAAAGTCTCGCCGAAAGGCTCATCCTCAAGCTCCTCCGAATGCGTATATCACTCCTACCGGTATTCCCATTATCGCTAATTCGTCGGGTGGGCAGAGTGCGATTTCATACGCTGGTCCGCAGATAGAGTATCGTCTTGTTCGCTATTGTGATGGTAAGAAACGTTGTGTGCCTCCTCGTTGCGGGCTTTTTGCTGATGATGTTGCGCATCGGGTTCAATCTTCTTCTGGCAATGGTTGGTCAGATACTGGTAAAACATGGTGCCCGTCTCGTGGTTCTCGCCCAGCAGGAGGCGCACCAGACCCATCTGGTGCTGATAATACCGAAGCCGAGCTGGACTCTGACGTCATTGAATTTCCGGTGTTTTCTGGTGAAGATTTTGAACGATTAGTTCTTGACGCGCCCGAGATTGTTGTTGAACCGGGCGCTGATACTTTGGTGAACTACCATACAAACTTTATGGTCAAAGCTCACCCTCAAGATTTTGACGTGGAGGTTCTTGGGTTTCCTATAAAAGTTCGTGCCGTGCCCGTGGGCTATGTATTTGATTATGGTGATGGTGCATCCTCAGGTGTGCTTAGCTCACCTGGGAAAGTTTTAGGTGATGGAGTATGGGATGAGCAAACACCAACAAGTCATCAGTATTCTTCTACCGGTAATGTGCAGGTGAATGTTTCTGTTGTGTATTCGGGGGAGTACTCCGTTGGAGATGGTGGGGTATGGCTACCTGTTTCTGGTGTGAACGTTGTACAAGGCTCCGCCGATGTCGCTATATGGTCTGTGCGTTCTGGTCTCGTAGATCGATAAAACTTGATGACAAGAAGTCGTATTTCACCTCTCTTTTTCTAGTAAAGAAAAGAGCAAAAGTTAGAACGTTAGTATTCTTTTCTTTCTAGCTGGATGACACGATCATGCTGTTGAGCAAAAATATTATCGTGAGTTACTGTTATGATTGAGGCCCCAAAATCATGAGCTGCTCCAAATAATAAATCGATAATCTTTGATTTATTCTTGTCATCTAGTGAAGCAGTGGGTTCATCAGCCAAAATAACCTGTGGGCTCATAATAATCGCTCTAGCGAAAGCTGCTCGAGCTCTTTCACCTCCGGAACATTCAAGAGGCTTTTTCGTGAGGATATTGGATATTCCAAGTGCTCCGGTAATATCTTCAAATCTTTGCTGTTCTTTTTGCCCTCGGCTTTGAGAATATATGAGTGGAAGTTTTATATTATCCTCAACACTTAAAGAAGTAATGAGAGCTGATTCTTGTAAAGCAAATCCAATATTTTTATTTCTTAACTTTGCTAACTCTCTATCAGAAAGTTTTTGCGTAGATTTCCCGAATAGTGTATAAGTGCCAGAGTATGAGGTGTCGATAAGGCCCAATATGTTGAGTAACGTGCTTTTCCCTGAGCCGGACTCTCCAATAACAGCAATTTTTTCTCCTTGCTCAACAGCGAGGGAAAAATTTTGAAGAAGAGTTATTTTTTGGCTTTTAGCACAATAAACTTTCTCATCCAGATATAAATCTAATATATTGTTCATTCTATAACTCCTATGGAAATAGGGATTTTCTGTATTTTCCACATGGTAATATTTGTGACTATTATTATCAGTAAAATATTAAAAATAAATGCTGAAAGTATACCAATCCAATCCATCGTGAGTAAACCTAAAAATCCGTACGTAACAAGATAAGATTTTTTACCTATCCAAAAATCGTATCTTAAATATAAAGTTAAACAAAAAACTATAAAAAGACTTATCGATGATATTGCAGTATAGTATATATAAAATATTTTTTTAAGCTTATTGTAACTTAATCCTAGTAGGATATTAATCGTAAAATCTCGAACTTTTATCTTTACTGTGGATGTAGAGATCCAAATTGCTACACCTAGAATAAGAATAGAAATAAATGTAATTACTCCTATGAGAATCTTCATCGATGAGAAAAAATAATTATTATAAAATTCAGTGTTGTCTTTTTGGTTATAGTAGTTAAACTTGGCGTCAATTTTTTCGTTAATATACCTACCTAATTGAGAGGCTTTCTGTTCATCTGTATTTAAAAGAATTAAATTCATTAAACCGTTTATCTTAAATTGAAATTCAGACTCGTTAAGATACGACTCATTGACAGGTATAATAACTGAGAAATTATAATATTGTTTAAAATCTAGTGCATAATAGTTGGAATGAGAAATATCCGCCTCTAAGACTCCGGATACTTCAGCTGTAATGTTCTTTCCTAGCGCTGGGTCATAAAAATAAAGCTGTGTGCCTACTGGGTATTCTTCTGCTAGTCCAAAACCAACTAGTATGGGAACTATTGTGTTTTGTGCACCTAATTGGTAATCAAAAGAAATGGGGTTTCCGTCACTCAAGGGAAAAGCATTGATTTTGCTGTAATTATTATTAATATATACTGCAGGCACTTCGATGGCATGACTGTTTGTTAATTCTGTTATAAGACCGTCGGTAAAAAATGCGTATTCATAGTTTTTATTAATAAACTGATAGATATCATTCATTGAATCTTTGGATGCTTTAGTGAAGTTGACCGTAGATTCTGGGTCTAAATTTTCAATAAAAGTTGATTCTTTGCTAATTTTTTCTACTTCTGCATATCCTTCAAGGGTAGACTGCACTGATCTTGAAGCGGAAAAAATAAGATAATTAGATATAAATATTAATATAATCGTCATTAAAGTAAAAATAGGTCTACTAAGGAAAAGTTTCCTAAAGAAAAAATATGTAATTCTCATTTTTTCCTCAATAGATATGAAGAAAGTATTATGTATACAGATAAGCTTATAAATAAGTATATGTTTTCAAGTAGCGAAAACCTAAATGCCAGGCTAAATATAGTAGATAAAATAAAGCATAACGTCAGAATAGAGAAGAATTCAATAAAGTATCTAACCTTTATACTCCTCAAAGTGTCTCCAACTAATACTCGACAATCAACCTCGACTCTAGCTGTAACTAACAGTCGATAATGAAATAATAGCGCTGTCGTTGACAGTGTTAGCATTAAAATCGTTCTATATTCTATAACGTATCTAAAATATCTCATTAAAATATCAGAGTCCGCTGATATTCGTTCAACAAATAGTAATAGTATTAGAAAAGAGAATAAAGAAAAGTATAATAAAAATAATTCAATGCGATTATTTGTTCTTAAAAATGATTTTGACAAAAAATCTGACACTGCTTACTCCAAATAGGCTTATGGCAATAGCTGAAGCTATTCATAGTGTTTACTCCTTCGTAACCAGCTAGAACCAGCCACCCTAATTACAGCCAACTAACCATCACCATTGTCACGATTAGTTGGTCAATTTTAAAGATATTTTTACTATCCTATCCGAATTCTTAGATAAGTAAAGAGTATAGAAGATATATCGCTATACACCCGCAACCCAAAGCAAAAGACCTTGTTGCCTCAGTGATAGAAGGAGAATACTAGATGGCTAAATATCATGACGAAGATTTAATTTAAGCATTATCTTCTGACAAACAGTCGCAACCTCTCCTCAACATCTCCGTTATCAGGGCACTGATGTTCTGAAAAACTATAGTTTGTAATCACCATAATCTTGGCTCAATAGAATCTTGAGGACATGGCTTACTACCTAACTATTAAGCTTAGCGTCCTGACTAAAATATGGTTCGCCTATACCCGCACGGTGTCTACCATGAAGCATAGACAGGACGGCAGAACAGATAAGCCTTCTAATCTAGCTTGCTCAACTTTTAGACAGTGCTAGATGATGCCTTATGCGTGTATCTGACTTGTTAGCAAGAGTATTGCAGAATTAGCCGCGATTGTTAGCACAATAAATGCAACGAGTCTCGGATACACAACCTGCTTCCCTCGTGAAGCAAAAATCGCAAAAACAATCGCTGTTATCACTCCCGATAGCTGTTGAACATACGGCCCATAAGCCATTGGTAGAGTGTCAGTTTTGCCCAGAACAAATAGTGTGAATACTGCGAGTGAAAATGGCATCTGCGCTACTAAAATATACGCCCAGCTTTCGCCAATTCTTGAGCGGGGAAGGCCCGTTGAAACCGTAAAAAGAATACTCAACGCTACACCTTGGAAAAGAGTCAGTAAAAGAGCCCATCCAGCAGTGATAACACGCAAGAAAACCATAGTTGCACTCGGCGATAAAACCTGTGACCCGCCAAAAGAATTAAGTTGCGTAACGAGCAAATTCTCTACAGCAATAAGGATAGAAGCGGTATACACCAGCCCTAAGATAATACGGAGACTTACAGGGATGAGCGTTCGTTGTGATACATCGGTTCGTTGAGTATGTGACGGTGTCGTTAACATTTTATGGGTCCTTTATCGGTGAAGAAAACAATGATTTCATCTCATCCGGTAACCGTTGCTCTATACAAGTAGAACAACGCTTAATACATTACGAGTAATTTTGCCCAATCATTTTGGAGTGTTTTTCTCTAACGAAATCAGATGCGGTCCATCAATGTGCAAAATGTGCGTTGCTAGCTCATTCATATCCTGCAAATTATGCGTCGCAAAAAGAATCGACTTTTCTTGACTAATATTCACTAACTGATCTTGAGCGCTCGTACAGGATTCAACGTCCAGCCCATTAAAAGGCTCGTCAAGCAATAGCATCGAAGAGGTAGGTAACGAACAAGCTATTGCAAGTACCAGCCTTTGACGTTGCCCCAAAGATAATGCCCCTAACTGGGTACTCAACATCTGCTGAGTGATTAGAGGATTTTTTGACAACATCTCACTTTTGAGATGCTTACCCTGCCGAGAAAGCACATCAACTACCTCAGCAACCGTTAAAGTGTTGAGAGTTAAATATTCTGTGTCTATATAAGTAGCCGTAAATTGAGGCGAACCAATGAAATGAGCCTGATATACCCTGCCAAGAATTCGTAATAAGGTTGTTTTGCCAACCCCATTACGTCCGGTGACTGCTACGAGACCTCGTTCTGGTAGTTGAAACGTAACATCATCGAATACAACATGATTCCCATACGAAAAAAATAGTTCCTCAATTTTAATCATTTATATCTTGATCCTTCGGTGTGCAAAAAATTGAAAGCAACCACTTATCTGAGTCGAGGTAACGAAGCCACATGAGAACACCAGCCGATACAAGAAATAACAAACTTGCAATAACGACGCTTAAAGAATTCTCGTCTAAGTGAATAGAAGGCGTTACTCCAACAGCACCCGAAACGGAACACACTATGGCTAGGGCAATACCAGCGCCTAACCCAGAACGAGAAATTATCCCTAATGAATTAAGTGATGACGAAGGTAGAACTACTGTTTGACACTGAATGGCTATTTCCTCGACAGCTAACTCCAAAAATACAAGAGAAAAAAGCAGAATGATTCCAGAATAGGTACCTTGTAACGCTAAAAAGAGAATCCCTCCAACAAACAGAGGTAATGACAAAAGCACCCAATTAAAACGATAGAATCTCACAATTTTCTCACCAGAAAATTGCAAATCTCGACCAAGTAATAGCCCCATGCCTAGTGATTCTGGGTTGGTAAACCGTGTCGCATGTACTCGTAGCAAGAGGCAACCCAACATGATGCCAGTAACAAGAATAAGACCTGTTAAATGTGAAAAACGGTCACTCATCTGTAAAACAATAGTCACTACCCACGACAGCGCAAGGGATAGACCAACAAGTATTCCAATCTTTTGATGGGTCTTGGTATCTTTCGGTCCCAAACGGTGCTTCCCAAGCCAACTAGCCATAATAGAAGTCGTGATTGCGGCTAATACAGTTAGTAGTCCGGCAAAAAGTGATTGCACTATTGTGAGGGCAAATAACTTGATACCCCACTGGCTCACATCAAAATAATATGTCACTAGCCCAAGAGCAACCGCAACGGTTGTCAGGTTGATGACGCGAACCAATAATGTGCTCATTGTTCGCTCAAATGCTAGAAGCAACATTAGCAGTATTACATAAATTGAGACTACCTCGAATAAAACTTTAGTTTGTAGATGTATCGCCTGTTTAATCGTGAATACCACGATAGGAAGAGCCACCAACAGAGACCCCGAACAAAACCCGTATCGGCTAGCTGGAGATAATAAGCTGAGGAAAAGATGATGACGACGCCTATTCTTTGCCTCAACGTTCAGCACAAACAGTACGCACCCCATACAGATTAGTAAGATCGTTCCGTTTGCATCGGATGTTTGAAGGTCAAAAATTCGCTGAAGGGGAGGAGCGATAAATGAGCATACTAGACTCATAACGATATTTATCCACGAAAAATAAGCAAGCACACGAGAAATTGTGCGTGCATTATGGGTCTCAATCCCAAAAGATTCTAAACGGCTTTGGGTAGCATGCATTACTTTACGCGTCTCGAATAAAAGCGCTGCCCGAACGCCGATGAGCAGTGAGCTAGCCCACGACTTCAACGAATACACTCGAACCGCCTATACATTCAGAACAACGCTCACACTGAAGATAAAAACCATAAAAATACCGTCAAATACCCTGTATAAGGATATCCACCTACTATCTTAAAAAATTAATGACAGTACCAATAGTAGCTTTAACCCTTGTCTTGGCAATAGTGCTGACCATCAGGAGGAATAGAGAACATGAAAACCCAGCTCCTCCAAATTGCTAGATAAAGTGTTTGGGCGCTAACCCCTAAAGGGATTAACGCCCAAACAGTGCTGACTTATCCAACCTCATGCCAAACCGCTTGAGGCAGTGTCGCAAAGCAACAGAGTAAAGACCCCTGCACTACTGACGCATGCAGGCAAGTGTAATCAACGCTTGCTCTTATTCCTGTGCTGCATGAAAGCATTCCACCACAACAGCATGGCCAGGCCAACGTATCCTGCAGCAATTTCACCAGCAACGATGAGTAACTTCAACCATGTTGCCTCGACACTCGCTAATTCATCCCAAGTGAAAAAGTATGCGACCAGAGCTAGCACTGGGATGCCAAACAGCGCCCAACGCCAGAACTGAGAATCCAAAAGATGTGGCTTCGTCTTCTCCATATACCTTCCTCCTGACTAGGCACGGCAAGAACCGGTAAATTGGTCGGGTGAAACAATAGCCGTGACCGCCACCTTAAACCTTGTAGTCATGAATTACTCCTTAGGTTTTGTGTAGTAGCACCATTGCACTGCGAAATAATATTAGCACTCAGCATGTGTCTTCCGCCACATTTGAGATCATTGGTGTGAAATGTTCTACAACCCCAAAAGCCTGCGCTCGCCATATACGTTCCCGCTCGCTTCGCCTTAGTCTCTGATAGGTTGATGTGGGATAGAGGCTCGTACCCAAACATGCATGAGTATCCACCGCGTGGACTGTTTGACCCACTGGCTGAGGTAGCCTTCGGGTTTCGTCAGTAGATGTAGACCTGCGCCCCAGCAGCCCCTGTGTTTGCCACAGGTTTCCAGCCAAGGCACTCTGGAAGGAGGGCTCCTCTTGATAGAAATCTAAATCTGCAGTTAAGATGTCTGCCAGTTTCAGAGAATGCCAGGAAGCACCTTAGGTTTAAATCCAAATTATTATTTAGTGATTATGACATCGGTTTTGTAGGCGAGATGATCGGAGCGACCAACAGAAAACGCTTGGCAACCTTCGGCTCGTAAATCTGAGGTTACTAGAACATGGTCAATTGGTGTGCGCAAGACTTCGTTAACGTTAGCTGGCCACGTACCTACTTGCTTTGTTCTGCACGATTCTTGGGAATCAAGAAGATGATAACGTGATGCCATTGCTGAGTGGCGGGTAGTCGCATTGAAATCGCCAGCTAGAATTGTAGGCCGCGTGGCATTTTCGCCGAACGCGACTAGCCGTTCTAAATCACCTCGCCAAGCCTCCATTAATCCCGGCAAAGGAGGTGCGGTATGAACCCCCACAAGTAAGGGCAGGGCCTCATCTTTAAACTCTATCGCAACAGTGCCAAAGGTGGTGGCTGGTGCACTCGAGAGATGAACATGGCCGAGTCTCCGGCTAACGATGATAGTTGTCGGAGCAATCTGACCGCTATAGGCCGCCGTGAAACCACTATGAGGTGTATCGAATATTTCTCCACCATATCCGATGCCTTCAATGGCACGCTTAGCGTCGTAAGCACTTGTTTCGGGAAGGACGATGATATCAGGGGTACCTTCTTCAAGAATCTCATTAAGATCGGCAGGAGTGAAGGTTCCTCCCGAATTATAAGTAACGATGATGAGCGATCGTTGAGCCTGCGATGTTGGAGAAACACCGAGTTGAGGTAGCCCAAAAGGAATAAAAACAAGACTAATTCCGACTAAGCACCACACTACATATTGCAGGGAGCGCAAGATAGTAAAACTTTTGCCACGTGTTAAAAAAGCAAGCAACGTGCAACACAACAAGGCAAGCACGCCAAGAATCCGAGGGAATGCCATAATCTGTGCAAAAGGCAGGTAGGAAGTGACGAATCGGTTAACGATGAAATGTGGGAAAACAGTTCCAGTCAAACACAGAAGCCCGATAATGATTACAAGTGAGCGAATGATGTTTAACCCAAGCGTCCATTTTGGGACACTTGGGTTAAACGCTTCATTTTGATTGAAAGTCATCTAAGCAACTATTTCAGCGTCATTAGCTTGCCGCTATTAGCAAGGTATTCACATCGGTCGGAAGCGGACTTGTAGTTCTTGTAAGATTTACCAACAGAGCGTCCGGTAACATTGTTCGTCAAATCCGTTCGTTAAGGTCATCGGCTGGGGGGGGTCCCACGTCCGGCGAGTCTAGGCTGAAGTTTCTGTTGTGCCATTCCGACACTGATAGAGAGTTGTTAGAATGGCTATTGTTCTCATTGTTCATATGATGACGCAAATGCTGGTGTAGTTGTAATTGCGTTGACTGCAATTAAACTTCCGGACAGAATCGCTACTTTGAGATTTATTTTCATTCTTGACTCCTTGTAGTCGTCTTTGTCTACAAATGCTTGCATAAAATATAATAATCCTATGTTAATCTCATGGTCACGCTCAAAGCACCGGTAGTTGTGAGGAGTACCGCATATAGATCAGCCGATGCAACGCATCGATTCCTGATGTAAGTTGCAGCTCATCCAGTGACGCTTCTTTACCAAAACCTAGCAGGGACGGCGTCAAACCACCCATCGGACACCCAATTCACCTCCAATCGAGGCTCCTCAACAGCCACTCTGTACCCAGTCAGAACACAAAAAACCCTCGGATATGTGCTTGACTAGGCCAAACGCGTAACCCAAGGGGGTTCTCTATCCACTCAGATTTTTGTATCCAAATGGGTGTCTAGATGGAGTGGCTGACGGGAATCGAACCCGCGTATCAGGCTTGGGAAGCGTGCGCTCTACCATTGAGCTACAGCCGCATATAGCGTTGGTAAGACGGTCTGTCTTCATTTTTATTGCTATGTTGTGAATACTTTAGCGCGTTCTGGTACTAAATGAAAATTTCTGTACGTTTAATACGATATTTTTAGAGTGTGCTTATTTCAGACCGTGATATTCGCCAGGAGATTGCTGGCGGTCGTATAGTTTTAGAACCTTTTGATGAGTCGATGATTCAGCCGGCGTCGGTTGATGTTCGTTTGGATCGTTTTTTCCGTCTTTTTGATAATCATAAGTATCCGCATATTGATCCGTCGTCGGATCAGTCTGAGTTGACTCGTTTGGTTGAGGTCGCTCCGGATGAGCCGTTTATTTTGCATCCGGGGGAGTTTGTTCTTGGTTCAACGTATGAGTCTGTCACCTTGCCTGCTGATGTAGCTGCCCGTTTGGAGGGTAAGTCGTCGTTGGGGCGTTTGGGTCTTTTGACGCATTCTACAGCTGGTTTTATTGACCCTGGTTTTTCGGGGCATGTGACGTTAGAGCTGTCAAATATGGCGACGTTGCCTATTATGTTGTGGCCTGGTTCTAAGGTTGGTCAGTTGTGCTTTTTCCGGTTGTCTTCAGAGGCTGAACACCCTTATGGTGATGGCGCATACGGCAACCGTTATCAGGGTCAGCGTGGTCCGACGGCTTCGCGTAGCTATCTGAATTTTCATCGTACTAATATCGTTTCGGACGGTTAGGGTTTTTGATGCGCGCTATACGTTTATACCCTGCGGGTACGAGCGTCGAATTATTTTTTGACGATTCTCTTGAAGAGTCACTGGTTGCGGACGTTCTGAGTTCGTGGGCGGCGATGGACCCGGTTCGTTGTGTGGGCGATTTAGAGCAGAGCACTGCGGATGGGAAAGTTTTTGTTTCTGCGGAGTTGAGTTGCCCTGAAGAATATCGGGGTCTTGAAGGCTTGCAGTTTTTGAGCGTTCAGCATGTTGATGCCGCTCAAGAGCGTTTGACGGTTGAGGTGACGTTGGCGATGCTTCGTACTTTAGCTGGTTCGGTGAGTCTTTTTCATGCGGCTGCCTTGGGTGATGAATCTTCTGGCCGTGCCATGATTTTAATTGGCCCGTCAGGGCGTGGTAAAACGACGGCGTCTCGTTTTTTGGGGCAGCATTTTGCGTATTTGTCGGATGAGACGGCTGTTGTGCAGGATGATTTATGTGTACGTCCGTATCCTAAGCCGTTGTCGGTGATTGTGGAGAAGGGTTCTCCTAAACATCAGATAGATCCGGGGTCTTTGGGTATTTCGGTAGTTGCGCCAGATAATTTTTCGTATCAGCTATCTTGTATCGTACTTTTGGGGCGTGTTGAGGAGCCAACTGTTCCGTATGTGGAGGATGTGAGTTGGGCTGAAGCGTTAGTGGAGATTGCTGGTCAGACTTCTGGTTTGTTGCTCACCGATGATGGTTTACCTCGTTTGCTGGATGCGATGAAGCGTTGTGGCGGTGTGCGCCGTGTGGTGTATTCTGAGATTTCTCAGACATTGCCGGTCTTTAGGGAGTTATTGTCTTCGCCGGCGGAGGAGTCTTCTGCATCGTGGCAGATTGTTCATTCTGTTGAGCAGGAAGTACCGGCGGGCCTTGTGTCTCGTGTCTCGGGTACGTCTGCTGTGCTTTTGGACGATGCTTCGTTAATTTATGGTGGTGGGCGGTTGTCTGAGGTGTCGGAGTTCGCTGCTGATAGTTGGCTGTTGCTGGATGAGCCGTTGCCTGTGGATGTTTTTCGTCAGCGGATTGAACAACAGTATGGGCCTATTCCTGATGACCAGTTCCCTGCTGTATTGCAGAATCTTGTGGATTCTCAGATGATTTCTTATCAGAAGCCGTGATGTTTTAGTGGCTGTTGTGCCGTATGGTGCAACACAAAAGCTAGGGTGGGTGCTTACACAACGATGTAAGCACCCACCCTATTCTTTGATAAGCGGTAAGTGACGTATTATAGTTGCCCTTTTTCGAGGGTTTCTTGGTGTTCTTTGCGGTGCACTCGCGGTAGTGGCAGGGTGAGTAACAGACCTGCTGCGAGAACCACCATGATGCCAAGAATACCCCAGATTTGTGCACCGAACGCCCAGACGAATAGTCCAAATAGTAGCGGTGCTAGGGGTGCTGCTGCACGTCCTGTGGTGGAGTATAATCCGAAGATTTCTCCTTCATGCCCGGGTGGGGTGATACGCGAGAGGTAGGTTCGTGACGCGGATTGTGCTGGCCCGACGAAAGCGCAGAGCCCTAATCCACAAATCCAGAAGACAATAGGGTTTTGGATAAATAGGAGCGGGGTTGCAGAGATGAGCAAGCAGACAATGCTAGAGACGATGACTCGTTTGGGTCCGATGAGGTCATCAAATTTACCGCCGAGAAGTGCACCGATACCGGCAACAACGTTACCTGCGATAGCGAAAATGATGATTTCTGTGGTGCTAAACCCAAAAGTACCTGCGGCGACGATACCGCCGAAGGTGAAAATACCGGTAAACCCGTCACGGAAAATTGCTGAAGCAAAGAGGAATGCGAGGGTTTTAGGTGAGTCTTTGTAGAGGGCTTTTAGTGTTGCCCAGAGCTTTTTGTAGGAGTCTATGAGCCCAACTTTGGGTGCTACTGGTTTTTTGGGGTGACGACGGTCGTGACGGTAGAGCGCAATAACAAGCGGTGTGCTAAGCACGATGGACCATACTGCTGAGAAGATGGCAACTGCACGAATATTCAAAGAGTTATCGGGTGAGATACCTAAGAAACCGGTGTCTGAGCCAAGCCCCACGAACGCGAAGAGGACGATTCCTAAGGCGATGATTCCGCCGAAGTAGCCTGCAGACCATCCGATACCACTAATTTTTCCAACCGTTGAGGGCGTTGATAGTTCTGGCAGTAGCGCGTTGTAGTTGACGATGGCAAACTCATTCATGACGTTTGCTGCGCAGATGAGCGTTACACCGTAGAGAAGCCATTGTGGTTCAGGGAACGTGAAGAAGCAAAGTGCCATGAGCACGGCTGTGAGGAACGTGTTGACTGCTAACCATAGGGTGCGTTGACCTGATGCATCTGCGCGTTGCCCTGTGACGGGGGCAAGTAACGCGATGAGTAGCCCTGCAATGGCGAGGCCTGTGGAGAGCATTTCGGAGGCGTCTTTAGGGTCGCCGAATGCTTTGCTGGTGAGGTAGACGGTGAAGACGAATGTTGTCATGACCGCATTGAAGGAAGCGCCACCGGCGTCCCATAATGCCCAGGCTGTGATGGTGCCGCGGGTCCCTAATGGTGCAGATTCGTTCTGCTCTTTGGCGTGTTTGCTCATAAGGATAAGAGTATCTATTGAGCATGGGTAATGGTGTGAAATACCCGCAGAAACAAAGATAAAGTGAAGAAATTTGTGTACTTTTTACCAGAACTATGTGCACTGTCTAAGGTTCACTTACAGTGGGCTTATCTTCAAAGGATTTGTTAGCGCTGATGAGCGGTAAGTTTATGGGGTTTAAAGAAGCGTAGACGGCAACAAAATGACTGTTGCCGTCTACACGAGGATGAGGTTTTCTAAGAGATGATGTTCTTAGACTTCGTTTTGTCCGATGGGATCATTTTTGCGTTTTGCTTTGACCTCATTAGTTTTACGGGTGATGCTGACTTTGATAACGGTGCCAACAAGACCGGTCAGAAGTGACCATAGAATGATGTCTCGCCAACGCTCATCATCGTCGGGGTTGCTTGCGGGTGGTTCATTTCCGGTTACTTTTTTCCATGTTGCAGAGAGCGCTTTGTTTGCCACGGTGATGCCGGCAAGAGAAGCTGCGGTTCCTACAAGATTAATGGGGTTCATGTTTTTCTCCATCGTTGATGAGTATCCTTAGCAATCCTATAACAGGAGAAGCCCAACAGCGTATTACTACTCACGAATAATTCTCTAAGAAAGCGTGGAAACTGCAGATATTGTCATAACTTCTCTGGAGGGTGGAATTGAACGTAGTGAACAAACTATACTGAACAAGGCTTTGACAATAAAGCCGTATAAACATATACGTATAGAAGCGACAGGGGAGCACCGTAGGGTGCTGAGAGTGCGAAAGCAGACCCTCGAACCTGATCCGGTTAGTACCGGCGTTTAGGAAGTCGAGTTCTCTCAAACGTTCACGTAGTGTAACGTTCCCCTTCCTGTATTCGGGAAGGAAAATTTACAATGGCTAAGAAATCTTCTTTAGCGTGGCGAGTTAACGATATCGTTATCGCCTCTGTCCTGTCTGTAGCATGCGGACTCATTTTCTGGTTCTGGTCTGTTGCGATTTATCCGCTGGCAAAAACGATTTTTGCAACGGTACCAGAATATATGCCTCTTATTGGCGGTGGCTGGTTGATTGCTGGTGTGCTGGGTGGAATTGTTATCCGTAAACCTGGTGCAGCACTATATTGTGAACTTCTTGGCGCCATTATTGAGGGTATCCTTGGCACACATTTTGGTCTGTCCGTTATTATTTCTGGTCTAGTTCAGGGTCTTGGCGCAGAACTTATTTTTGCGGTATTCCTTTACCGCCAGTGGAATATTATGGTCGCAGCTCTTGCCGGCGCAGTATCTGGCTTCGGTATGGGAGTCTCAGAAATTATCATCTACTACGCAAATGAGCTTTCTTTTGCAAAGATGCTGGTTTACACGGCATGCGGAACGATTTCTGGGGCATTGCTTGCTGGGGTTCTTTCGTGGTTCTTAATGAAAGCACTAGCACAAACGGGTGTCTTGTCGTCCTTGGCTTCTGGACGGTCGAAACGAGCACGCGCCTAACCGTGGATACAACATCTTCCATAACGCCACCGCCTGCTGACTCTCAGCCGGTGCGTGGCGTTCGTATTAGTGTACGTGAGTTTGGTTGGCATTACGCAGGACGAGAAAAACCTACTATAGAATCTGTAAACCTGACCATTGAACCTGGACAAAAAGTGCTTCTTTTGGGTTCTTCTGGCGCAGGTAAATCAACCCTTCTGCACGCCATGGGCGGGCTATTACACGACGATGATGGCCAATCTCAACAGGGCACTATCACCATCGATGGTATACCTGCTGAAGATGCTCACGGCGCAGTAGGACTTATGCAACAGGATCCAGAGTCATCTATCGTGCTATCTCGTATAGGAGATGATGTTGCTTTCGGGCCCGAAAATTTAGGTGTGCCGCATGAACAAATATGGGAACGTGTTAAACGCGCTCTAGCAGATGTTGGCTTAGAGAAGTTTGACTTATCACATCCGACGAGTGCCCTATCTGGCGGACAAAAACAACGACTAGGGTTGGCTGGCATCCTTGCGATGCATCCCGGTGGTATTTTCTTAGATGAACCAACAGCAAACCTTGATCCTGCTGGTGTTGAAGATGTTCGTGATGCCGTAATACGCGCACAAAAACATACGGGAGCAACCCTTGTCGTTATTGAACATCGTGTTGGTGTATGGGCTGAGCATATGGACAGAATTATTGTTCTTAGCGCAGGCGGACGTGTTACTCATGATGGTTCACCTACTGAGGTTCTTGCAGAAGCGAAGGAAGAGCTTATTTCTGCGGGGGTATGGGTTCCTGACTACACACCAGAGGTTCTTCCTTCAACGCAACAGGCTGGGGCAGAGCTAATTTGTGCTCGTAATGTGGCAGTAACTCGTCATTATCCTTCTGCACGAGAGCGACGTAAACGACGAAAGGCTCTTAAAAATTGTTCTGAACCGTATATTTTTGATGCGCCTATTGTTTCTTCAGGGATTAATGCTTCTATCCGAGCTGGTGAACATACAAGTGTTCTTGGCTGTAACGGTGCCGGAAAATCTACTTTTGCTCTGACCTTAGCTGGGTTACTCTACCCTGTTTCTGGGGAGATTGTAGCAACGTCAGCATTTTTAGAAGAAGCTGCTCCTTCACCGTCACGGCAGTATAAGGAGCCTTCACCTGATATGACGCAGTGGCGTTCTCGTGATATTGCTTCGCGTATTGGTCTAGTCTTTCAAGAACCTGAGCAACAGTTTTTAACTGCTACGGTACGTGAAGAACTTGAATTTGGGCCACGACAACTTGCGCGGCTTCGTCAAGAACCTGTCGACGAACAAGCTCTTAAACACCGTATTGACGCGTTATCTGAACGTTTACGTTTGCGTCATCTTGAAGGAGCAAACCCGTTCACCCTTTCTGGGGGTGAGAAACGCCGTCTTTCTGTAGCAACCGCATTGGCAACAGCACCTCAGATCCTCATTCTTGACGAACCTACTTTTGGGCAAGACGCTCATACATGGAAGGAGTTGGTGCTTTTGATTCAAGAACTCTTGGAACAGGGCACAGCAGTCGTTTCAGTAACTCACGATGATGATTTTGTGCGTGCTTTAGGAGGAATACAGCTAAGGCTTATCGCGGAATCAGACTATCACGGGGAAGAAGAACGTTGATGAGTTTTGATATTTTTGCGTCTACCGCAGAAAAAGAAGGGATTCTTGGAAGCGTTAATGCAGGAGTTAAAGTTGCGCTCACTTTACTTCTGACAATTATCCTTATTCTGCTCAAAGATTGGGTGAGTATCACCATCATCTTTTGTATCGAGTTAGTGGGTTTATGGGCCCTAGGGTTGAACCCCGTACGTCTTTTGGGTCAGCTTTGGCCTGTATTGTTTGGTGTTCTACTATCGGGCTGGTCGACTGCTCTTTTGGTGGAGAAGACAGGGACGATGCTTTTTGACATGGGATTTTTGTCGATGAGCACTGGTTCTCTTGTGACAGGTATTGTTCTGACTATTCGTGGCTTGGCAATGGTTCTTCCTGGGATGATGCTCATGCTCACAACCGACCCAACGGACGTTGCTGATTCTTTGGCGCAGAGCGCAAAATTGCCGGTTCGTTTTGTGCTCGGAGCATTGGTTGCTTTACGTCTTGTCGGGTTGTTGTTGAGCGAATGGAATACACTAGGGCAGGCTCGACGCGCTCGCGGTCTTGGATCAGAAGATACGTTGTGGCAACGTGTTAAAACGTTTTGTGGTCAGAGCTTCGCCTTGTTAGTTCAGGCTATTCGTCGTGGTACACGCTTATCTATAACGATGGAGGCCCGCGGTTTTGGGTCTGCTTCAACTCGCACTTGGGTTCGTATACCGCAGTACGGTCTCGTAGACGTATGGTTTACGGTGGGTGTTGTGCTGACGGTTTTGGCAGGTGTTTTAGGTGCTTTAGGAGCCGGTACCTTAACTTTTATCTGGCAGTAGTTTTTAAGGTTGCGTGTTTTACCCTTCTGCAAGGAATGCTAAGAATTCTTCAGTGGTCTGTTGGGACGTTGCTAATGCTGTTCCGTTGAGGTGTGTTACAGGAGCGATAAGCCGTACGGAAGAAGCTAGCCAGACACCTTCAGATTCGAGTAAATCCTGAGGGTAAAGCTCTTGGTATTTGAGTTCCCAGCCGTGTTTGCGTGCTTGCTCAAAAATCATTCCTTGGGTAGTGCCGGGGAGGATTCCGTGGTTTGGTTCTGGGGTGAGGAGGGTTTTTTGCCCATTAATAGTTTGTGCCACAATGACAGAGCTGGTTGCGCCTTCTAGAATACGGCGGTCATCGGTGATGAAGATTGCTTCGTCTGCTCCTTGGGTTCGTACGTATCGTAGGACGGCCATGTTGATGGCGTACGAGAGAGTTTTTGCGCCGGCAAGTAGCCACGGGTATGCGGTGTCTTGAGCAGGATCATGTCCGCGAGGCAGCGTGATTGCTTTGACGCCGTGGGTTCTTTGGTCGAGGGTATTTTGAGGTGTCGGTGCAACGGTAACCCAGCTGTGTGGGCCGTTTGCTGTGGTACCACGAGAAATAATAATTTTGACGGTGTGTTCTTCACCTAGTGTCGTGGTGTGAGCCTGTTCTGCATTTTCTAGGGCTGTCTTAAGCGCTTGAGTGAGGTGCTCTTTTGCTGGTAGAGGGAGCTGCAATTTTCGGGCAGAATTTGTTAGCCGTTCAAAGTGTGCGTCAAATTTTCGGATGCTGCGGTTGACGGCAATCATCGTTTCAAAGACGCCGTCTCCGCGGGTGAGTCCTTCATCTTCGATGCTGATAAGTGGGCGTGAGGGGTCTACGAGTTCGCCCTCTGGATGTTGCTGGTTGAGCATTACTACTGTTGTCATAATTTCATCCTATTCTTGGGGTGTCGTTTTATACAGGTGGCGAGAAAATATAGTCAATATGTGATGCTGGGTGTGCAGGTAGTTGGAGGTTTTCTTGTTCTGCCCACGTATCCCAATAGGGGCGGTATGTTTCTCCGTCACGGTTGAGCGCTCGTTCTTTGCGGTGGTGTGAGGGCATATCGAGCCAGCATGTGATGACGTTAAATGGTGCTTGGTAGTTGTGAGGTGGTGTGGCGCCGACGCCCTCGACGATGAGCGTTTGGCGTGGGTCAATTGTTGTGAGGTGTGGTCCTGTGGGTTGTTGTGTATCCCAGTTCCACCCGAACCAGATGAGGGGGGATTGTGGGTTGTCGCTGAGGTTGTTGAGGTTTCGATGCCACTGCTTGATGCCTGCCTGTAGCCCGTTCCATCCTTGGTAGAGGTTTTCGAGGGTGAAGGTTTGGGATGGGACGTTATGTTGGTTGAGGTAGGTGCAGAGGTGGTGGGAGAACGTTGTTTTTCCGGCTCCGCTTCTTCCGTCAACGGTGATGATTTTGGGGGCGCCTTGTTGGCAGATGCTGTGATGGATTTTTTCGAGTAGTTGTTGTTCTTCGATACACAGTATGCTCATGGGCGTTGAGTTTTCCTCGTTCTTAGTGGGTCTGGATGTAGTGGATAATTCCGGGGATGGCGTCTTCAATCATGCGTTGGGTGTGATAGAAGTCTTCTTGAGTTCCGTACCAAGGGTCATAGATGCCACGTTCTTCGAATGGTGTGTTGTGTAGTTGTGGGTCGTATTCGCGCCAGAGGTGTATTTTTTCTTGGTCTTTGGGGTTTCGTGCGAGTTGCTGCAATCGTTGGTAATGGTTGGTGTCCATGGCAAGAATGAGGTGGTATGTGTCAAAGTCTTCTTGTGTGAAGGTTTTGGCCCGGTGTTTACTACTGTCGATTCCATGTTCGTTGAGGACTTTTTGTGCTCTTGGGTCGATGGGGTTTCCGTATTCTTCGGAAGATATTCCGCATGAGGATACTTCAACGTTGAGTTGTTGTGATGTGATTTTCTCTCTGAGAAGGTATTCTCCCATGGGGGAACGGCAGATGTTTCCTGTGCAGACAACCAAGATTTTATTCATGTTTCTATCTTTTCATGGTGGGGGAGATATTACCTATCTTTTCTTGTGAATAGATGGTGGGGTAGGAGAACTGATAGAAAATGCGGTTTCTGCACTCCCCTTGGGAGGGGAGTGCAGAAACCGCATAGGATTTTTTATCTGAGGTGGAGTTTAGAACTTTCCGTCGTATGCGGGGCGGTTGATGGGGCCTGCATATCCTACGGTGTCGAGTACGTGCCAGTGTCCCATATCGTTGTTGCGGATGACCCAGATGGCTTTGACCCAGCTTTTACCGGAGGAGAACCAACGGTTGTTGAGGTTAAGGTTGAGGCGTCCAATTCCGGTTTTTCCGGAGAACCGTAGTTTTTGTGCTTGAACCATGATGGATCCTGAGGGTAGCACGATGTCGGAGCCATTGGGGTTTCCGGTAGAACCGTTGAAAGAGTGGGGGATGACTGCACCAGAAGCATTAACTGGGGCGGACCAGTTGCCGGCGTAGAATCCTGGGGCACTTCCTGATCCGGTGGTGATGGATTGGAAGCGTGCGCTTGCGTTGCCGTAGGTGTTGGTGCGGTTGTAATCGTTGTTGACGGGGACGATATAGCACTGTACGTCGTATCCGTTAGGTCCTGCATCTTCTGCGGAGAGAGCTAGTGAGACTTCGCGTCCCCAGTGCCATGCTCGTCCTTCACCGTTGGATTGGTCAATAAAGGATGCGCAAGGGATGTCTTTGCGCCATGCTCCGTCGGGGCATCCTGCAGGTAGCGTTGGGTATGAGGGGTTTGTGGTTCCGCCGTGGCCACCGTGTCCACCATGTCCACCGGTGCTTCCACCATTGCCATGCCCGTGTCCACCATTGCCATGCCCGTGTCCACCATTGCCATGCCCGTGTCCACCGTGTCCATCATGATGGTGGTTACCGTCTCCGGTGCTTCCACCGTGTCCGTGTCCACCGTGGTGGTGTCCGTGGTGTTCTTCGTCAGCGCCGGTGCTATGGGAGAACGCTGCGGTTGTCGTGATAGCAAGTGCGGGGATTGCTAGGGCTGCGCCTTTAAGAACGATGCGGCGTGATTCTGAGTGAGTCATGCTGTCTTCCTAACATATGTTTTGTGATAGGTGGCGCGATGGTGCGCCCGGTCTTGCTCTAGCGTATGTCAGTTTTTTGTAGAGAAGATATGGAAGAACAGAATTGTAGGGATAAGTGTTTACGCTTGTCCGCTAGGTAGTTGTGTCATATTTCTGATAGTTACGTGATGGTTGGCGCTGGTTCTCATGTGGCTTTTCTATAGAGTGAGCTTGTGGGTGGGTAAAGATACCTCGAAGATTAATTGCTGAAAGCGAACAGCTTGCAATGTTTGTTCTATAGAACGCCGGTTTTTAGGGTGTTTTTCGGGTGTACTGAGGTGAGTATCCATAAAAATATTGTTAGTTGTATAAATAAAGTTGAGTTAAATAGACTCAACTCTATTGACAAATGGCTCAGAAGTGAGAAACTTAAGACAAGCGCTTATTGAAAAATCCGTTCACGGTGTTCAATAAAGCCAGATACCTAAGAAAACAACATCTATCTCTAAGGAGTGCATAATATGTCACGTGCAGTAGGCATTGACCTCGGTACCACAAACTCAGTCGTTTCAGTTCTTGAAGGTGGCGAACCTGTCGTTATCGCTAACGCAGAGGGCGCACGTACCACACCTTCTATCGTCGCTTTCTCTAAAGATGGCGAAGTTCTTGTCGGTGACGTCGCAAAGCGTCAGGCAGTTACTAACGTCGATCGCACCATCGCTTCTGTAAAGCGTCATATGGGAACTGACTGGACAACCGACATCGACGGTAAAAAATACACCGCTCAAGAAATTTCAGCTCGCACTTTGATGAAACTCAAAGGTGACGCAGAAGCATACCTCAACGACACTGTTACCGACGCTGTCATCACTGTTCCTGCATACTTCAACGACGCAGAACGTCAGGCAACCAAAGAAGCAGGAGAAATCGCTGGACTTAACGTTCTCCGAATCGTCAACGAGCCTACCGCAGCTGCTCTAGCTTACGGTCTGGATAAGGGCAAAGAAGACGAGCTCATCCTCGTATTCGACCTCGGTGGCGGTACCTTCGACGTTTCCTTGCTTGAAGTTGGCAAGGACGAAGACGGATTCTCCACCATTCAGGTGCGTGCAACCTCCGGCGATAACCGACTCGGTGGTGACGACTGGGATCAGCGCATCGTGGATTGGCTGCTCGAACAGGTTAAATCCAAGAGCGGTGCAGATCTCTCGAAAGACAAGATTGCTCTTCAGCGTCTTCGTGAAGCAGCTGAACAAGCAAAGAAAGAACTTTCTTCCGCAACTTCAACCAATATCTCCTTGCAGTATCTTTCTGTCACTCCAGAAGGTCCTATCCACTTGGACGAGAAACTCACTCGCGCAAAGTTCCAGGACATGACTGCTGATTTGATTGAACGCACCAAGAAGCCTTTCAATGACGTCATCAAAGAAGCTGGTGTATCCGTTTCTGACATTGCGCACGTTATCCTCGTGGGCGGTTCAACCCGTATGCCAGCAGTAAGCGAAGTTGTTAAAGAACTCACCGGTGGTCGCGAACCTAACAAGGGTGTTAACCCTGATGAGGTTGTTGCTATGGGTGCTGCTATTCAGGCAGGCGTGCTCAAGGGTGACCGCAAAGACGTTCTTCTCATCGACGTAACTCCACTATCTCTTGGTATCGAAACCAAAGGTGGTGTGATGACTAAACTCATCGAACGTAACACCGCAATTCCTACCAAGCGTAGCGAAACCTTCACCACTGCAGAAGACAACCAGCCTTCTGTCTCTATTCAGGTATTCCAAGGTGAACGCGAATTTACTCGCGATAACAAGAACCTCGGTACCTTTGAGCTAACTGGTATTGCTCCTGCACCTCGTGGCGTTCCTCAGATTGAAGTGACCTTCGATATCGACGCAAACGGTATCGTTCACGTATCCGCTAAGGATAAGGGCACCGGCAAGGAACAGTCCATGACCATTACCGGTGGATCTTCCCTCTCTAAGGAAGACATCGACCGCATGGTTAAGGACGCTGAAGCACACGCTGAACAGGATAAGGCTCGTCGTGAGGCTGCAGAAACCCGCAACCAAGCAGAAACTGCTGCATACTCCATCGAGAAGCTCATCAAGGACAACGGCGATAAGCTCCCTGAAGAGGTCAAGACTGAAGTTCAGGCAGATGTCGACGAACTCAAGAAGGCTCTCGAAGGTGAAGATGATGACGCTGTCAAGTCTGCATTTGAGAAATTGCAGGCTAGCCAGAGCAAACTTGGCGAAGCTATCTACGCCGCAGCTCAGGCAGAAGCAACTCAAGAAGGTGCTGCTGAAGCTGACGACGACGTAGTAGACGCCGAAGTCATCGACGACGACAACGAAAAGAAATAAGTGATGTCCGAGAATACTAACGACTCTCAGAACACTGATCCTTTGGAAGAAGCCTTCAACGCTCCTTCTGCACCAGAACACCCAGAGCCACAAGAAGACGCTGGAACAGAACCTCTACCTGAGGACGTTTCAGCAGAAGCTGAGGCCTCTGAAGAAGTAGCTGAAGATTTTGAGCAAGTGGCACTTGAACGTCTCGAGGATTTACGCCGGTTACAGGCAGAGTTCACGAACTTCAAGAACCGCAGTGCAAAAGAGAAGGAACAGTTGCGTCAGTTTGTTATCTCTGATGTAGTATCTGCTTTGCTACCAGTCATTGATGATATCGATGCAGCTCGTCAGCATGGTGACCTTGAAGAAGGCCCGTTTGCTGCCATTGCTAATAAGCTAGAGGAAACTCTTGGTAAGCAGGGCATGGAACGTTATGGTGCTGTCGGCGATAAGTTCGACCCGAAGGTTCACGAAGCTGTTCTGCAGCAGCCTTCTGAAGACATTCCAGAAGACCATGTAGCAATGGTGTTGCGCCATGGATATCGTGTGAATGATCGAATTGTGCGAACTGCACAGGTTGCTGTTGCGGCAGCAATGTAAATAGATAAAAGTGTAGGCGGGCTCGAATCGGCGGGTCCGCCTGCACTACACTTAGGGGATTTACTCCTCTGTACCGTACCTGATATGGCAGGGATGTGCCTCTGACAGAGAGGGATTAACTGCCTCTTGTTATATAGATTTTTAAGAGAACTTAAGGAACGCTTTTGAAAGGAGGCGTCAAAACATGGCTAGTGAAAATTGGCTTCATCAAGACTTCTACAAGGTGCTGGGCGTCTCTGAGAAGGCGAGCGATGCTGAAATTAAAAAGGCATATCGAAAATTAGCACGTAAATATCATCCAGATCAGAACCCTGGCGATACTGTAGCTGAGAAAAAATTTAAAGAAGTATCTGAAGCGTATGATGTTCTTTCTGATAAGAAACACCGCGAAGAATACGACCAAATTCGTACGTATGGTGCCGCTGGTTTTGGTGGGGGAGGGTTCCCCGGAGGTTCTGGATTCCCCGGAGGTTCTGGATTCCCCGGAGGTTCTGGATTCCCCGGAGGTTTCAGTAGCTCTTCAACCTCTAGCAACGTTAACATCGAAGATTTATTAGGCGGTCTTTTCGGTGGAGGCGGCGGTTTTGGGGGCGCTTCTGCTGGTGGGTTTGGAGGCTTTTCTCAGCCTGCCCCCAAAGGACAAGATGCGCAAACAAGTGTCACCATTTCCTTCGCCGACGCTTACCGAGGAACGACTGCTTCTGTTATTCGTCCAGATGGCTCTGAAGCTAAAGCTCGTATTCCTGCTGGCATTAAAGATGGACAAAAAATTAAGTTGCGCGGTAAAGGACACCCCGGCCCTGGCGGAGCTGGCGATTTGACGGTTGTCGTTAAGGTTCGTAAACATCCTGTCTTTACACGTGAAGGCAATGATGTGATTGTTCATATTCCTATCAGCATTAAAGAAGCTGTTCAAGGAACTATTCTTAGCGTCCCCACCCCTTCTGGTAAGACTGTTAAACTCCGTTTGGCTGCTGGTTCTTCTTCCGGTGTGAAACTTCGTGCTAAAGGCTACGGATTCCCCTCTAAAACTGGAGCAGGTCACCTGATGGTTATTCCAGAAATTCATCTTCCTCAGAATCTTTCTGAACAGGCTCAAGAAGCTTTTGATACGTTCCTTGCTGCTGCAGATGACGATACTGTACGAGACGAATTTCTACGGAAAGCAGCTGAGTAAGTATGGGTTTATCAGCAGATCAGCCGGTTTTTGTTATTTCAGTGGCGGCAGAGCTTGCCGGGATGCACCCTCAAACCTTGCGTCAGTATGACCGTCTGGGTTTAGTTCAGCCTCAGCGTGCGCCGGGACGTGCTCGTCGATACTCAGCACGAGATGTGGCGAAGCTGCAAGAGATTCAGCAGCTATCTCAAGACGGTGTTTCTCTTGAAGGCATTCGCCGTATTATGGGGCTTGAATCTGAAGTAGAGACCTTGCGCTACGAGATAGAGTCTCTACGTCAAGAGCTTGCAACAGCGAAGACTCGATTAGGGGAGTCTTCTCGCGTCTTTGCTGCTGGCGTTTCTGGCGACATCGTGAGGGTTCCTCGTGGTAAACGCCCGTCTGCCCATGCCCGTTCTCGAGCCATGGTGCTCTATCAGCCTCGATAACTACATATTTTATAGATGAAGGTTCTGCCGTATCCATTCTTAACAGGTTTGTTCTGTTGAATGGGTACGGCAGATTTTTCTATGCTCTGCTTGTCGTCTTACTTGGTGGACATAGTTGCGTATAGTGTTGCCCGTCACGTAAGCTGTGCTTTCAAGCAGTAGCTGTGGTTTCTCTCAACAAGGAACAACGCTACCTGCAACACCACACATCTGCTAGGAAACCGCTCGCAACGGGCGAAAACAACAAGGAACGCATATGAACATCGACGACGTCCTCGGGGCGATTTCCTCTTTTATTTGGGGGCCCTTCGTCCTCATCCCTTTACTTCTAGGTACAGGTATTTATCTGAGTATTCGCCTCGGATTCATCCAACTGACCAAACTCATTGTGGCGAACCGTCTAGCGTTTGTCGATCGTAAAGATGCTGACGCACAAGGTGGAGACATCTCTCAATTTCAGGCGCTAACTACTGCTCTTGCTGCAACAGTTGGTACCGGTAACATCGTAGGCGTAGCAACAGCTATTTCTATTGGCGGTCCAGGTGCTCTCTTCTGGATGTGGGTCACCGCTATTTTCGGTATGGCCTCTAAATACTCTGAGGCGTTTCTTGGTGTACGTTTCCGCACCCACGACTCAAAAGGCGAAGTCAACGGTGGACCACAATACTACCTTGAACGTGGTATTGGTGGAGCGCTCGGCAAATCTCTTGCAATATTCTTTGCAATCGCTGCGGTAATTGCTTCTTTCGGCATCGGTAACATGACCCAAGGTAACTCAATCGCCGGTAACCTATACACCACTTTTAACGTTCCTGTTGGCTTTACCGGTACAATTTTGGCGCTCTTGACGCTCTTCGTACTCCTCGGAGGCATCAAATCCATTGGTAAAGTTACCTCCGCTTTCGTTCCTGTCATGATTATCTTCTACGTCGGTGGCGCTCTATACATTTTAGGAACACACCTAGGGCAGATTCCTGAAGCATTCGCTACAGTCTTTTCAGAGGCATTTACCGGCACTTCTGCTGTAGGCGGTTTTGCAGGTTCAGCACTCATCTACGCAATTCAGTACGGTGTAGCTCGTGGTATTTTCTCGAACGAATCCGGCATGGGTTCTGCTGCTATTGCTGCTTCCGCTGCGCAGACAACTCACCCTGTACGTCAAGGCATGGTCTCCATGACACAGACCTTTATTGACACGATTATTGTGGTGACATGTACCGGCCTCGTTTTGATTATTACCGGTGCTTGGCATCAGAGCGAGAACGGCGAACTAATTTCTGCTTCTACGATGACCAACTGGGCATTTAGCCAAGAAATTGGTCCGATTGGTGGTTGGATCGTCACCATCGGTTTGGTACTTTTTGCGTACTCTACAATTCTTGGGTGGGCATACTACGGGGAGCGTTGTATCGAACGTATCTTAGGCCGTTCTGGTGTGCTACCTTATCGTGTATTTTTCTCGGCCATAGTTTTCATCGGATGCACTGTTGAACTAACGACTGTATGGACATTCTCAGATATTGCTAATGGTCTAATGGCTATTCCAAACTTGATTGGTTTGCTCCTCCTCTCAGGTCTGATTGTTCGTGAGACTCGCTGGTATTTGAAGAATGACCCTCACCTGACAGCAACGAAAGAAGAAATTGACCAGTTCATGGAAGGCCATGACGGTGCGATTGATTCTTACGAAAAGACCGGACGCTAACCGTCTCATTAGCATTATGTAGGTGCACTCCTCAAAGACCACCCATCAAAGAACGGGGCGG
>NZ_JBLXXZ010000015.1:0-42300 GCF_048513015.1 Rothia sp. P7181 | reverse complement strand
GGGGTTCAAAAAAATTTTTTGGTGTTGGGCCACCCCTCCTTTAACGGTCTCCCTCAAGAAAAGCTGAGAGAATTATCAGTGCTCTCGTTCTTTATCTTCTGTACACGATATTCTTATATAACGACTTGCACTAAAACTATGGTGCAGATATAAGGCCATATCACCTAAAAATATACGACGAATAGGTAGGACCGAAGAGTGCTTAACAAAACAGCAGAAAATGCTTCGTACCTTCAGCTGGTAGATGTTAACCAAATTAAAGACTTCAAAACCTATCTCGCCCGCGCAAAATCTTTAGATACACAAGCTTCAGTACGGCTCATTACTCGTGGTATGTCTGTCGGCGCCTATGTCTGTGCGTTGTCACCTGAAACACTCATCGATACCACCCCTACCATCCTTGGGCTCAGAGCACTTAACATCGCCTCTGCCCAGACACTTGACACAACAGTAGAAATCAGCGCTGTGCTAGATCGTCTTGCTCGTATCGACCAACAGAAAAATTATCTTTTTATACCGCCTGTGGTCACAACAGCATCATGGAGCGGGCAACTACCGCCCTTTAGTCAGTGGGAAAGAATTGGACACATCACAGTAGGAGAGCTTAAAAAAATAGCTCTTGACGGAATGAACGCGGTAGATAGTGCCCTTCCCAATAACCCTGGGCATGCTGTTTTGGCCACCGTTCGTTCCCGTATCTGGTCATCTCCTATGCCATGGGAAGCAACACCACATCCACAACATCATTACACCCCAGAGAACTACACGCTTCCTAGCGGCATTGCGTTTGCCGCAGAGGTGCTAGGCTTTTTGCCACCGGTGGCGCATATGCCAGTCTATATTTACTATTCTCAGGGGTGGATTAGACTATCTTGCCCCATGGGACACGTATTATGTAAAAAATCTTCAGCTACAGAATAACTTTTTATCTCCTTGCTGCCGGACTAAAACAACAAGCAGGTAGCGACTTTTAAACTGGTATACACATACAGAGAGATAAATACCTCTATGTGCGGTTTTGCATAGCGTGGGCTGCACGTTCTAAATAGTCAAGCATCACTGTTTCGTGAAGAGGAGATAGCCCAAGCGTCTTGACCGACTCCCGCATATACTGCAACCAAGTGTCTCGTTCTTTGGCTCCAATAGCAAAAGGGAAATGCCTCATTCTTAAACGAGGATGACCCCGTTCTTGCTGATAGGTGCTAGGACCACCCCAATACTGTTCTAAAAACATCCGAAGACGCTTTTCCGCTGGAGCAAGGTCCTCTTCCGGATACATAGCGCGAAACTCGGGGTCTGAGGCAACTCTTTGATAAAACTCTGAACAAAGCTTTTCAAAAGTTGGGGCGCCTCCAACTTGATCATAAAAAGACTGTTGTTCTGCTGGATGATTAAGGGAACTCACGTTCACTAGCCTACCAAGAGAAAAAGAGAGGTTGAAACATCAAAAGACCCCTCAACGAATATAGGAGTAAAACAACTTCTATTCGCTAAGGGGCTTTTCTTGACCCAACGTTTTATCAATAAAACATTGGAATTTATGAACGAACGTCTGCTTCTTGAGCCTTCAACGCACGTACCATAGAATCTCGACATTCAGCAACTTGCCGGTACAAGGAACCGGCATCTTCTGGTAACGATGCTAAATACTGTTCGGTACGTTCCAATAACTGTGCAGAATAATTCTGGGGGAATAGCCCGCCGATAATTTGCTGAGAAATCTCATGGCTACGAGAACGCCAAACCTGCTCAATCGCATCAAAATATCGTTCAGCATAGGGTTCCATGAGCTGTTCGTCTGCACCGGTAAAGAATCCTGCAATAGCAGAGCGCTGAACAATATTCGAGAGCTCACCGGTTTCTACGATGTCATGCCACATCTTAGCTTTAGCTTCAGCTGTAGGAATAGACGCTTCAGCAGTAGCAGCAGCCTGCTGACCATTTGATGTGCGGTCTTGTTCGAGAGCTTGCGCAATTTCTTCTGCGCTGTATCGCCCACCGGCAGCTAGAGATTGAATAAAAGACCATCGCAAGTCCGTGTCTACGACGATACCTTCAAGAACAGTTGAACCATTCATTAATGATTGAACGCAATCAAGCTGTTGATCAGATTTTGCAAGACGCGCAAAAGCACGTACAAGCTGTAGCTGCTGATCAGAATAAGGCTGAGCTGCTTGAGTGATATCCCATAGACGATCTGCAACACGGATACGAAGCTCTTGTGCCTGAGAACGAGAGACATAGAAGGAGAGAGCATGCTCAAGATTGAGCAACTGCACACGCATCGATGTCGAGTTTGTCTCAGCACCAATATTATTGAGAACGAGCTCAACAAACTGGTGTGCGGGCATTTGCGCATCACGGGTAGTATCCCACAATGAGCCCCATACAACGCTACGAGCCGTGGGGGAGTCGATATCACCAAGATGGTCAATAGCTGTTTGCAAAGAGCGTTCGTCTAGACGAATCTTTGCATAAGCTAAATCTTCATCATTGAGAAGAATCAAATCAGGTCGTTCAACGCCGGAGGCTTCAGCCACGTCTGTAAGTTCACCATTAACGTCTAACTCAATACGCTTGGTACGTGTTAGTTTTCCTTCACTCAAAGAATAGAACCCGACGACAAGGCGATGCGGACGTAACGTCTCATATCCTTCCGCATAGCTTTGACGAATCTTCAACGATGAGATGTTACCGTTTTCATCTTCTTCAACTTCGCTAGTTAGCGTATTAACACCAGCGGTTTCTAACCATAGTGCAGACCATGAGCGAACGTCACGTCCGGAGGTAGCCTCTAATTCAACGAGTAAATCATCGAGGACAGTATTACCCCAAGAATGTTTTGCAAAATATTGGGTGAGTGCGGACATAAAGTTCTCTTGTCCAACCCATGCAACAAGTTGACGTAAAACAGAAGCACCTTTGGCGTAGGTGATACCGTCGAAGTTCACTTGCACATCGTTGAGGTCACGAATAGGCGCAACAATGGGGTGTGTTGATGAAAGCTGGTCTTGACGGTATGCCCAAGTTTTTCCTGATGCGGCGAAGGTTGCCCACGCTTGAGAGGAGAAACGAGTATTTTCCGCCGCTGCGAGAGTGCACATAAACTCAGCGAATGATTCGTTGAGCCAGAGGTCGTTCCACCATTTCATGGTGACGAGGTCGCCAAACCACATGTGCGCTAGCTCGTGAAGAATCGTAATGGCACGGCGCTCGACAAGAGCTTCAGTGGGTTTTGAACGGAAGATGTAGTTTTCTAAGAAGGTGACTGCACCAGCATTTTCCATGGCACCAGCATTGAACTCTGGTACAAATAGTTGGTCGTATTTCTCGAAAGGATATGGGGTGTTAAACATCTTTTCGTAGAATTCGAATCCTTGACGTGTCAAGGTGAAAATCTCTTCAGCGTCTAGGTATGGCATGAGAGATTTGCGGGCGAAGGCACCTAAGGCGATGGTACGTCCCTCAGCATTAACTAAAGAGCTTGTGACCTTCTCATAGGGGCCGGCAATGATTGCGGTGATATATGAGGAGATACGGGGAGTGGGCTTGAAATTCCACAGCATGCTATCTGCTTGTTTTTGAACAGATGTTTCGGGCTGGTTTGAGATAACTGTCCAATGCTCCGGTGCTTTAACGGAGAACGTAAAGGACGCTTTGAGGTCTGGCTGTTCAAAGACGGGGTAGACTCTGCGAGAATCTGGAACCTCAAATTGGGAATAGAGATAGACTTCTTGGTCAGCTGGGTCAACGAAACGGTGCAGACCTTCGCCGGTGTTGGTGTAGAGGAAATCTGCATCAATGATGAGGGTGTTCTTCTCTGCGAGTTCTGGTAGCTGAATACGCACTCCATCAGCGAGGTCTACTGGAAGTTCAACACCATTGAGGTTGATGGAACGGACAGTGTCGGTAATGGCATCAATAAAGGTTGAGGTGCCAGCTACTGCATCAAAGGTGATGGTTGTGTGGGTGCTGAAAATTCTTTCGCCTTGCGTCAAATCCAGTGTGATGGTGTAAGAATCAACGTGAGTTACGACGTTTGCACGTTCAGTTGCCTCAGCGCGTGTAAGGTTCATTCCCGGCATATAGCCCTCTCTTTTTCTAAAAATACGGGTGCAACGCAGACGCGTAGAATGCGTTACTCCTCAATCGTTACTAGAATCATTAGACAAGACCTAGCAGAACTATGAGCAAGTAGCTCTTCTCTCAAAGTCTAATGCCCTAGTTCACAAAGATGAAATAGGCGCTACCTGAATAACCACTGCACATAGCAGAAGAACTCCCCGTCTCTGCTGGCGTTATTGCTTTCAAGGAGCTTTATTATGCGCGTACATATTGCTACTGACCATGCTGGTTTAGAGATGAGTCAGTATTTTGTTCAGAAGTTAACTGAGAATGGGTATGAGGTGATTGATCATGGTCCCCGTGAATATGACCCATTAGATGATTATCCCAGCTTCTGTATTAATGCTGCTCTTGGCGTCCGGAAAGATAGGGAAGAGGGGCTAGACTCTCTTGGCATTGTTCTGGGAGGTTCGGGAAATGGTGAGCAGATGGCTGCAAATAAAGTAACTGGTATCCGTGCTGCTTTGGCGTGGAATCACGATACTGCTGCCTTGGCGCGTGAACATAATAATGCTCATGTGGTGGCTATTGGTGGCCGTCAACATAGCCTTGAAGAAGCGTGGGAAATTATTCGTGTTTTTCTCACGACTGTTTGGACTGGTGAAGAACGTCATCAGCGACGCATTCATCAGATGGCAGAGTACGAGGCAACTGGTGCTATTACTGGCCAAGAGATTAACTCTTAAAAGTTTTTTGAGAAGCCAATACGATAGTTATGCCAGAAGGTCACTCTATCCATCGTCTTGCTCATCAATTTACGGAGCTATTTTCAGGAAAAACTGTTTCTGTCACCAGCCCTCAGGGGCGTTTTAGTGATGGTGCTCAGCTCCTTGACGGGCAGACTATTATCGATGCATATGCTCATGGGAAACATCTTTTTGTGGGGTTTGACCACGAGCTGACTCTTAACGTTCATTTGGGGATTTATGGTGCTTGGACTTTTGGTGGTGAACATTTTATTGGTTCTACTGCCATTGGTGCCCCTCGTAAAGCTCACGAAAGAGAGCAGAGCGGACAGCATGTAGTAGCTACTGCTCCGCCTAAGGTGGCTCCAACTACGCGCGCGAGGATTATCGCTGACACATGTTGGGCTGATTTAGTTGGTGCAATGACTTGCCGTGTGCTAACACCTGCGCAAGTGCAAAAAGTGCGAGGCGACCTAGGGGAGGACCCCCTTTCTATGGAGGGATCTGCAGAAAGGTTCTATAGTTCTCTGTGTCGTACGGCTCGTCCCATTGCTGTTGTCTTAATGGACCAAAAGATTATTTCTGGTGTTGGAAATATTTTTAGAGCAGAATCATTATTCAGGTTAGGTATTGACCCGATGCGTCCGGCGCGGGAAGTCTCTGAAGAAGAAGCTGTGCAGCTGTGGGATGATCTTTGCGAACTATTGCATATTGGTGTTCGTTTGGGGAAGATTGTGACAACTCGTGGTGAGCATCGTGTTGGTATTTCTTTAGAAGATGCTTGGCCTGATGCTGCGTATTATGTGTACCAACGTCAGGGGCAGCCTTGTCTTTTATGCTCTTCTCATATTCTGATGAAAGAACTTGCTGGGCGTAAGTTATATTGGTGCCCTCAATGTCAGCAATAATCTTTGCGCATACGGTGAGCTGAACTTAATTTTTATAAGGCGTACGGCGCTATCTACACTTCTCTACGAATTGGGATTGTTAGGTAGCGCCGTATTGTTGTACCTGAGGGTATAAAAAAATCTCCCAGACTGTACTGTCTGGGAGATTTTCTATATTTGGAGGGGATGACGGGAATCGAACCCGCGTAATCAGTTTGGAAGACTGAGGCTTTACCATTAAGCTACATCCCCGTGGGACTCAATCAAGTAAACACTAGTTTTGGTGCCGTGTCAACTCGAAAAAGAGAATTTTTTTGATTTTTCTGCCAAAAGGGGGTTTTTAGGGGTTCTTGGAAAAATTTTTGAGATTTTTTCTCGTGTTATAAAAAACAGTTTTCACTAGGTTAAATGTTATTTTTTCAACGGTTGTAACGCTGTTTTTTGAGTTGAAAATTGCTCAAAAAATATTTTTCGAGTAGCGAGGATGAAAAAACTGTTATACACTGGATAACGCCTTGTGCTGAACGGGGTGTGGCGTAGCTTGGCTAACGCGCCTGCTTTGGGAGCAGGAGATCGCAGGTTCGAATCCTGTCACCCCGACATGAGTTAGCAGAACCCGTCGAAGTATTCTTTCGACGGGTTTTGCTTTATCATAAGAACCATTACAAGAATCTGCGAGTTAACAACGCTTGCGGATAACCGACTAAATATTCAGGAGATCAGCGGACGTGAAAACTGCCGTCGAGAAGATCAACCCGACCCTCGCAAAAATTGAGGTCGAGGTTCCTTTCGCAGAGTTCAAGACTTACCTTGACCGTACCTACAAGTCTCTGGCTCAGCAGATCCAGGTTCCCGGCTTCCGCAAAGGTAAAACTCCTCGTGCGCTTATTGAACAGCGCGCCGGATTCGACTTTGTTGTAGAGAACGCTCTCAACGAAGGACTCAACGAGTTCTACCAGAAAGCACTCGCTGAGAACGGTCTTATTCCTCTTGCGCAACCAGAACTGGAAATCCTTAGCAAGCCAGAAGAATCTGCGCGTGAAAATGATGTAAAACTTTCCATTCAGGTTACTGTTCGCCCTGAAATTGAACTTCCTGACTACTCTGGTTTGAGTGTAGAAGTTGAAGAAGCAACTGTTTCTGCAGAAGATGAACAGAAAGCTCTTGACGACCTTCGTGCACGCTTTGGAACCCTTAAAGCTGTTGATCGCCCCGCCGCAGATAAAGACTTCGTGACGATCAACCTCACTGCTTCTATCGATGGTGAAGAAGTAGACGCTGCAAACGACCTCTCTTACCAGGTTGGTGCGGGTACTATGCTTGAAGGTCTAGACGAAGCTCTCACTGCACTTTCTGCTGGCGAAGACGCAACTTTCGAAACCAAGCTTGCTGGCGGAGAACACGCTGGCAAAGACGCTGTTGTTAAGGTTGAACTTACCGCAGTCAAGGAACGCGAACTTCCAGAAGCTGATGATGAGTTCGCTCAGCTAGCTTCAGAGTTCGACACCATTGAAGAGCTCAAAGAAGATCTCAAAAAGCAGGCTCTCGAGTCTAAAGTTGCAGAACAAGGCGCGCAAGCTCGCGACAAAGTTCTTGCTCAGCTCGTAGAAATGACCGAAGTTCCTGTTCCTGAGAAAGTTATCGAAGATCAGCTAGAACAGCACTTCAAGTCCGCTGGTACTGAAGCTGACCACGATAGTGAAGAACACCGCGAAGAAATCCGCAAGAATGCAACCGAAGCTTTCAAGAACGAAATGGTTCTCGATGCTATTGCTGAAGCTGAAGAAATTGGTGTTGAACAGTCTGAAATTATTGACTACATCATTACCATGTCTTCTCAGTACGGTATGGATCCAAACCAGTTCGCTCAGATGTTAGAAGGCTCTGGACAGGCTGGTCTCATGGTCGGCGAAGTACGCCGTTCTAAGGCTCTTGCTTCTGTTCTTGAAAAGGCAGAGGTTAAAGACGCTAAGGGCAACATTGTTGACTTGTCTTCCTACCTAGGAACTGCAAAAGACGCAGAATAAATTTTCTGATATGACGGTGGGGCACACTCCTTGGGGAGTGTGCCCCACCGTCATACTATCTGAACATTATGACCAAAACATCGCCATTAAATAGTGCAGGGGTGACACGAGGTGTTTCGTTGAACGTGAACTCACACCCGAAGCGATGAAAAGTTCGCTAGTCTTCTAAGTAACCGATATTTTCAATGAACCGACCCCCGTTCGGTATCAGCGAGTAAGGAAAAAGAACTTATGTCTGATATTTTGCCTCTACCATCGTTCTCTGCTGGAGTTGCTTCACACGCAGAAACTCCCGCTGGGGGACAAGACGATTATGTATATAACCGTCTGCTCAAAGAACGTATTATCTGGCTTGGATCTGAAGTTCGCGACTCCAACGCAAACCGTATCTGCTCCCAGATGCTTCTACTCTCTGCAGAAGATCCTGAAGCTGATATCTACCTATACATCAACTCACCTGGTGGCTCAGTCACTGCAGGTATGGCAATCTATGACACGATGCAACTTATCCCTAACGATGTTGTAACCGTCGTAACCGGTATGGCTGCATCCATGGGACAGTTCCTCCTCACCGCAGGAGCGCCAGGGAAACGCTACGCAACTCCTAACGCCCGAATCCTCATGCATCAGCCTTCTGGCGGTTTAGGTGGTACCGCTTCTGATATTCGTATCCAAGCAGAACTCATCTTAGATATGAAAAAACGTCTATCGCAGATTACCGCAGAACGTACCGGACAAACCTTGGAAACTATCCTCAAAGATAACGACCGAGACAACTGGTTTACTGCAGAAGAAGGCCTTGCCTACGGCTTCTTTGACCACATCGCTACCAGTGCAGGAACGCACGTCTCAGCACAAAAATAATTGTGTATTGACAAAGTTTGAGGAGAATAATAATGAACTATAACCCCACATCAATGCCTGCTTACGGAATGCCTACTAACCGTTACGTACTACCAAATTTTGAAGAACGCACCCCCTACGGGTACAAGCGTCAAGACCCCTACGCTAAACTCTTCGAAGACCGTATTATCTTCCTTGGAACTCAAGTAGATGACGCCTCAGCAGATGACATTATGGCGCAGCTACTCGTGCTCGAATCTCAAGATCCAGATCGTGACATCACCCTATACATCAACTCACCGGGTGGTTCTTTCACCGCGATGACAGCAATTTATGACACTATGCAGTACATTCGCCCTGAGGTTCAAACCGTTTGCCTCGGTCAAGCAGCTTCTGCTGCAGCTGTGCTCTTAGCAGCGGGAACGCCCGGTAAACGTTTGGCTCTTCCCAACGCCCGTGTGCTAATTCATCAGCCAGCGTTGGGTGGACAACAAGGCGGGCAGGCTTCCGATATCGAAATTCATGCTAATGAAGTGATGCGTATGCGTCAATGGCTTGCAAACACCCTAGCGCTACACTGCGATAAAGATCCTGAAGAAGTAGATCGTTCCATCGAACGAGATAACATTATGACAGCACAAGCTGCTCTTGAATATGGCCTTGTCGACCAAGTGCTTGAATCACGTAAAGCGGTAAAACCAAAATTTAACACTGCAGAAGACTATAGCTAAAAATCGTGGTGAGCCCCTTGAACGCTCCTGTCAAGATGAGTGTTCAAGGGGCTCACTTGTATATTTACGATAAAAAGAAAACAAATAGTATAGTCTTATCTCAAACACCTCAAATGCCGTTATGATAGAAGTCAAAACTCTGTAACACAACCGTAGTTAAGACTTAAAACTGTGTGTAATTTGGACTCTGAGAGAATCAAGGTAGCCTAGAGACTGACAGAATCCGACGGAAAGGAATAGCAGCGTGGCGAGAATCGGCGAGGCAACCAACCTTCTCAAATGCTCCTTCTGTGGCAAAAACCAAAAACAAGTCCGTAAACTCATCATGGGGCCAAACATCTACATCTGTGATGAATGTATCGAACTGTGTAACGAAATACTTGAAGAAGAACTAGCAGAAACTCGTAAAAACAACGAACCTCTAGAGTTGCCTACACCACGAGAAATCTTTGCACACCTTCAAGAATACGTCGTCGGACAAGAAGCCGCGAAAAGAGTTCTCTCCGTTGCTGTCTACAACCATTACAAACGTATTCGCATGATGGAAAACCCCATCACCGAGGCGAGCGCACTCCTTGCCGCTGACGGGGAAGATGTTGATATTGCGAAATCTAACATCCTTCTCGTGGGGTCTACGGGTTCTGGAAAAACTTATCTCGCTCAGACTCTTGCTAAAAAACTGAACGTTCCTTTTGCCGTGGCTGATGCTACCTCTTTGACTGAAGCTGGATATGTTGGTGAAGACGTTGAGAATATTCTGCTTAAACTTATCCAAGCTGCGGATGGAGACATCAAAAAAGCTCAAAAAGGCATTGTCTACATTGATGAAATCGATAAAATCTCACGAAAAGCTGATAACCCGTCAATTACTCGAGACGTTTCAGGCGAAGGCGTACAGCAAGCGTTACTGAAAATTCTTGAAGGAACGGTAGCGGCGGTCTCTCCGCAAGGAGGGCGCAAACACCCTCAACAAGATTTTATGCATATCGATACAACGAATATCTTGTTTATCGTTGCGGGTGCGTTTGCCGGTCTTGAAGAGATTGTGAGCGGGCGTGTTGGACGAAAAGGTATTGGTTTTGGTGCACGCATTGATAATGCTGGGCAGGACACCGATATCCTTCAAAAACTGATGCCAGAGGATCTGCTCAAATTTGGTTTGATTCCTGAGTTTATTGGTCGTTTACCGGTTCTTGCTACGTTGAATACCTTGAGCGAAGAAGACCTCACAAGAATCCTTACCGAACCCAAAAATGCTTTGGTGAAGCAATATAAGCGGATGTTTTCTATGGATGGTGTAGAGCTTGTCTTTGAAGACTCCGCTTTGTCAGCTATTGCGAGACTTGCTATTGAACGTGAGACCGGTGCGCGTGGGTTACGAGCAATTATGGAAGAGATTTTACTTCCTGTCATGTTTGATATCCCATCACGTCAAGACGTATCTATTGTTATCATCGACGCGGAGGTCGTTCAGGGGCATAAAGATCCCATTATGGTACTGGATGCAGGGGATAATTCTCAGAAATCGGCCTAAACGTTAAAGAACCTTTCTCTGAAAACACGAAGAAGATAGTATAGGGACTTAAAACCTTATCTCTCAATATTAAGGAGCCATGATGGCAGATAAAGCATCCGTAGAATTTTGGTTTGATCCAACTTGCCCTTGGTGTTGGATTACCTCACGCTGGATTAAAGAAGTTGAGAAAGTTCGTGATATTGACGTCGTGTGGAATCCTTTCTCACTATCCGTATTGAACGAGGGACGTGACCTGCCTGAAAAATATCGTGAACATATGGAACAGGTCTGGGGTCCAGCTCGTGTTGTTACTGCGGTAGCTGAAAACTATTCACAAAAAGAAATTGATGCACTATACACCGCTTTAGGTGAACAAATCCATCACCAACAGAACCATGGCGGTACCCGCTACGAAGAAGCTATTGTTGCTGCTTTAGCCGTGGTCGGTTTACCTGAAGAATATGCGCAGTACGCCCATCAGGACGAATACGATGAGCAGATGCGTTCTTCTACTCGTCGTGGTTTAGAACAAGCTGGGGGAGACGATATTGGTGTTCCGCTAATGAGCATTAACGGTGTCACCTTCTTTGGCCCTGTCATTAGTCCCGCCCCAACGGGAGAAGAAGCTGGAAAGCTCTTTGATGCTGCTCTCGGTTTAGCTTCCTATCCCGGTTTCTTTGAGCTGAAACGGCCCCGTACTGTTGGGCCAATCTTTAACCACCAATAAAAAAGACCCTTAAAAGATAGAGGGGTTGGGACACAAAAGATATTGTGCCCCAACCCCTCACTTTTTGTCCTAACGGCGAGATTTCTGCCGAGTCATGTTGAAGGTATAGTTCACTGCACCATCGGAGGTGAACTCTAAGAGCGCATACACTTGAGAGGCCATGAGCACATAGATGGTATAGGTAGTGCTAATATCTTGCTCCGTACCAAATACAAGGCTAAGTGCATTAGATATAAAAGAAAAAGACAATAACGCTAACAGAATTTTACGTGCTAGCTGGCTTCCGCGAATCGTCCACACCACGAGAAAAATTTGAATAATCGTGATGACTAGGACAACAACAATAACAACCGGTGCAATGTACATCTGCCAGAACCTTTGAACATCTACTTCAAAGGAATCTTTTGGGTTAACCAGAACACCTAAATGCGTAACGCTCAAGAACGCTTGTAGAAGAATCACTAAAGATGTAAATGCAGAAGCAAGCCACACACTCAACGGCGCTTGTTCTACTAATTCCCAAGGCCTACGACGATGCATGCGCTCATATCGTTGGGCGTTGTGACGTTCATCTTGACGATTGCATACCGACGTCAAATCGAGGATAGGTAAATCCCCATCGGTAAGAATAGTGTCTCCGCCACCGTTACGGGAATGATACCCAGAAGAGAAATCCTCGATCAGATCAGAGCGTGCCTTCTGATTACAGTACAACACTGTTTCAACGACATAGTCACGTTCTTTATCTGTCTCAGCGTCAATCTTATGAGTAATTTGAAAAGTGAATAGGGAGAGTCCTACTGCTCTGTCAAAAGTTGCTGCAGCAAGCCAATCAACGGGTTCGCCACCTGGCAATTTCCACCCTTCAGGTGCTTTCCAAAAACGAACATGGTGACGTTTGCTAGGGGAGCCATCTACCTCTTGCTGATAGGCAAAATTCTCAGAACGATGAAATAAATAAAGAGGTGAAACCGGAGCCGTTGGGTAAGGACGCTTCCTGAGCGTATTGACGATAATACGCCATGAGGATGCCAACGTAACGGGGTCTGCCTTGACCCATCCTGCTTTTTTCATCGCAGTATGAATCTCTTCTGCTGTTCCACGGAGTCCGATATTGACGGGGTCTCCGAGAAGACCATCACCTGTGCGGGTGCGTCCAATAAAATAGTCGGGAACATACAGGTCTGTCATGATGCGATGAAAACGAGGCAACGTGAGATAAGCAGAGAAGAACCAAAAACCAAAGGCGATGAGAATACCCCACCAGCTGTGATACCACGAATCAATCAGCGCTACCACCGCAAGCCAGATAGAGGCGATTCCAGCAAACACAAAATAAAGTTTATCGGCCCACCCTTCCAGAACTCGCTTTCCCATATTCATCATAAAATAGCGTTGTTTGCTGACGTTATTGGGATCTCCACGATATTTGGGGTACTGCGCATCAAAAGGGCGGGGAGAAGAATCCGACATAAGAAAATCCAAAATTTTGAAAAGAACTAAGAAAACAAAGATGGGGAGAACACCACCTGCTAAAACGCAGTGTTCTCCCCATCTTCTCGTTAACCGGATAGGTGCGGTAACGTGAGAGACATTTTATGCTTCGGTCTCTTCTGTAAGAAGCTCAACTTCTGAGACAGAGAGCTCAACGTCGGCGACAACAAATTGAAGCTCTCGCACATTTCCAGCAGCCTTAAGATCTTCGACACCAGCTTTAACCTGTTCTAGAACTTCTTGCGATGCAGAAATAGTTGCGGTAGCCACTTCGGTACGCTGTTTAACTTGAGCTTCAGACTTTGCCTTGCGTAAACCACCTAAGGCTAGACCTACGGTAGGCAGAACCTGAACATCTGCGTTCTCGAGTACCGCCTTATACCCCTCAGAGGTTGGCCATGAAGCACGGTGAACTGAACCTGAACGCCACCAGCTCCACACCTCATCAGTAGCAAATGGCAAGAACGGTGCAAAAAGACGCAAGAGTGCATCGAGAGTTGTTGCCAAAGCCGCTAGGACAGATGCTTGTTCTTCTTCACCGCGAGAACCATAGGCACGATCTTTAATGAGTTCTACGAAATCATCGGTGAAAGACCAGAAGAACGTCTCACAAAGCTGAAGAGCGCGAGCATACTCATACTTTTCAAAAGCAAGAGTGGCTTCTTCTACGACCTGTGCAAGTTTTGCCAGAAGAGAACGGTCCAAAGCGTTGGTCAGAACACTTGTTTGTTCTGCAGTAGTCAATACAGAATCTTGTGTAGCGCCAAGTCCGAGCACAAACTTTGAAGCGTTCAACAGTTTAATAGCAAGACGGCGACCAATTTTCATTTGTCCTTCGTCATAGGCGGTATCTGCACCAAGACGAGCCGAAGCAGCCCAATAACGCACCGCATCAGAACCATACTTTTCGAGGACTTCATTGGGGACAACAACATTGCCCTTAGACTTAGACATCTTCTTACGGTCTGGGTCAAGAATCCACCCTGATAGAGCAGTATTTGCCCACGGAACAGAGTTCTCCAAAGAGTGTGAACGTACTACAGTAGAGAACAACCAGGTGCGGATAATGTCATGACCTTGAGGGCGCAAATCCATCGGGAACGTTACCTGATGAAGCTGTTCATCTACTGCCCAACCCGTAGCAATCTGCGGAGTCAATGATGAAGTCGCCCATGTATCCAGTACATCGGGGTCTGCAACGAATCCTCCGGGTACACCACGCTGATTTTCAGTGAATCCAGGGGCAGGCTCTGCGGCAGGATCGACCGGAAGCATCTGCTCATCAGGAATAATGGGCTCGTCGTAGTTTGGTTCGCCCTCTTCATCAAGCGTGTACCAGATAGGGAACGGCACACCGAAGAATCGTTGGCGAGAAATCAACCAGTCACCGTTAAGACCTTCAACCCAGTTCTCATACCGTGAACGCATGAACGAGGGGTACCACGTCATCGCACGGCCGCGTTCGAGTAGTTCTTCTCTACGTGATACGTCACGTCCACCATTGCGGATATACCATTGACGGCTTGCCACAATTTCAAGAGGCTTGTCGCCTTTTTCATAGAACTTGACCGGATGGGTAATCTTTCGTGGCTCTCCATCCATTTCTTGAGCTTCAACAAGCATCTCAACAACGGTTTTCTGAGCGGTGAAGACGGTGGCGCCGGCCATACGTTCGTAGTTAGTTCGTCCTTGCTCGTCAGTAATCCACTCGGGGGTGTCACGGCTGAAACGACCATCACGACCAATCAGAGCACGAGTAGGAAGCTGTAGTTCACGCCACCAGGTGACGTCTGTGGTATCACCAAAAGTACAGACCATCGCAATACCAGCACCTTTATCGGGCTGAGCCAACGGGTGAGCCTTAACCTCCACACTGACGCCAAATAGCGGTGAAGTAACAGTAGTACCGAAAAGTTCTTGGTACCGTTCATCATCAGGGTGAGCTACAAGAGCTACACAGGAAGGCAACAATTCGGGGCGTGTCGTTTCAATCCACACTTTTTCACCATTAGGACGGTGGAAAGAAATACGATGATATGCACCTTCACGTTCTTTATCTTCTAACTCTGCCTGTGCAACTGCCGTGCGGAACGTGACATCCCACATCGTAGGTGCCTCTGCCATATAGGCATCGCCATTTTTGAGGTCGTTGAGAAACGCAAGTTGAGAGACCTTACGTGAGTGAGCATCAATAGTTCGATATGTATGAGACCAATCAACAGAAAGCCCCAATGTGGTGAAAAGCTGCTCAAAGACCTTTTCGTCTTCAGTAGCTAGAGTCTCACATAATTCAATAAAGTTTTGGCGCGAAATACGCGGCCAGTCACGCTGATTTTTAGCGGGCTTCTCTGGTGCTACAAACTCTGGGTCATAGGGGATAGCTGGGTCACAAAGAACACCATAATAATTTTGAACACGACGTTCAGTTGGCAGACCATTATCGTCCCAACCCAATGGGTAAAAGACATTTTTCCCACGCATACGCTGGTAACGGGCGATTACGTCAGTCTGGGTATAAGAGAACATGTGCCCTACATGCAAAGAACCCGATGCGGTCGGTGGCGGGGTATCAATAGAATACACTTCTTCACGCGTTGTCTCACGATTGAAAGCATACGTTTTTTCGTTAGCCCAACGTTCAGAAAGTTTCTTTTCGAGACCTTCTAAGCCGGGACGGTCAGGAACATTAATTGTTACGGGCGTGTCTGTGCCCTGGTTATTTTCAGCCATGCTGGTTATTCTCTCATGCTCTGCTTCTGTTCTGGGGGAAATCTGAGGTGATATCGGCAGGTGAACGCCCAGATAGAGAAAATGCTCTGTCATTTTTAAGGAATATCTTCCGCTGCTTAGCCATCTATCGGTAAGTTGGAACCATGGTAGAGACTTATATTCCTCAAAATCCTTTTGACGCCCAAGCCCACGCCGGAAAAATTGCTGTCGTCACTGGTGCTTCTTCCGGCATTGGTAGAGCCACCGTCGAACAGATGTGCGCTAGCGGGTGGACTGTATATGCTGTAGCACGTCGTGTCGAACGTCTTGAAGAACTTGCCCAACGCACTGGTGCTATTCCTACACCGATAGATATCACCGACATTAACGCAGTACAAGCTGCCAGTGCGCAGGTTCTCGAACAAGCTGGAGGCACCTTACACGCCCTCGTCAATATCTCTGGTGGTGCTGTAGGCGTCGATCACGTAGCTGATGGAAAGCCTGATGATTGGGCTTTTATGTATCGACTCAACGTTTTGGGTACTTTGAACATGATTCAAGCCTTCCTACCCGCATTGCGCCAATCTGCAGAAGGAACCATACTGAACCTCACCTCTACTGCTGCTGAAGCTGGATATGAAGGCGGGGGAGGGTATAACGCTGCAAAGTTTGGTCAGCGAGGGCTGACCGAAGCGCTCCGTCTAGAAGAAGCAGAACATAATATTCGAGTCATTGAAATTAGCCCAGGGATGGTTCACACGGAAGAGTTCTCAGCGAATCGTCTTGGCTCTGCTGAAGCTGCACAAAAAGTCTATGAAGGAGTTGAACACCCTCTGACTGCAGCAGACGTTGCACAAACTGTCACCTTTGCTGTCAACGTTCCACACCATATCAACCTAGACCGAGTAGTGATGCGCCCAGTAGCTCAAGCTGCACAATATAAAGTAATTCGTCGGCGCCCCTCCTAAAACACCATAAAATGGTGTTCAACGCGCCAGAATAAAATTGTAATTTTGGTGAGTCTGCTCGCCACAAAAAACTCCTTAACCACCACTATCTAGGGTTCGAACATAACTTTGACACAAGATATGGGGTTAAAAGACCTCAAAAGCACTGTTTCACTGTGGATAACTTCTCACGGGGTGAACACTACAGAAAACACCCTGTTAGACAGACTCCCAAAACCTGCCTAAAATTGAGGTAGTTGCAAAGACCCGGCCATCACCGGCGAGCAATCCGGAAGAACAGGCCGTACCTGCACCTGTCCACTGTATCGTTGCGACGAGGATAGACTGCGGAATAGATACAGCCTTAGTAGAACCGGACGGGTAAGCCCGTCATAGCAGTCACGAAGCGACTGATAACGCTCGACTGCATTGTCTCCCCAACACTATGCTGCTGGGGAGACAATGCACGTTAAGTAGAATCAGTAAGCAAGGTGGTACCGCGCCATATCAAGACACCTTGAACGGCGTCCTTGCATGACCCATACAACTGACAAAACTCAAGGGATCATTCGTGACCACGAACAACATCTACCCACGCGTTAGCGCATCCGGAGCGCAAAACGTCGAATCATCACCGTCCTTCCCGAAACTTGAAGAATCCATCCTCGAATACTGGAAGAACGACGGAACCTTCGCTGAATCAGTGGCATACCGTGAAGCAGGAGAAAACGGTTCCAACGAATTTGTCTTCTACGATGGACCTCCCTTCGCTAACGGGCTACCACACTACGGACACCTACTCACCGGCTACGTTAAAGATCTCGTTGCCCGCTACCAAACCCAACGAGGCCACAAAGTTGAACGCAGATTTGGCTGGGACACCCACGGACTTCCCGCCGAACTTGAAGCAATGAAACAGTTGGGAATGACCGACAAACAAGAAATTCTCGACATGGGAATTGACAGCTTCAACGACGCCGCACGAAGCTCCGTGCTCAAATACACCAATGAATGGCAAAACTACGTCACCCGTCAGGCCCGCTGGGTAGACTTCGAAAACGACTATAAAACCCTCAACATCGAATACATGGAATCGGTGATTTGGGCGTTCAAACAACTCTACAACAAAGGTCTCACCTACCAAGGCTTCCGCGTCCTGCCTTACTGCTGGAAAGACGAAACACCCCTCTCCAACCACGAACTCCGCATGGACGACGACGTCTACAAAGACCGCCAAGACCCATCCGTGACTGTAGCGTTCACCATTACCAACGACACCTCACTGGCAAAAAATCCTGCCATCGCACGAGAACTCGCTGGTGTAGAAGCCATGGCATGGACAACCACACCATGGACCCTGCCAACGAACCAAGCGCTCGCCGTCGGACCGGACATCACGTACGTAGTAGTCGCTGGTGCTGGCAACTATGCAGAACGTCGTTTCCTCATCGCCGAAGACCTACTAAACAACTACGCTAAAGACCTCGGCTACGATGAGGCTCAAGAAGTACAAAACGCTATTATCAGCCGTTATCAAGGTCGTGATTTAGAAGGTCTACGATACGCTCCACTATGGGATTACTTTACTGATACCGAAAAGTGGAATACCCACAAAGCCTGGCAAATTCTTGTCGCTGAATACGTCACCACAAGCGATGGTACCGGCCTCGTTCATCAAGCACCTGCCTACGGTGAAGATGACCAAAAAGTCTGTGAAGAATACGGCATCCCCGTTATCCTTTCCATCGACGAAGGCGCAAAATTCTTACCGCTCTTTAGCGAAAAGACTCCAAGCGGTCAGAACGAGCTTGCTGACATTGCTGGCGTACAAATTTTTGATGCAAACCGCACCATCATCAACGCACTCAAAGCGCAGGGTACTTTACTACGTGAAAAATCTTACGTGCACTCCTACCCACACTGCTGGCGTTGCCGCACACCATTGGTCTACCGTGCTATCACCTCTTGGTATGTCAAAGTCACCGACTTTAAAGACCGTATGAGCGAATTAAACCAGCAGATTAACTGGATTCCTGAAAATGTTAAAGACGGACAATTCGGTAAATGGGTAGAGAACGCCCGTGATTGGTCCATCTCCCGAAACCGTTTCTGGGGTTCACCCATTCCTGTCTGGGTCTCTGACGACCCGAACTACCCTCGCATGGATGTGTACGGTTCCTTAGCTGAACTTGAAGCTGACTTTGGGCGTCTACCTTTGAACAAAGATGGCGAACCAGACCTACACCGCCCCTACATCGATGAATTGACTCGACCTAACCCCGATGATCCCACCGGAAAATCGACGATGCGTCGTGTAGAAGATGTCCTTGACGTATGGTTCGATTCTGGTTCTATGCCCTACGCACAGGTGCATTATCCTTTCGAGAATAAAGAATGGTTCGAAAATCATAATCCAGCTGACTTCATCGTAGAATACATCGGACAGACTCGCGGATGGTTCTACACCCTTCACATCCTTGCTACTGCACTCTTTGACCGTCCCGCCTTTACAAACGTCATCTCGCACGGCATTGTACTTGGCTCCGATGGCCAGAAAATGTCGAAGTCTCTACGAAACTATCCGGATGTCTCTGAAGTTCTTGACCGTGATGGTTCTGACGCAATGCGCTGGTTCCTAGTTTCTTCACCTATTTTGCGTGGCGGAAACCTCATCGTGACAGAAGAAGGAATCCGTGAAGGTGTCCGTCAAGTGATGCTTCCGTTATGGAACGTCTATCATTTCTTTGCTCTATATACGAACGCCGCTCACCAAGGTGCCGGATACCAAGCTCAACTACGTTACACCTCTGAGCACGTGATGGACCGTTTTATCCTCGGCAAAACGCGTGAACTCATCACTGCCGTAACTGAAGCCATGGACTCCTACGACGTCAGCGGTGCAACAGAAGCGTTACGTCATTACACAGACACCTTAACCAACTGGTATGTGCGTCGTTCTCGTGAACGTTTCTTTGAAGAAGATACCGTTGCTTTCGACGTGCTCTACACAGCGTTGACGACCGTTGTAAAAGTAGCAGCTCCTTTACTTCCTCTTGTGAGCGAAGAAATTTACCGCGGTCTAACCGGTGAGCGTTCTGTGCACCTTACTGACTGGCCAGATGTTGAATCATTTACTGACGAGAGCGACCTTATTGCTCTGATGGAGACAACTCGTTCGATTTGCTCTGCAGGTTCGTCTCTTCGTAAAACCCATAAACTACGTGTGCGTCAACCTTTGAGCTCTCTTACTGTTGCTGTTGCTCATGGTGCGGCGTTGTCTGGGGTATACGAGAATATTATTGCTGATGAACTTAACCTGAAAAAGGTACAGCTTCTTGATGCTGCCGATGTGAAGCCTGCAGATTTTGGTATTTCACAGCAGCTAAAGGTTAACGCACGCGCGGCTGGACCTCGTCTCGGAAAAAATGTTCAGCAAGCTATCAAAGCGACAAAGACCGGAGACTGGTCTGTTGCCGAAGACGGCACAGTGAGTGTTGCTGGAGGTTCTATTGCTCTGGAACCTCATGAGTACGAACTGCAAACTACCGTTGATGAATCTGCTGGACAGGCTCATCAGGCAGTTTCTGTTCTTCCTGGTGGAGGGTTCTTAGTCCTTGATACTCAGTTGACGGCAGAGCTTGAAGCAGAAGGAATCGCTCGTGACGTGATTCGCGCAATTCAGCAGGCTCGTAAAGACGCTCAGTTGGTTGTCTCTGACCGTATTGAGTTGACGGTCGCTGCACCTGAGCAGATTCGTCAAGCTGTGCAAGGTTTTGAACAGCTCGTTGCTGGTGAGACTCTTGCAACTTCGGTACACTATCAGGACGCTTCAGAACTTTCTATTACTGTGAAGAAGGCCTAATTTTGTCAGAAAACATGGATTCTCAATCCTTGTTGAACACCTCAAACGCCGTAGATACTTCTACTGAAGATACCTACGGCGTTGAGGGCGTTTATCAAGAGTTACTCTCTCGCGCCCCTGAAAATGCGATGGCGCCGAGGCTTAATGCGGTTCAGGACGCTTTAGATATTTTGGGTGCGCCTCATCAGGCGGCTCCCGTTATTCATATCACCGGCACGAACGGTAAAACCTCAACAGCACGTATGATTGAGCGTTTATTGATGGCTCATGATTTACGAACAGGGCGGTACACTAGCCCGCATCTGAGTAAAGTAACAGAGCGTATCAGTATTGATGGGCATCCGGTATCTGATGAGACGTTCGTGCGCATCTGGCAAGAGATTCGTCCTTATCTGGATATAGTGGATGCACAGTTGAGTGCTGCTGGTGAGCCTCGTATCACCTATTTTGAGGCACTTACGATTCTTGCCTTCGCCATTTTTGCTGATGAGCCAGTAGACGTTGTTGTTCTTGAAGTTGGTATTGGTGGAGTGTGGGATGCTACGAATGTTGCGCAAGCTCAAGTTTCTGTTGTAACACCTATCTCCTATGACCATACTGATATTTTGGGGCAAACATTAGCTGAGATTGCTGCTGAAAAATCAGGGATCATCAAAGAGCATGGGATGCTCATTAGCGCTGTGCAAGACCCAGAAGCTGCTCAGGTTCTCTTAGAACGGGCGCAAGCAGTTTCTGCTGGGTATCGTTTTGAGGGTGTTGAATTCGGTGTTCTTGACCGTCGTCCAGGTGTTGGCGGTCAGATGGTCGATATTCGTGGATTAGCGGATACCTATACTGATGTTCCTGTTCCTCTCTTTGGTGAACACCAAAGTCAAAATGCTGCGGTAGCTATCGCTGCGGTTGAAGCATTTTTAGGAGGGGCGGAAAAACCTCTCAACGTTGAGCTGATTCGCCAAGGATGGGAGGAATTAACTTCTCCCGGACGTTTAGAAGTTCTCAAGACTGCTCCGACAATTATTCTTGATGCCGCCCATAACCCTCACGGTATTCGGGCTTCTGCCCACGCTTTTAAAGAATCTTTTGCTGTCGGTTCTTTGGGCATCGTGATTGGTGTTTTGGGGGAGAAGGATGCCGTGGGCATCTTTGAAACAATTCGTGAAGAATACTTTGATTCTGCTGATTTTCAGACGAAGCTATACCTCACTGCATCTGACTCTGCTCGGGCCATTGACGTAGACACTCTTAAAGATATGGCTCTTGATGCTGGGCTTTCAGAGTTCGATCTTCAGACCTATGAGCGTCTTGACGATGCTTTGAGCGCTGCTGTCGATCAGAGCCTAGAACATGAAGAACACGCTTCAGCCATCCTGATTACTGGTTCCATTACGGTCATCGGGCAAGTGCGTTCTTCGTGGTTGCCTGATGGGGAAGGATTATAATGGTTCGTTTGACGAAGGCTCAGCGTCAGTGGCGCCCAGGGCAGGTGAAGAAACCAAGCTCTATCAAGGTGATGTTTTCTTCTACCGTGCTAACATTGGAGGCTTTTGTAGCGTTCTTTGCAACATTGGCAATTTTTGGATTGAATTTCAATAGCCCTCTCCTCTATAAAATCATGATTTGGGTGTTAGGGCTTGCCTTAATTGGTGCGTTTTTAGCTGCGCCAGCATTTTTGCGTAAACCATGGGGCTATACCTTTGGGTGGGCCTTGCAAGGTTTATTGATTCTTGCTGGTGTGGCGTTACCGTCATTAGTGTTCATCGGGTTGTGCTTTACGGCTGCGTATTGGTATGCGGTACGTACCGGTGAACGTCTTGACCGCGAGAATAAAGAGCGTGAACGTGAACAGCTTGAATGGGAGAAACAACAGAAAAACCTGTAACCCCTGTTACACTAGGTGCAAGATGTTGCTTCACAAGGAAGGTTCCGTTCATGAGCGAACGTACTCTGATTCTGATTAAACCTGACGGTGTCAAACGTCAATTAGTGGGGGAGATTCTTCATCGTATTGAGCGAAAAGGATACACTCTAGCTCAGATGAAAATGATCACGCCCACTGAAAGTCTTTTGGCGCAGCACTATAGTGAACACCTTGAAAAACCGTTTTACCCAGCGCTTTTAGAGTTCATGCTCTCTGGCCCAGTGGTAGCAGCGGTCTTTGAAGGTGAGGACGTCGTAGAAGCTATCCGAACTATCATGGGACCGTCTAACCCCGTCAGTGCCCCTGCCGGAACGATTCGTGGAGATTATGGACGCGCATGGAGCACCTCCGTGCAACAGAACCTCATTCACGGCTCAGACTCCGTAGCATCTGCAGAACGCGAGATTGCTATCTGGTTTAATTCCTAAACCAGTATTGTGCTAACACCTAAGAGCGGGTGGGGAGAACCAAATTTTGGTTCTCCCCACCCGCTCTTGTCTGTCGGTGTTGATCAAGAAGTTTTAGAACATCCCGAGAATGATGTCGGAGAATCGGATAAAGATAATTCCGAAGATGAGAACAAAAACTAAAACAATAGCAAACCATGACCACCCAGCTACCGTCTCACGCAGGTGAAAAGGCGCCGGTATAATTCCCGCAATAATATTTCGTGCAGTAATCTTCCCCATCATAATGATTTGGGTAACCCACACAAACATACAGAAAAGACACAAAGCATTGATTTTGAACGTGGTGTTATACCAGAGCCAAAAAACGAAGACTGTTGCTAACAAATGCCCGATGTTCATTGCTAACCAATACCAGCGACTAAAACGAGCACCAGCCAAAATAGCGGTGCTAATCGTCAGAACAATGGCATAACCTACTAACCCAATAAACGGATTAGGAAACCCAAAAGCCTCAGCATAGGGGGTGCGCATGACCGTACCACAATTGAGCAAGGCATTAACATCACATGAAGAAACATGCGAAGCGTCAATATAAATTTGTAGACGTTCAAAAACAAGCATGCACGAAGACACGAAAGCAATAGCACCAGCAACAAGCACCAAAAAGGCAAGGCGACGGTCAAAACTTGCCTGCTCTGCGTCGCTCATTGTTATGGGGCCGTCGTCGATGAGTTTTTCTTCTGGAGTATAGGTCATGGGATTCTCCACACGGGGTACAAAACGTTAACTATCCTACTGTGTGAAGCTAAGTATTGGCTTTTCTTTTCTCGAAAGAATGCTTTAAGGGCACCGATTTTAGGAAGTATATGAGAGAATGAACATTGGTAGTCTTCTGCCCGCATACAGAAGTAGCTATCCAGTAGGTGGTACCGACACCGCGTTAATCAGATGAGACATAGCGCAATAAAAGTTCAGTGCGTAACGCACAGACTCGGGGAAACTACTGGCTCAGCTCATCGCGTGAAAACCTGCAATATGCCTTCAGACGTGTTCTAAGGTAAAGAAACAACACGCTAGAACTTGTATCAGACAACGAACAATAGCGTTGCTATAGCGTTTGAAACGAGCCGAGCAAGAATAAGCTTTTGTGAGATTTTCTCACCTGAAGCGTAAGAGCTAAATGCGGTTAGTTCCTTATGCAGGAGAACGTACATACTATGAGTGAAAACATCAAACATGATGTTGAGGTGAACGAAACCGAAGCGGATTCACCATCATCACAAACCACCCCAGAAGACAACTCGTTAACACCGGAAACAGAAGAGACTTCAACAGTAGAAGAGACCTCAGAAACTGAAACGGAAAACCACGAGACTGAGGACGAAAACAGCTCAGAACCTGCTAAGACCCCTGAAGAAGATTCTTCTGAAACAGAACCTGAGCCAGAAGAAAAACCTCAGCCTAAAACACAAAAAGAAATTCTCGCAGAAGAACTCAAAAACCTTACCGCTGCAGCTTCAACCTCAAACCTCTTATTCTTCTCACCAAACCTTGAAGAAATCGCTGAAAAAGCTCGTGCAGAACGTGAAGCTCGCCGCGAAGCACTCGAAGCAGAACGCCGTCAACGCCGACTCGCAGAAATCACTCTTGACGATGACGAAGTCACCTCACGTCGCCGTCGCCGCCGTCGCCGCGGAGAACAAGACATCGAAATTGAAGGTGGCACCGAGGGCGATCCAGAAAATACCGTCACCAAGGTACGCACCCCACGCCTATCAGACTCACACACTACAAACCGTGTCACCGGAGTACGTGGCTCTACCCGTCTTGAAGCTAAGAAAATTCGTCGCCGTGAATCACGCCATTCAGGGCGCCGTCAGCGCGGCATCACCGAAGCAGAATTCCTCGCACGCCGTGAATCTGTTGAACGACAGATGATTGTTCGACAAAAAGACGACAGAATCCAAATTGGTGTTCTCGAAGACGGCGTACTAGCAGAGCACTTTGTCTCAAAAACTCAACAAGATTCTCTCATTGGCAACGTCTACCTTGGTAAGGTTCAGAACGTTCTTCCTTCCATGGAAGCAGCCTTCATCGACATCGGACGTGGACGAAACGCAGTGCTCTACGCCGGCGAAGTTAACTGGGATGTCTCCGGATTAGAAGGTACTCCACGAAAAATTGAAAACGCCCTCAAATCAGGCGACTCCGTACTCGTACAAGTTACGAAAGACCCTGTAGGCCATAAGGGCGCTCGCCTAACAAGTCAGGTATCGTTACCAGGACGTTTCTTGGTGTACGTTCCTGGCGGCTCTATGACCGGCATTTCCCGTAAACTACCGGACACCGAACGCGCTCGTCTTAAGAAAATTCTCAAGGATAAACTCCCTGAAGGTGCCGGCGTAATCGTCCGAACTGCAGCGGAGGGAGCTTCTGAAGATGAGCTCACCCACGATATCAACCGTCTACGCGCCCAATGGGAAGACATCAAGAAGCTTGCTGAAGCGCCTAAGACTCTGGCTCCTGAAATGCTGTATCAAGAACCAGACCTCACCATTAAGACTGTTCGTGATGTCTTTAACGAAGACTTCAGCGCCATGGTTGTACAGGGAGACTCCGCATGGGACTCTATTGAAGCGTACTTAACCTACATGGCACCAGACCTTGTGGACCGTCTACAACGCTGGGATAACGAAGAAGACGTTTTTGAGCACTACCGTATTGAAGAACAACTTCATAAAGCTCTCGATCGTAAAGTTTTCTTACCTTCTGGCGGTTCTTTGGTCATTGACCGTACCGAAGCGATGACGGTTGTTGACGTTAACACCGGAAAGTTCATCGGCTCTGGCGGAAACCTCGAAGAAACCGTTACAAAAAATAACCTTGAAGCAGCTGAAGAGATTGTTCGTCAGCTACGTTTGCGTGATATCGGCGGAATCATCGTCATTGACTTCATCGACATGGTTCTAGAATCAAACCGTGAATTGGTTTTGCGTCGTCTGGTAGAGTGCCTTGGCCGTGACCGCACCAAACACCAAGTTGCTGAAGTGACATCTTTGGGTCTGGTTCAGATGACACGTAAACGCATGGGAACTGGGTTACTTGAAGTGTTCTCCGAAGCCTGCGAGAACTGCTCTGGACGTGGACTACTTGTTCATGACCAACCTCTTAAAGGACGTTCTGGCGGTGCTTCAGATTATATCCACCGTTATGAGCGTACTGATCGTGAAGATCGTCGCCGTGCTCGTCATCAGAAATCAGCACGTATTCGTGAATCTCATGCTGAGGCCCCTGCAGAAGAGTCCAACCTCGAACACGATCATCGTGAAGAGTCTCGTCGCGCTGCCGTTGCGTCTATCGCTGCTGCAACGCACGAGCATGAAGCTTCTGAGGACGTTACAGAGTCTAAGAGCTCTCGTAAGCGAAAGCGTCGTAAACCATCACGTCGTGATGTAGAAGTGAAGAACGTTGAGCAGGTAGAAGACTCCTCATCAGAGCTAGTACTTACTATCGGTGGTGAAGTTGTTGAACTTCCTCATGCTCATGAGCAGGTAGAGGAACAAGAATCGTCAACTGAAGATTCTTCGTTTACTTTAGAATCTTTAGAACAAATCTTTGATTCTAAAGAAAGACAGAGCTCTGTTTCTGAGGACACTGCTGAACAAGAATATGATGAAAATCTTTCTTCTCGATTCACTCAGAACTCTGAACGTTTAGCGGCGATTCGAGCTGGAGAAGCTCGAGCGAGAGCAGCGCAAAAAGCTGGTCGAGATGTCCAACGTAAAGATGAGCAAGACTCATCTCAGAAAGAGGAGACTCCCGTCAAGCGTCGTCGTTCTCGTCGGGCATCTGCACCGGTTTCGTCTGCTGGTTCTTCGGTAGCGGTGAGCGTTTCTGACATCTCTAAAGAACAAGAAGCCCAGCAGTCTCTCGTAACTGGTGTTGCACAACCTGGACGTCAGCAGAGTATCGAAGAAAAAACTGTTCAGGAAGTAACCACTCCCGAGCATACACCAGCACCTCGTAAACGTCGTTCGCGTCGAGCAGTGAGCACTGGTGTGGGTTCTGAGGTGCAGCGTCAAGAACTTTCAGAAGGGCATGCTGCTAAAAGTATTGTTGCTTCTGTTGCAGAAGTACCAACAATCTCAGAACATGAGGAGCATACGGTCATGCTCGGTGTTGGGGTTTCTGCCGACCAGATTAAACGTGAAGGACGATAATCTCATCGTCTCCGCGGTGTGATAAAAGATGGTGTGTTCTATACAGAGCACACCATCTTTTGTTTTGCTGTAAAGAAGAGTCATAATCGCTGTCTTTGCTGAAAACTCTAGCCGTCAGAGTCTATTTTTCCTAGGCTGGTTTAAGCACTTCTACCATAGGTGCATGAATATCAGGACACGGGGTGCTCTTTCATAAGAGCTGAGAAAAACCCGCAGAACCTGCTCTTGTTAGTACAAGCGAAGGGATGTCGATTTTATGGGCGACACTTTAACACCGCATCAACTTTCTATTCAAACACGCGAATATCCGAGAGTGCTGACCATCGCGGGGTCTGATTCTGGTGGTGGTGCGGGAATCCAAGCCGACTTGAAATCTATTGCAGCGCATGGTGGGTATGGTATGAGCGCTATTACTGCTTTGACTGCTCAAAACACTCGTGGTGTGCAACAGGCTTTTTTTCCTCCGGCACAGTTCTTATCTCAACAATTAGAGGCACTCAGCTCTGATATCGATATTGACGCTGTCAAAATTGGCATGTTAGGCACTTCTGACGTCATTGCTGCTGTGCGTTCATGGTTGCAAAAATATCGTCCTCCCGTTGTGGTTCTAGACCCTGTTATGGTTGCTACAAGTGGAGATTCTTTAGCTGAAGAAGACTCGGTAGCAGAGCTTTCTTCATTGTTTCCTTATGCTGATGTCATCACCCCTAATGCGCATGAGATGGCTGTTCTGCTAGGTGAAGAATCTACTGAACAATGGTCAGTTTTATGTGAGCAGGGGCAGCGTCTAGCTGATTGTTATAAAGTCGCGGTTCTTGTTAAAGGTGGACATTGTTCAGGGGAGAGAACTTCTGATGCGCTGATGATGCCAGGTCATAGTGAACCAGTATGGGTTGGTTCTTCTGAACGTGCACAGGTTCGTACCACACATGGTACGGGGTGTTCTTTTTCTGCTGCTTTAGCGACTGAGCTTGCGCGTACAAGGTGCTGGCAGACTTCTCTAGAACGCGTTAAACGGTGGATTACGGGAGCTATTAACAACGGTCAAAGACTTGAGGTTGGTGGCGGGAACGGGCCGATTGATCATTTTTATCATGTTCATTCTGTGATATCTGAACAAAGTGCACGAGTTAGCGATGTCGATAAATATTTGCTACAGGCTCAAGACCTTGACATGGTGCGTTTGCGTGAGAGCTTTTCTGAATACGTCTGGGAGTTGAGTACCTCTATCAGAGAACAGGTTAACAGCTGTCCTTTTGTTGAAGGTCTTGGTGACGGCTCTCTACCTCAGGATGCTTTTATCTATTATTTAGACCAAGATGGTTTATATCTTAAGGAATATTCTCGTGCTCTAGGGCAGGTTAGTATTCGTGCAACGGACACTGAGTCACGGATGTTCTTTGCTCACGGTGCAGTTGAAGCTGTTGAGGTTGAATCTGAGTTGCATCGCCGGTGGGTGAGTCGTTTTAGGGATTCTGCGTATGTTACGGGGATACCCAGTACGACAACAGAGGCCTATACTGATTTTCTTTTAGCGCGCACCATGGAAAGTTATGGTGTGGGTGCCGCTGCTGTTCTCCCGTGTTATTGGTTATACGCTGAGATTGGAAAAAACCTATACTCTGCCTATCAAGAGTATGTGGGGGAGCACCCCTATGGTGAATGGCTTGAGGCGTATTCTTCAGAAGAGTTTCAAACATCAGCCCATCAGGCTGTGAACTTCGTCAATAAAATAGCTAGAATGGTGTCGGATGGCGAGCTGATTTCCATGAAAAATGCCTTTTTGAGAGCTTGTTGGCTAGAGCTTCGTTTCTTTGAAGAACCAATTTCGGCGTGTCACTTGCCCTTGCGGGGGTAGTTGTCGTAGTCTTGTCTTTCGGTGCTTCTTAAGTTCGTTTTACACGTTCGAGCCTAAGATAGCTACCACTGGTAGGAAACTACTAGATATAGCTCGATGAGCGCGAATCCTTAGAAAGCTCAAGATTCAACGAGAAATCTTCTCAGAGTCTTGTTGCACTACATGTTTTGGTACCAGGATCTGCGCTCTTTCGAAAAATTGTTCAATATAAAGACGTCGAGAGAAGTGAGTTCCCAAGTGGCATACGCGATTGTCCGCGCTGGCGGCCGCCAGGAAAAGGTTTCCGTAGGAGACCTCGTTACCCTTGACCGCGTCGCTGGCGAGCCCGGTAGCACCATTGAGCTACCTGTACTGCTGCTGGTAGATGGGGACAAGGTCACTGCAGATGCAAAGACCCTGGCTTCCGCCAAGGTAACTGCTGAAAAGATTGAAGACCTTCGCGGTCCTAAAATCGTTATTCAGAAGTACAAGAATAAGACCGGTTATAAGAAGCGTCAGGGCTTCCGCGCAGAGCTTACTACCGTTAAAATCACTGCGATTAACGCGTAAGTTCAGAACGTCCCGGATTTTCACATAATCTTTTACCTAAGGTAGGCACAGATGGCACATAAGAAGGGCGCAAGCTCCACCCGCAACGGCCGTGACTCTAACCCCCAGTACCTCGGTGTTAAGCGCTATGGCGGTCAAACCGTCAATGCAGGCGAAATTATCGTCCGCCAGCGTGGCACCCATTTCCACCCCGGCAACAATGTTGGCCGCGGCGGAGATGACACTCTGTTTGCTTTGGCAGCAGGTCAGGTTGAGTTCGGTACCCGTAAGGGCCGTAAAGTTGTCAACATTCTCGAAGTAGCTGAGTAATCTTAACTATTACGGAATGAATAAAAGAGGGCATGCACAGCTTGTGTTTGCCCTCTTTTGCATATAGTAAGCTATTAACCTTTAGAGGTATAGCGTCCAATACCGAGAGACTATTTCCCCAACCGATGAAATATATAAGAAATAGCCGCTCAAAGAAATAAGGAGAATTTTTTCGTGGCAGAATTTGTTGACCGCGTTGTACTGCATGTATCTGGTGGCCATGGTGGCAACGGTTGCGTATCTGTTCGTCGCGAGAAATTCAAACCATTAGGCGGACCGAACGGCGGTAACGGCGGTAACGGCGGAGACGTCATTCTCACCGTTGACGGGCAGTCCACCACCTTATTGGAATATCATCACACCCCACACCAGCGTGCCCCTCACGGAGATATTGGACGTGGAGATATGCACCACGGTTTCAACGGGGAAAATCTCGTACTATCAGTACCTGAAGGAACCGTCGTCAAAGATAAAGATGGCAATGTTCTTGCAGACTTATTACATATTGGTGATGAGTTTATTGCTGCTCGTGGGGGACAAGGCGGACTGGGAAATGCTGCCTTAGCATCTGCAAAACGTAAAGCACCAGGCTTCGCTCTATTAGGTATCCCCGGTGAAGAACGCGATATTGTTCTTGAACTGAAATCAATTGCAGATATTGCCCTCGTAGGATTCCCCTCTGCCGGAAAATCTTCTCTGATTGCAGCCATCTCTGCTGCACGTCCTAAAATTGCTGACTACCCTTTCACTACTTTGATTCCCAATTTGGGCGTAGTACAAGCCGGTGACGTGCGGTACACGGTAGCAGACGTTCCCGGTCTTATCGAAGGCGCTTCAGATGGCAAAGGGCTAGGACACCGTTTCCTACGCCATGTTGAACGTTCTTCTGCTCTCGTCCACGTCATTGACTGTGCCACCTTGGAACCGGGACGTGACCCCATCTCTGACTTCGACATTATTCGCGGTGAACTTGAAAACTATGAAGTTGATCCTACCGCTGGTGTGACAGTTCCTTTGCATGAACGTCCTCAAATTATTGTGCTCAACAAAATTGATGTACCTGAAGCTCGTGAACTAGCTGATTTTGTGCGTCCTGAGTTTGAAGAGCGTGGTTACGAAGTATTTGAGATTTCTACGGCATCACACGAGGGTCTACGTCAGCTTACCTTTGCGATGGCAAAACTCGTACAAGAAGACAGAGACCGCAGAGCTGCAGAAAAAGAACAAGCGGGCGAAGACGTTGCGGTTATTCGTCCTAAAGGATTCCGTCACCGTAAACAGCAAGAATTTATGATTCGTCGTGAAGAACGAAATCTTGAACCTCTCTTCCGCGTCATTGGCAAAAAACCTGAAAAATGGATTCTGCAAACAGATTTCAACAATGATGAAGCTGTCGGATACCTTGCCGACCGTTTTGCTCGTCTTGGCATTGAAGAAGAACTCTTTAAACAAGGTGCCCGCGCCGGGGACGCTGTCGTCATTGGTGAATCGAACGATTCTGTTATCTTCGATTGGGAGCCTACGATGGTTGGTGGTGCAGAACTTCTGACATCTCCTCGTGGAACCGACGTACGTCTTGAAGAAATCGTTCGTCCGACTCGAGCTGAAAAACGTGCTGAGTATAAAGACCGCATGGATGCTAAAGCTGCTGCTCGTGCAGAGCTTGAAGCAGAAAGAGTTGCAGGGGTTTGGACTGAATCCGTGGACGCTAAGAAAAAGAACAACTAGCCGTTGAGTTTTCTTTGCTGTACGCAGGGTCCAATCTCTGAGCGGAGAATTGGCTAAGATTCTATTTTCTCATTGGTGTTATCTCACATTAAGAGTGAGATAACAGGTAGCATATGAGTGGGCTTTGAGCCTGCACCACACAATCATTACTTTGATGGAAGGAACTTCGAATATGCGTGAGGCACTAATTTTAGCGAGTGAGCACGGCGAACACGCGGAACATCTTGTATACGGCATTCCAACCTATGTGTATTTAGCATTGGCGGTTATCGCTTTTACCGTGATGTTCTTTATCTGCATTTCTTTTAGCGGTCGTGGTATTGTTCGCCCTGAGCACGGACCTAATCATATTGGTAGCGATGAAGTTGAAGCGCTCGCTGATTATCACGCAAAGCATAGTCATTAGAGCTGCATCTTTGGCTCAAGAGATATAAAGGATATAGCTCTGGAGCTGATGAGGCATGATGTTCACGTCAAGGAGTCCTGTGCGTCAGGAAAATACTGGTCAATCAGCCCCAAAAAATATGCTTTCTCGTGTTCCTGGTCGTACCCGATTAGGAGTTATGGGTGGTACTTTCGACCCCATTCATCATGGTCACTTGGTGGCAGCTAGCGAGGTTGCTGCTCGTTTAGATTTAGATGAAGTAATGTTCGTTCCGACGGGGTTACCTCTTCAGAAAAGTAAGCAGCGGACGGTAACCCCTCCCGAGGATCGTTATTTGATGACGGTTATTGCGACCGCTTCTAATCCTACGTTTACGGTGAGCCGGATTGATATAGACCGGGCGGGCCCTACGTACACGATTGATACGCTAACAGAGTTGAAGGAACAACGCCCCGATTGTGATTTGTTCTTTATTACTGGTGCTGATGCTATGAATCAGCTTCTGACCTGGAAAGATTCGGATAAGTTGTGGGACCTCGCGTTTTTTGTGGGGGTAACACGCCCTGGTCACGAACTTGAAAAACCAGAAATTGACCAAGAAAACTATATCTTGATGGAAGTTCCTGCATTGGCGATTTCTTCAACCGATATTAGGGATAGAGCGATGGCGCAAGCACCTATTTGGTATCTGGTTCCTGATGGAGTTGTCCGTTATATCGATAAACATCATTTATATGATGGAAAATCTTTGGATGAGAAGAACATCGCCGAGCGGTAAAGAAGAACCGTACCTGCGTACTATCCCATAAAAAAAGGGCTGTGTCGCCATAAGATTTATATTATTGGTTCCTTTTACAGTTCAGTATTACGTAAGAGAATAAACAAGACACCAACACAAAAGTAGCGGTTGTTCTTTTAAGATGAACATATAATGAGATAAAGATCGTGCCGCACTGTATTAGTTGGTAAAATCTTCAAAAGAATATGATTTATTCGATGCTAATAGTTTGAGGGGAATCAGTGACAGAACATAACGCTGAGGAACAGAAAGATTCATTGGAGGACTCTTACCTCTACGAATCCTTTGTGACCGAAGACGGAATTGAGGTTCCGCCTCCTACTCGCCCCATGGGGCCACGCCGTCTTGCGCGTTATCGTATTGATGCTGCAGCGTATTTGCGTGCTTTACGTGATGGGACTGAACTACCTGAAGAGACTGTCGCATATATGCCAGTTGCCCATGTGGGGTCAGGCGAAGCGTCGATTAGTGATGAGGCTTTGTCTGTTCAACAACGCTTCTCTGCACTAGCTGAACAAGGCGATATTCACTCTCATGATGATTTAAGCGGTGAACAGTTCACTGGTGAGAACGACACACGTGCAGATGTTGGTGTGATAGCTACTGCTCTAGGTGAAGAGGTTTCTTCTTTGCCCTCAGATGGGGAGCAGGCAGAGGCTCCTGACGTTCCTGCGCATGCTGTCTCTGCAAGTGACTATTCTTTTGCTGAAGATGAACTGGTGAGCGCAGAAGAATTTGAAGAGAGCGAAGCGGTCGATACAGCAGAAGCTGAGGCGGATAACTCCTCCGTATCAGAAACTCCAATCGAAACTGCGTCTGAAAACGAGCGAGAAGAACAGCCTGAAGAGCAAAGTTTGCCGAAGCCTGTCGCGGCAGTAGATGCTCACGGCTTAGATTTGGAATCTTGTGGTTACCATGTCCCAGAAGAGACCCTTGCTGATACTGAAGAAGAAACCTTACCTGCTGAACAAGCAGTAGACTCTACTGCGGCTATTCCGTGGGAGGGTAGTTTGACCTCTGCAACAGAAGAAGACGCAACTGCTGAAGCCTCAAGCACCACGGAAAATACTGTGGCACCTCAAGACACCGTAGAATCTACGGGTGAAACATCCTTTGGTGCTCTGCCTGTTGTTGCAAAAGATACTTCCTTTGAATCAGTGAATTTTGCTGACGATGTTGCCTCTATTGCCCAGAAAACAGCTAAGAGTCAAGATTCTGTTGCCGATAGCTCTGCTATGACACAAGAAACGATGAGTATTCGTGAACAGCTTGCTGCTTCAAGCGCCAAATACAACAATGATTCTTCTTCGTTAGTAAATGCTGAAGAATATGAGAACACAGACTATTCAGCGTTATCAGCATCTGAGAATACAGAGAATGAAGTAGAGTCTTCCTCTAAAGTGTGGCTCTTTATTTTGCTGGCTCTTGTTCTTGCGGCTGTTATTGCTGTATGGTTTGTATTCTTTCAATAATTTTTATCTCAGATGATTCGTGTCCTAGATTTTCACTGGATGCGAAGTGTCATGAAAGGACACGATGACTGCTTCCCCTCGATCTGTCGAAGCATTAAAAATTGCGGCTCAAGCTGCTGAGGATAAGCAAGGAACAAACCTCTTTGCTGTAGATACTGCCGAGAGAATGGGCCTTATTGACGGCTTCCTCGTTGTCTCAGCGCATAACGAGCGTCTTGTTAACGCCATTGTTGACGCGGTGGAAGATGACCTTCGTGAAAAAATGGATATGAAACCCGTTCGCCGTGAAGGTCGTTCTGGCGGACGTTGGGTTCTTCTAGATTTTGAAGATATCGTGATTCATGTTCAGCATGAAGAAGACCGTGCTTTCTATGCTCTTGATCGTTTATGGTCTGATGCTCCACGTATTACTCTTGGACTAGAGAGCGAAGCACCCGTGGTAGAAGAAACGATTGATCAAGAAAAAGATCAACAAATGATTCGTGAAGACGAAGGCTAACATCTGAGGCCGTATTTCTTGCAGAGGTTAAACATAGCGCAAACACATAGTTTGAGATGTTTAGCTTCTGTAAGAAAAACGATGAGTCAAAAGAATCATGGCAAAAATCTACTCAAGATATTTGCCTCCTATCTTTTCTGTCGTGTATGATGGATGAGTACTTTGGTACAAGAAAAACTTATATATGGGGATATGGCGCAGCTGGTAGCGCACTTGCATGGCATGCAAGGGGTCAGGGGTTCGAGTCCCCTTATCTCCACCACTGAGATGCTGGCTTGGATACAATCCAAGCCAGCATTTTTTATCCTCAGGAAGGGGACAGCGCAGCTTTGCTGGTGCACATTTGAGCCAAGACCGAGCATCAAATCTGATAGGTTTACGGAGCATAGCATGTTAGGGGATACCTGAAGAGAAAACTTTACCCCACAAAATTTATTGACGAACTGTCGCAAAATACCTGAAATATACCCCGTCTTTTACTCGGAACACGCTATATTTTTGGGTATGGCTAATAAATCAGTTTTCGCTTCAATTGCATTGGTCGCAACGGCTCTACTTAGTGGTTGCGCTGAAGGATCAGTTCCTGGTCTTACCATCGAAAAGACCTCAGGTTTCGAAGAAAATCGCGACTTTGTGGTTATTGAGACAGAAGTGGTCACTGGCAATGCAGAAATCGGTGAAAAGCCACAACCTGGTACAGCGCGTTTCTTTATCGATCAGAAAGAATTCTCTGGCAACGAACATTCTTTTGGCGCAGAGCCAACCTTCTACCGAGTTAACGCAGACGACATCCATGACTTATCAGGTCATGTTATTGCGGTATCTGTTTATGCTAAAACACCTGAAGAGACTGTTCGGTGCGCTATCAAATCGATGGGAATTTTTGAGCCTGTAGAATCTGCTGAAGCAGAAGGTAAAGGGTCTGCTCATTGCGTCCTGACAATGCACTAAAAGAAAAACTTTTTAATGGTGTGAAGGTTCGTTATAAGACGAATCTTCACACCATTGTTTCGTTAATGTGAAAAACTAGAGGTATGGATTCATTAGGTACTCAAGATCTGCGCCAGATGGCCACCGAAGCCGCTGATGGTGCTGCTCATCTGGGATATCGTGTGGCGGGTTATATCCACCAATGGAGAGAAAAGCGAGCTCGCAAGGCAGCTAAAGAGCCCGTATTCGTTCCCAGCGTTGGCTATGGCACAACACGCTGGATTCGTGTCTTAGGGCGAGCGCTCTACAAAACTGACCTCTTTGAAAAGTTTTTTAATGCGGGGCATGATGATGCGCCCGAACAAAAAATTCGTGGTTGGCGTTCTTTCACCGCGATAGCGATTGCTCATGCCGAAGTGTCGGTTCAGATTGGTTCACAGATATTCTTACTCAGGACAGATCGTGGTGGTGTACTTGATGCGCAATTAGAGATTTCTCTCGAGCCTGGTTTACATCGGGTAACCATGTCAGTTCTTGGGGGAGAGAGCGCAGAAACAACCGTGTATGTTGTTCCTCCAGAACAAAAAATTGGTGTTATTTGCGATGTTGACGATACCGTCATGGTAACGGCTCTGCCTCGTCCACTCTTAGCTGCGTGGAACTCCTTTGTTCTGAATGAGCACGCGCGTATTCCCACTCCCGGTATGTCCGTTCTTTTAGACCGTATACACCGTGAACATCCTTATGCCCCTTTCATGTACCTATCAACAGGGGCGTGGAATGTAACGCCTACGTTGCAACGTTTCCTATCACGTAATGCTTACCCTAAAGGGACGTTTCTTTTAACGGACTGGGGGCCGACCCCTCAACATTGGTTCCGTTCCGGTACAGAACATAAGGTGGAGTCGCTTAAGCGTCTTGCTGCAGAATTCCCTGAGATGAGGTGGATTCTTATTGGGGACGATGGGCAGCGAGACCCCGAAATTTATAACGGGTTTGCTGTGCGTTACCCTCAGAACGTTGCTGCTATTTTGATCCGTAATCTGACGATTGGCGAGTCCGTTCTAGCCTCGGGACGAGTGTGGGGAGATAGCCGCGCTCAAGAAATTACTAAAGGTAAGAGCTGGTCTGAAGCTAATGATGGGGCGAGCCTTATCCGCGAATTGCAAAATAGAGGGATTCTCAAAGATTAGAAGCATGGGGATTTTGAGCTACCTGCTATTTTTGATGCTTTGAGCCATATTTGAAGGCTTTAGAAGAGGGTGTAAGAAGTTCCTGTAAAAGCCTTCTTGACCCTCAATACGTGACGTGATATTTCGTTCTAGGCGACACACCAAGAGTAAAAAAAGCGTTAAAAATTTCTCTCAGAAGTGCTGGTAACAGCAAAGTTCAGGTTTGGGTTGAATCTCCTCCGTTGAGAATACGGGGCGCATTGGTGACACCTTTTTGCCGGTGTGTTAGAGACCTCCAAAAGGAGGGTGTCTAGACAGGTGTTTAAATGGGATTGTGGATAACTGCCATAAGCCCTATAAATAAGCGAAAAATGCTGTGGATTAAGAAAAATGGTGAGTAGACCACACTATCTAGGGCATCTAGAACTCCTCGCACACTAGATGTAGTATTAATCCGGTCGTTGCTCACCGACTTGATAAACACTGGTCTTCAAAGAGCTCACCACAACGAACCCATAATCTATAGCCCTACGACGAGAACCTATCGCCACCTGCTGGTGATACCAAGGAGATAACAATGTCAGTAACGGTGTACACTAAACCGGCTTGTATGCAGTGCAATATGACATATCGTGCACTAGAGAAAAACGGTATCGAGTACAACATCGTAGACATCACCGAGAACGAGCAAGCACTCGAAGACATCAAAAAACTCGGTTATCTCCAAGCCCCCGTCGTCATCGCTGGAGACCAACACTGGTCAGGCTTCCGCCCAGACCTTATCAGCTCCTTGAGCGCATAAACCTTTGAACCTCGCATCAGTCTGGCTCATCACCGCACCCTAAACCGCATAGATAAGGTTGGAGCTTCTCATGGAACAACAAACACGCGAAGCAGACTCCACCGTGACCACCACATCTGGTAGCCCTCTGGTTGTTTACTTCTCATCGGTTTCTGAAAATACTCATAAATTTATTCTTAAAACGGGGGTTCGAGCCATACGCTTACCCCTAAAAACTAGCGAGGAAACTCCACGAGTACACGAACCGTATGTACTCTGTGTTCCGAGCTATGGCAGACCCGGCGGATCAGGCTCTGTTCCACCGCAAGCCACAAAGTTTCTTAACGTTCCCGAGAACCGTGCTCTAATGCGCGGAGTCATAGGAGCCGGAAACACCAACTTTGGTTCACTCTACTGCGTCGCCGCAGATATTGTGTCAGCAAAATGTCAGGTTCCTGTCCTCTATAAATTTGAGTTGATGGGAACACCCGAAGACGTCACCAACGTTCAAGAAGGATTGGAAAAATTTTGGATTCAAAACTCCCTGTGCCCGGCATGAGCCACGAACCTGGACACGAAGACCCCACCGTGCCAGAAAAGTTCCGCGGACTTGGATACCACGAACTCAACGCTCTTCTCAACCTTTATGATGAAGACGGACAAATTCAGTTTGACGCTGATCGTCAAGCCGCACGCCAATACTTTCTCCAGCACGTCAATAACAACACCGTTTTCTTCCACGACTTGGAAGAAAAAATGGATTACCTCGTCAAACACCAATACTATGAAGAGCGCATCTTTGAGATGTATGACTTCGAGTTCATTAAATCTCTTTCTAAATTGGCGTACTCCAAAAAGTTTCGGTTTCCTACCTTCTTGGGTGCATTCAAGTTTTATACCTCATACGCTCTCAAAACCTTTGACGGTCAGCGCTACCTAGAACGCTTCGAAGACCGCGTAGTGATGGTCTCATTGCTCCTTGCTGAAGGTAACGAAGAACTAGCCGTCAAAATTGTTGAAGAAATCATCTCCGGACGATTCCAACCAGCAACCCCAACCTTCTTAAACGCAGGTAAAAAACAGCGTGGCGAACTCGTCTCTTGCTTCCTCCTTCGTGTTGAAGACAATATGGAATCCATCGGACGTTCCATCAACTCCGCTTTGCAACTATCTAAACGTGGCGGCGGTGTTGCTTTCGCCTTGACAAACCTTCGTGAAGCTGGCGCACCTATCAAAAAGATTGAGAACCAGTCCTCTGGTGTCATCCCCGTGATGAAACTTCTTGAGGATTCTTTCTCCTACGCAAACCAGCTAGGTGCTCGTCAAGGTGCTGGTGCAGTATACCTGCACGCTCACCACCCCGACATCTACTCGTTCCTTGACACCAAGCGTGAAAACGCGGACGAAAAAATTCGTATTAAGACGCTCTCTCTCGGTGTTGTTATCCCCGATATCACTTTTGAGCTGGCAAAGAAGAACGAGGACATGTACCTCTTCTCCCCGTACGACGTTGAACGAGTATACGGCAAACCACTTTCTGATATTTCTGTCACCGAAAAGTACTACGAGATGGTCGATGACGCCCGCATTAAGAAAACCAAGATTAACGCCCGTGAATTCTTCCAAACTCTCGCAGAAGTACAGTTCGAATCCGGATACCCCTATGTCATGTATGAAGACACCGTTAACCGTGCAAATCCCATTGACGGTAAAGTCATCATGTCGAACCTCTGCTCAGAGATTCTTCAGGTATCAGAACCGTCCTATTACAATGCTGACCTAGGATACGAGACCATTGGTAAAGACATCTCTTGTAACCTTGGCTCTCTCAACATTGCGTTGACGATGGACGGCAAAGACATCGGCTCAACCGTTAACGCGGCAATTCGTTCTCTTACCGCAGTATCTGACCTTTCAGATATTCGTTCCGTGCCCTCTATTGAACGCGGTAACTCGATGAGCCATGCCGTGGGACTTGGCCAGATGAACTTGCACGGTTATCTTGGTCGTGAACGCATCAAATATGGTTCAGAAGAAGCTCTAGACTTCACCAATATCTACTTCTATACGGTCACATACCACGCGATTCGAGCCTCAATGGAAATTGCGCGTGAACGCCAAGAAACCTTCGTTGGCTTTGAGAAATCAAAATATGCTAGCGGAGAGTTCTTCCAGAAGTACATCCAACAAGAATGGGAACCTGCAACTGAACGCGTGCGTGAACTTTTTGCAGGACACAGCATCCCCACCCAAGAGGACTGGAAAGCTCTTGCAGCTGATGTTGCACAATACGGTATGTACAACCAGAATCTTCAGGCTGTTCCGCCTACAGGTTCTATCTCATATATCAACGGTTCAACATCTTCTATCCACCCCATCGCATCAAAAATCGAGATTCGTAAAGAAGGTAAGCTTGGGCGCGTCTATTACCCAGCTCCTTACCTTTCAAACGAGAATATCGAATACTATGAGGACGCATACGAGATTGGGTACGAAAAGATTATTGACACCTATGCTGTGGCAACACAACACGTTGATCAGGGTCTCTCGTTAACACTGTTCTTCCGTGATACAGCTACCACTCGTGACGTGAACAAGGCACAAATCTACGCATGGCGTAAAGGCATTAAGACCATCTACTACTCACGTATCCGACAGATGGCTCTTGAAGGAACAGAAGTTGAAGGTTGCGTTTCCTGCATGCTCTAATGTCGCTGTGCGCGCATAAACTATGATGGTGTGGGGTAGTAGCACTCGAACTGCCCCACACCAGAGCAACAACACATACATCACATGAGATTGTGAAGAACAGTTCATCGATAAGGAGAACACAATGATGATGAGCGAAAAGGTGAAACTGATTCACCACGTTGAAGCTATTAACTGGAACCGTATTGAAGACGAAAAAGACCTCGAAGTGTGGGATCGCCTAACCGCTAATTTCTGGTTGCCTGAGAAAGTCCCACTGTCTAACGACGTTCAGTCGTGGAAGACGCTCACTCCTGAAGAACAACAGCTCACCATGCGAGTCTTCACAGGCTTGACTTTGCTCGATACCATTCAAGGTACTGTTGGTGCAGTTTCTTTGCTACCTGATGCTGTGACTTCCCACGAAGAAGCTGTATACACCAACATCGCGTTCATGGAATCTGTCCACGCGAAATCATATTCTTCAATTTTCTCCACTCTTGCTTCAACGAAGCAGATTGATGAGGTATTCCGCTGGTCTGCAGAGAACGAACACTTGCAGAAAAAAGCAAATATTGTGATGGACTACTATCAAGGCGAAGACCCCTTGAAGAAGAAAGTTGCTTCTACATTGCTAGAATCTTTCTTGTTCTACTCTGGTTTCTACCTTCCGATGTACTGGTCTTCTCACGCGAAACTCACGAACACTGCTGATTTGATTCGTCTGATTATTCGTGATGAAGCTGTTCACGGATACTACATTGGTTACAAGTTCCAGCGCGGTCTAGAAAAAGAAACTCCTGAACGTCAGCAAGAACTCAAGGACTACACCTTTGACTTGCTCTATGAACTGTACGAGAACGAAGTTCAATACACTCATTCTCTCTACGATTCTGTGGGCTTGAGCGAAGATGTTAAGAAATTCTTGCACTACAACGCTAATAAAGCGCTGATGAACCTTGGGTACGAAGCAATGTTCCCTGCATCGGTAACAAATGTTTCTCCTGCTATCCTTTCGGCGCTGTCTCCTAATGCTGATGAAAACCATGACTTCTTCTCTGGTTCTGGTTCTTCATACGTTATTGGTAAAGCTGTTAACACCGAAGACGATGACTGGGATTTCTAAACCGTTCTGAATAACATTTAAAAGTTGATGGTGGTGCGCTTTCTGTCCGGTAAGGGCAGAGGGCGCACCACTTTTCTTAATATATGGGGGGGGGAGAGAGACACCGTATCTGTTGTGTTATGTCTCAATGCATGTTCTCTTTCTATCAGCGATGATAGAAAGAGATGATTGCTGGTGTACTAGGTTAAGAGGGCTTTGTCATGCATATTATTTTAGATACCGAACACCCCGGAGAACATATTCATCCGTTCTCAGAGTCTGTGGAGTTCTTGCGCCGTGTGGCTCGAGGTCAAGAGGAACAAACGCTTCGTTTGTATCGTCCTGCCCCCAATATGGCGTTTGGGCGACGAGACAAACATAATCCTTCTTTTGAGGATGCAGCTGAAGCCTCTCGCCGTTTAGGGTTTTTACCGCAGGTGCGACCTGTGGGCGGTCATGCTGCTGCTTATCATGCGGGCTCGTTAGTTATTGATCATTTTGCTCCTTCTGCTGATGCTATTAGTGGGAACAATCGTCGTTTTGAGTTTTTTGCACAATTTTTTGTTCAGGTGCTTTCATCCTTAGGGTTTTGTGCAGAAGTGGGTGAGTTACCGGGGGAGTATTGCCCTGGAGAATATTCAGTGTTTATCCATGCTGGAGAAGGAGAGCGTCTCAAAATTGTTGGTACAGCTCAGCGCGTTGTTTCTGGCGCATGGTGGTTTAGCACAGGGATCGTGGTAGAAGATTCTGCTCCGTTGAGAAAAGTTACCGCAGAAGTCTACCGGCATTTAGCGATACCTTTAGAGCCGAATACTGTCGGGGCGTTGAGCGATGTTATTCCTCAAATCAAGGTTGAAGATGTTGAGGACGCTGTCCTTGAAGGGTACGAGAAGTTCTGGACAGAAAGCATTATTGAATCCCGT